>NZ_JBCPSP010000017.1:0-103846 GCF_051129895.1 Pseudomonas sp. Je.1.5.c
GGCACCGGCTTTGCCGGTGATCGCGGGGCAAGCCCGCTCCCACGCTGGAACCCTGTTTCCCTGCGCGGCAGCGCAGCCCCATCAACCTACCGCCCGCCACAGATACCAGGCGGCCACCGTCCGGTGCGGGCTCCACACACTGGCCAGCGATCTCATCTGGGCGGGTGTCGGCGCCTTGTCCAGGCCCTTGATCCGCCGATAGCCTTCGCGCACGCCGAAATCATCCACAGGCAGTATGTCCGAGCGCTCCAGGCAGTAGATCAAGAGCATCTCCACTGTCCACCGCCCTACTCCACGCAAGGTCACCAGCCGCTCGATCAGCACCTCATCGGTAAGCCCCAGCGCTTGCTCACGACTGGGCACGATACCGTCCAGGCGGGCCTGGGCAATGCCCTGCACGGTCGCCAACTTGCTCGCTGAAAAGCCACAGGCGCGCAACGCCTCGGGGCGGATCGCCAGCAGTTGATCAGGGCTGGGAAATGCCGAACCAGGAAACAGTGCCAGCATCCGCCCCAGGATCGCCTCGGCCGCACGCGCATGCAGTTGCTGGTAGGCAATCGCTCGCACCAGCGCTTCATAGGGCTCGCGCCCGGGCGTTGCCTGATGCAGACAGGGCCCGGTCGCAGCAATGTGCTGGGACCAGTGCGGATCGAGCGCCGCGAGATAATCTGCAGCTTCGCGAAACGCGGCGGGCGAAAGATCGGCCAGAATCATCGACGACTACCCAGTGCAGAAAACCTTCATCTTAGCCCTAATACGGTTCACTCAAAGCCCTTGTCGCCTGCTTTTGGGCCGCTCTGCGCCCCTTCGCGGGCTTGCCCGCGAAGGGGCGCAGAGCGGCCCAAAAATCTTGTGTGAACAGCATTATCACTTTAGCCCAGCCGTTTATCGGGGAAACGCCGGATCTTGCGCGATAATTTCCTGGTATACCGTTGCCCTGGCTCATCGACCCCGCCTAGAATTGAGAACTATTAACAAACGCAGTTACTTCCAGGGTCAAGGCCGTTGCCACGATGCAGATGAACGACACGCTCAAGCCGGCCGAAATCGATCTGCTCTATCAGTCCCATCATGCTTGGCTGCGCGGCTGGCTCAAGGCCCGGGTCGGTTGCCGGGAGAACGCCGCCGACCTGGCCCAGGACACCTTCGTGCGCCTGCTGCGGGCGCGCCAGGTTTCGCCGTTGAAAGAGCCACGCGCCTACCTGAGCAGCATCGCCCGTGGCCTGATGATCGATCAGTTCCGCCGTCGGGCGCTGGAGCGGGCTTATCAAGAGAGCCTGGCCAACTTGCCAGAAGGCGAGGCGCCCAGCGAAGAGTATCGACGGGTGATTCTCGACACCCTCGAACGCCTGGACCGTGCCCTGCACCAGTTGAAACCGCGGGTGCGCCAGGCTTTTCTACTGGCCCAACTCGATGGTCTGAGCATCGCCCAGATCGCCCTGCGCCTGGATGTCTCGCGCGCGACCATCGAACGTGACTTGGCCAAGGCCCTGGGCACCTGCTATCGGTTGCGCTATGCCGACGCCTGAGCGCATTCCCGCACAAGCCCAGGTCGATCAAGCCATCGACTGGCTGGTAAAACTGCGCTTCGACGAACCCAGTGCGCGCACCGAGCGGCAGTTCCAGCAGTGGCTGACCAGCCACCCGCACAACGCCTTGGCCTGGCAGCGGGTGAGCACGCTGAGCGACGAACTCGCCGGCCTGCCCAGCGACCTCAGCCGGCGCACCCTCGAAGGCAGCCGGCGCCAGCAGATCAGTCGGCGCGATCATCTCAAGCTGCTCGCCGTCCTGGCGGTGGGTGGCAGCCTCGGTTGGGCGGCGCGCGAGCCGCTGGGCCTACCCGCCCTGCTGGCCGACAGCAGTACCGCCACTGGCGAGCGACGTGACGTGCAAGGCAGCGACGGCAGCCGCATCCAGCTCAACACCGCCAGCGCCATCGACTTGCGCTACAACGCCGATCAACGCCTGCTGACGCTGATTCGCGGCGAGCTGACCCTGGACAGCAATGCCAACGACAAACGCCCTTTCATCATCGACACCCAACTCGGTGCGTTGAGCACCCACGACGGCCAACTGTTACTGCGAGAAAACGCTCAAGGCCTGTTGCTGGCAGTGCGCCGCGGCGAGGTCACCCTGATGCCCCACTCGGCGCCGTTACGCCAAGTGTACCCAGGCCAAGTGCTGCAGCTGGACGCGTCCGGCGCAATCCAGCCAGCGCTGGTGCATGGCGACCCCTGGGGCTGGACCGATGGCGTACTCAGCGTGCAGCAGATGCCGCTCAGCGAATTTACCGCTGAACTGTCGCGTTATCGCCCGGGGCTGTTGCGCTGCGCACCTGAGGTAGCCGATCTGAAAGTGTCCGGCACCTATCAACTGGCCGACACCGAGCAAATCCTCCAGCTGCTGGCGCGCAGCCTGCCGCTGCGGATCGACTACCGCACGCGCTATTGGGTCAGCATCGGGGCTGCATGAAAAACCTGAAAATAAATGAGGTGGAATCTCATTCTCGATCGGCCTGAAGGAACAAAGCCCGAAAAGTGGTCTTCACAACCTTCAGGAGCGCGTCATGATTCACCTTTGTTCTCCCCGCAAAGACAGGCTACGCCACGCCGTACGCGCCGCCGTGCTCGGCTTGAGCCTGGCGAGCAGCTGCGCGCTGCCGCTGGTGGCCCACGCAGCGGCCAGCCAGAGCCAGCAGTTGGACTGGAACATTGCCGCTGGCCCATTGGCCCCTGCGCTGGACCAGATGGCCCGGCAAGGTGGCCTGAACCTGTCGTTCGATGCGAACAGCCTGCAAGGCAAGACCACCCGCGGTGTGCAAGGCCACTATGACAGCGCCCAGGCCCTGTCGATTGTGTTGCAGGGCAGCGACGTGCAGGTGCAACAGGAGAGTGACAAGAGCTTTTTGTTGATCCCGGCAATCGACACTGGCTCTGCCTTGGAGTTGGGAGCGACCAGCATTTCCAGCAATCGCTTGGGTGAAGTCACTGAAAACACCGGTTCCTACACGACTGGCGCGGTGACCATCGGCAAGATGCCACAGACCCTGCGCCATACCCCGCAGTCGGTAACCGTGGTCACCCGCCAGCGCATCGACGATCAGAACATCACCAACCTCACCAACTTGCTCGAGCAGACGCCGGGGGTGGTGGTCAACTACACCGACAGCGAACGCGTTCAGTATTACTCCCGCGGCTTCGCCATCGATGCCATCCAGTATGACGGCGCCACCGTGGTGCAAAGCAGCGGCGGTGGTTCATTCATTCAGAGCGATTCGGCCTTCATCGACCGCGCCGAAATCCTGCGCGGCGCAACCGGCATGTTGCGCGGCGCGGGCAACCCATCCGGCACCGTCAACCTGGTGCGCAAACGACCGACCCACGACTTTCAGGCCCAGGGCTTGGTCACCTTGGGCTCGTGGAACGCTCAGCGCTATGTCGCCGATGTTTCCGGCCCGCTGAACGAAACGGGTAACGTTCGCGGCCGAGTCATCGCCGTGCATGATGACCGCGACCTGTTCCAGGATTCGCGGATGGAGCGCAAGGAGGCCTTCTCCGGCCAATTGGCCTTCGACTTGAGCGAGAGCACAACACTGACTACCGGCGTTGAATGGACCAAGCTCGATGCCACCGGAGCCTGGGGCAATTTGCCGGCCAATTTCGACGGCTCGCCCCTGCCACTGGGCCGTAGCACGTATCTGGGCGCCGAATGGAATCGCTGGGATCGCAGCAATCTGCAGACCTTCGCAGAACTCGAGCATCGCTTCGACAACGACTGGACGCTCAAGCTGATGGCCCTGCGCACTCACTTCGAGCTGGACGACAATGGTTTCAAACAAACCTACATGTCGCGAGCCAGCGCCACCAACCCTTACTTGATGACCTACCAGGTCACTGAAGGGGACGGCGGTGAAAGTCTCCAGAACAACCTCAGCGCTACCCTCAATGGCCCCTTCGAGCTGTTGGGCCGCACCCACGAATTGATGTTGGGAGTAGAGCGAATCCGCAACGACTCCTACGCCTCCGGCACCAATCGCGTGGTGTACTCGGACATCATCGACATCCGCCACTGGGACCCCAAGACCAGCTTGCCAGAGCCCACCATTGACGGTATCCCCCATCCGTTACGCACGCGCACTACTCAAGAGGCGGCACATGCGACATGGCGGATTTCCCTGGCAGATCCATTGACCGCCGTAATCGGCGCACGGATCAATTGGTACGACTACGAACAGGAGTTCGCCGCTGCAGCTGACAAGACATTCAGCATCGACGAAGAGATCGTGCCCTACGCGGCGCTTATCTACGACCTGAATGACAACTTCAGCGTCTACGCCAGCTATACCGAAATCTTCAACCCGCAGACGGTTGTGGATAAGAACCTGACGGTGCTCGACCCGGTAGTGGGCGAGGCTTACGAGACCGGGATCAAAGGCGAGTTCTATGACGGGCGCCTGAATACCTCGCTGGCCTTTTTCCGTATAAACCAAGTCGGCACGCCGGTAGATGACTTCTCGACAGAACCCGGCTGCGGCGGTGGTACCGCTCGCTGCAAAATCGCCTCTGGCAAGAGCCGCAGCGAAGGCATCGACCTGGAAGTGAGCGGCGAGGTCTTACCCGGCTGGCAGCTAACAGGCGGCTATACCTACAACACAACCGAGTATGTAAAGAACACGGCGGCCACCAATGGCGACGCCATCCGCACCACCGACCCTGAGCACATGCTGCGCGTGTTCAGCAGCTATCGCCTGCCAGGTGCACTGGATGCCTGGACCGTTGGCGGCGGCGTGCAGGCGCAGAGCAATATCTACGCGCAAAGTGGCACCGCCAAGGCAACCCAATCGGGATATGCGGTCTACAACGCGCTAATCAAATACCGCTTCAACGATAACTACACGGTTCAGTTGAATGCCAATAACCTGTTCGACAAGAAGTACTACCGACAGATTGGTACGACTGCCACGGGCTATTACTGGGGTGATCCGCGCAATGTGTCGGTAACCCTGCGCGGGACTTTCTGAGCCAAACGAGGGCTCTGCCCTCGTTCACGGTAAAGACATTACTCAGCCACCGCCTTGAGCCTTCCTGCCCGGCGATACGACTGCCGGGCAAAGCACACGAACAACCCCGCCATCAGCGCCAGGGCCATCGGCAAGCCGTGCGGGGCAACGCCCATCGCCGCGCCACTGACCAATGGCCCGACCAGGCTGCCGACACCCCACAGCAAGCCGACGCTGGCATTGGCCGTAACCAGGTCACGGCCCTTGAAGCGCTGACCGATCAACACCAGCGCCAAGGTATAGATGCCACCGGCAACCGCGCCCAGCAGCACCAGCATCGGCCACAGCAGCCAGGTCAGGTTGAGCAGCCACGGCAGAGCGATACCGATCGCCATCGCTATCAAACCGCAGAGCAAATGCAACCCGGTCCGCTCGACCCGGTCAGCCAACCAGCCCAACGGCAACTGGAACAGCATGTCGCCAGCGAACACCACGGTCACCATCAGAGCCGCCACCGCCACGGCAAAGCCATGGCTGCTGGCGTATACCGGCAGCAACGACAGCACCACGGCGTCGAAGAACGAGAAAAACAGCACGGCCACGCACAGCGCCGGGGCCACGCGGAAGAACCCGGCCAGGGTGAAGCTCTTCTCGCCGTCATCTTCGTGCTGCACATGGTCGTTCGGCACGGTCACCAGGATGCACAGCAAGGCCAGGCCATAGCAGGCCGTCACCACGCCGGTGACCCAAGGGCTGTTGGCACCGACCACCGCCAGCATCGCCGGCCCCAGCACCTGGAACCCGGTGAAGCTAGTCGCATACAAGGCCATGATCTTGCCGCGATTGTGCTCAGGGCACAGCTCGTTGACCCACGACTCGCCAAGGATGATCGCAATCCCCATGCCCAGGCCCAACCCCAGGCGCAGTAGCGCCAGCAGCCAGACCGAGGAGAACGCCCACTCCAGCAAGCCAATGCTCAAGGTGCACAGGCTAAAGCACAGCAGGTAGATGGAGCGCCGGGTCAGGTGCCGGCAGCAGGCATCGACCATGAACGCCGAAAGCATCATGCCCGCTGCCGGAATGGCCGACAAAATACCGATCTCAAGGGTGCTCGCGCCCGCCTCATGCAGACGCAACGACACCAGCGGCAGGCTCGCCCCCAGGCTGAAACCCACGACCGAAACGGCGAACAACAGGCCCGCCAGCAAACGCATGTTCATTACCACTCCTTGCAAGCCGACGCACCCAGGCCTTGCTGGCCCGGTCGGCTTAAAATCACTGAAAAATGTTCGCACGCGAACGCCCGCAATCACGCCGGGGAGGCGTTGGACGCAGGCACGCGGATCAGCTCAGGGCAAGGTGTGGCGAGAAGGTGAAGGCAAACAGCACGCTGCGTCGCCGCTTGAGCACCGTGTCGCTCGGCCAGGCACGCCGACAGGCCTGGGCAGCAGGCTGGCGGGCTTGGAGGAGACGCTGAGTACGGCGCATTGCATCGACTACGCAGGTAAAGAGGAGGCGGCACTCTAGGCCAAGGCTGATCGATTCGTCAATTGTTGGGACCGCGCGATCCTTGTAGGCGCTGGCGTGCCTGCGATGGAGCGCGAAGCGGTCCCAACCATCTCAGCGCTTACCCGTAGACGGCAAGAACACCGCCAACAAGCCAAACAGCGGCAGATACGAGCACAACCCATACACATACTCGATCCCGCGCAAGTCGGCCACATAGCCGAGCAGCGCCGCGCCAATCCCGCCAAAGCCAAACATCAGGCCGAAGAAGATCCCGGCAATCATGCCGACATTGCCCGGCACCAGTTCCTGGGCATACACCACGATGGCCGAAAACGCCGAGGCGAGGATAAAGCCGATCACCAGGCTCAGCACCGTCGTCCAGAACAGGTCGGCATACGGCAGGGCCAGGGTGAACGGCGCCACCCCAAGAATCGAGAACCAGATTACCGCCTTGCGCCCGATGCGATCACCAATCGGCCCACCGAAGAAGGTCCCCGCCGCCACCGCACCGAGGAACAGGAACAGATGCAGCTGGGAGCTGGCCACCGACAGGTCGAACTTCTCGATCAAATAGAAGGTGAAGTAGCTGGTGAAACTGGCCATATAGAAGTACTTGGAGAACACCAGCAGGCCGAGCACGATCAGCGCAGCGATCACCCGCTGGCGCGACAGGCCATGGGTCGCCTGCACCGCCTTGCGCGCCTTGGCCTGGTTGAGGTGGGCCTTGTACCAGCGGCGCAGCATCAGCGTCACGGCAAAGAAGAACAGCCCTGCCAGGCCAAACCAGGCGACATGGCTCTGGCCGAACGGAATGACGATCGCCGCCGCCAGCAACGGGCCGAACGCGGAACCGGCGTTGCCCCCGACCTGGAAGGTCGACTGGGCCAGGCCAAAGCGCCCGCCCGAGGCCAGGCGGGCGATACGCGAGGTTTCTGGGTGGAAGGTCGAGGAGCCGATGCCGACCAGCGCCGAGGCCAGCAGAATCATCGGGAAGCTGCCGACAAACGCCAGCATCACAATCCCCACCAGCGTGCACAGGGTGCCCAGCGGCAGCAAGTTAGGGGTCGGACGCTTGTCGGTGAAAAAACCTACCCACGGCTGCAACAGCGAGGCGGTGATCTGGAACGTCAGGGTGATCAGGCCGATCTGGGCGAAGCTCAGGTCGTAGTTGGCCTTGAGCATCGGATAAATAGCCGGCAGCACCGACTGGATCAGGTCGTTGATCAGATGCGCCAGCGCGCAAAAGCCGATGATGCGCATCACCAAGGGGTTGGCGCCTTGGGCAGCCGACACAGGGGTGGTGGTCTGGGTACTACTGATGGCCATGGGCTAGATATCCGTCCGCAGGTTTGGGATCCGATTATCGGGAAACAAATAGATACATAGCTAGCTTTTTTGCCACCGGTCCGCCACGCACTTGTAAATGGTTCTCAATATATTTAGCATCCATGGCACATTGCCCTGCCACATTGCGCGACTACGCCCTTTTTCGCGAGCAACCCGACCATGAGCCCGATGCCCGCCCTGCAGCTTCAGCCCGATCCCGAACGCGAGGCGCTGGAGTGGTTCTCCCGCCTGCGCCAGCCCGGTAGCGACGAGCAGCTACGCCGCGCCTTCGCCGCCTGGTGCCAGGAGCCTGACAATGCCCGTGCCTATGCCGAACTCGAGGCGTACTGGCAGCAGCTCAAGCCGCCCACAGCGCGGCCGCGGCCACGCCTGCTCAAGGCCCGTCGCAGCCATCTGGGCAAGGTTTTGGCGGCACTGTTCCTGTTGCTGCTGGCAGCCCTGGCTTACCTCTACTGGCCGCTGATGCAGCGCCTTGCCAGCGAGCTGCATACCGCCAGCGGCGAGCGGCGCAGTGTGCGCCTGGCCGACGGATCGACCCTGCACCTGGACAGCGCCAGCGCGATGAACGTCGATCTGCGTGGCCGCACCCGCCAATTGCACCTGGTGCAAGGGCAAGTCTATCTGGAGGTGATGCTCGATGGTCGGGCAATGGAAGTACAGGTCGACGATGCGCGGATCCAGGTGTTTGGCACTCGCCTGATGATCGCTCGCACGCCCGCGCACGACGAACTGGTGGTGCTCAACGGCAAGGCGATGGTTATTCAGGGGGGCGACCAACGCATGGTGTCGGCCGGCGAACGGGTGACCTTCTCCGACAGCCGCATCGATCCGGTACAGAAGATCGACGCCAAGTACGCCGATGCCTGGCGCAACGGTCACTTGCTGGCCAAGGACGTGCCATTGGCGCAGGTCCTGCAGCGCTTGGCCGGCTACCAGGGCAAGCGCGTCTGGCTGATGGATGAGCAAACCGCCTATCGCCGCGTCAGTGGCGACTTCAACCTGGATCGCTCGGCAGAAAGCCTGGAGCAGCTCGCCAGCGAACAGCAATTGCAGCTGCACAGCCTGCTTGGGCAGTGGCTGATCGTCCGCTGAATCGGCCCTAGCCGGCTAAGCGTTTGAAAGCGTGTAAATTTTTTTTGAAATGAGTGTTGACAGAGGGGCGTTTGAAGAGAATAATGCGCGCCAGTTGGCTACATAGCTCAGTTGGTTAGAGCATAGCATTCATAATGCTGGGGTCCGGGGTTCAAGTCCCTGTGTAGCCACCAAATTCGAAAAGGGCTTACCGCAAGGTAAGCCCTTTTTCTTTGTCCGGGCAAAAGCCATCAGCGCACGCCTGACACCATCACCGCCAAGCCCAGGCCAATCAGTGCTACACCTATCAGCCGATCGACCACCACCTGCCGCTCGATCATGGCCTTGCGCAAGGCTGCACTGGAAAAGAACACCGCCACCAGGCTGAACCACAGCCAATGGGCCACGGACATGAATGCGCCATAGGCGAAGTCCACTGCCAATGGGCTACCTGGCTGGACCACCTGGGTATAGGCACTGACCACGAACAGCATGGTCTTGGGGTTTAGCGCGTTGGTCAGAAAGCCGCTGCGCAATGCCATCCACAGGCTTGCACTGTCATCCTGCCCGAGCCCATCAAGGCGAATCCGCGTGGTGTTGGTCAGCGACTTGTAGCCCAAGTAGATCAAGTAACCCGCCCCCAGCACTTTCATGGCCAAAAACAGCGCCGGGCTTTGGCTGATGATCACGGCAATCCCCAGCACGGTGTACAGCACATGCACCTGCACGCCCAATGCAATGCCCAACGCGGCTGCCAGTCCAGCTTTGCGGCCCTGTGCATAACTGCTGCGGGTGACCATGGCAAAGTCCGCGCCCGGGCTGATGACAGCCAGGATGGTAAACAGGGCGACGGCGATCAATTCATTCACAGGATATGTCCTCGATAGACGATGAAAATGCACAGAGCGCTGATTATCGAAGGCTTATCCACAGGTAAAAATCGATTTATAGTGCGACTAATCTGCTAGTTTTATTCACACATTATCTTGTCTGTACCGGCATCATCGCGGGGCCGCTCCTACAGAAATGACATGGCCCCCGTGGGAGCGGGCTTGCCCCGCGATGAGGCCCGCACAACCGACGCCAAAAAAATGAAAACACCCCCACTTAACGCCTTTCGCTACTTCGACATCGCCGCACAAACCGAGAGCTTCGTGCGCGCCGCCGAGCACCTGCACGTCACCCACGGTGCGGTCAGCCGCCAGGTGCGCCTGCTTGAAGAGAGCCTCGGAGTGGCGCTGTTCGAGCGGCGCAACCGGGCGATTTTCCTCACCCCCGCCGGGCGCGATTTGCACGCCGCGACCCAATCGATCTTCGAGCAACTGCAAAGCGCCGTGCAGCGCGTGCAGCAACAAGAGCAGGACAAGGTGCTGGTACTGTCCTGCGAGCCGACCATCGCCATGCGCTGGCTGATCCCCCGCCTGCCCGGCTTTCACGCTGCCCATCCAGATATCCAGCTGCATCTGGTCGCGGCCGGCGGCCCGGTGGATTTCGCCCGCGGCGGTATCGACCTGGCGCTGCGCCGCGATGATTTTCACTGGGACCGCCAGCTGCACAGCCTGAAGATCTGTGACGAATGGGTCGGCCCGGTCTGCCGCCCAGGCCAGGATCAGCGCCTGGATGGCCAACGCCTGCTGCACAGCCGCACCCGGGCAGACGCCTGGAGCAGTTGGCTGCGCTTGAGCAAGCAACACGCCCGGCATACCGAGCGCAGTGACTATGAGCATTTTTATCTGTCGATCCAGGCCGCCAGCGCCGGTCTAGGGCTGGCGACCGCCTCGGCGCTGATGGTGCGTGACGAGCTGGACAGTGGCCAGCTACAAGCCCCATTCGGCTTCCTGCGGGACGGCTCGGCCTATCACCTGCTCAGCCCGCAACCGCTGCAAGACGGCAGCCAACGGCAACGCTTCGCACAATGGGTGATCAACCAATGCCAGGCTTGCCTGACTCACTTGGGCTTGACGCAGAACGACGAACCAGCGCTGCCATCACCACCCCAGGTTCGATAGCCCGCCGTGTCGATATGAATGCGCCCCGACGGATAGCGACCCAAGCCCATGTTCCAGGCCTGGCCGTGTTGCTGCCAGAAGCTGCACAGTGGATTGGGATCGGCCCAGGCGGGCAACAACAGGTCGACAGCGAACGCCCGGGTATGCGCGCTACCCACCGCGCCCCCGGCGCAGGCGTTGAGGCGGGGCTCGCGATAGGCCGAGACCACCTCGAATTGGCGCAGCGCGCCCCGGTCGTCGAGGGTCTTGATCAAGGCCAGGGTCGAGCGTACCGCCGGCCACTGGCTGGCGGGCGGTACGGCGAAGGGTGAAGCCCGGCACAGGCGCCAATCGGAGGCTGAACGCAGCAATTGATGGATCGGCACGATGCCGTAGAGGCGAGCATCGACCAGCATCTGGCGAAACGGCCGGGTCTGATGGTCTCCCGCCCATTGGGCGAACATCCACAGGTCGCGCTCGTCGGCCTGGGTGACAGCAGCGCTCAGCAGACCCGCTGCCAGTATCAGTTTCCTTGCTCGCTCCATCCCTGCCCCCTATCCGTCGGCTGCCTGAGATGCAGTTAAGCACGGCGAGCCGCTGCGCGACTCGTTCGCGGGCAAGCCCGCATCCACAGGGATGTGTGTCGTCCTGGTGCGGGCTTGCCCGCGAACAGGCCACCCCTGCTCAGGCAATACTCAGGGGCTTTATTCCAATGGCCGCAAGCGATACTGCGGCGGCAACTGGGCAAAGCCGCTGATGGTGGTGTCCAGGCTCTTCCAGCGGCCATCCTTGATGCCATAGATGCAACCATGGATCGACAGCTCCTGCCCCCGGTGCCAGGCATTCTGGACGATGCTGGTGTGCGCCACATTGGCCACCTGCTGGATCACGTTCAGCTCGCACAGACGATCGACCTGCGCATCGATGCTGTCCAGCTTGGCCAGCTCGCCACGCTTCTCGTAGTACAGATCGCGGATCGAGCGCAGCCAGCCATCGATCAGGCCCAGCTGACGGTCCTGCATGGCCGCACGCACCCCGCCGCAGCCATAGTGGCCGGTCACCAGGATGTGTTTGACCTTGAGCACTTCGACCGCGTACTGAATCACCGACAAGCAGTTGAGGTCGGTGTGCAACACCACGTTGGCGACGTTGCGGTGCACGAACAGATCACCCGGCAGCATGCCGACGATCTCGTTGGCCGGCACCCGCGCATCGGAGCAGCCGATCCAGAGAAATTCCGGCGTCTGCTGGCGGGCCAGCTTGGCAAAGAAATCGGGATCGCGCTGGGTAATGGCATCCGCCCAGCGCTGGTTGTTGTCGATCAATTCCTGCAGGTCGTGCATGGTCTTGCCTCATCAGGTTATGCCTGTGTGACTCGACCTACCCCCGCGGGGTCACTCTTCGAATAGAGTGCAGGCCATCACCAGGGCGTCTTCGCGTCCGCCAGCCATCGGGTAGTAGTCCCGACGCCGACCGACTTCGTTGAATCCGTAGCGTTCGTACAGGCGGTAGGCCGACTGGTTGCTGGCGCGTACTTCCAGGAAGCACTCGCGGCCGTTGAGCTGATAGGCCCGTGCCATCAGGTGCTCGAGCAGGCGCAGGCCCAGCCCGCAGCCCTGGTTTTCCGGCTTGACGGTGATATTGAGCAGATGCGCCTCATCGATGATCACGTTGATCACGCCATGTCCAACCTGCTGCTGACCGTCGAACATCAGCCACACTTCATATGACTTGAGCGCATCCTGGAAGATTCCACGGGTCCAGGGATGGCTGAACGCGGCATATTCGATCTTAAGCACGGCATCCAGATCCGCCTCGGTCATCGGGCGGAAACTGATCGAATCACTCATTCAACGCTCTTCCAGCGCGCCATCAGCTGGCGCATCGCTTGCCAGACGTCCGCTTTGCGTTGCGGCTCGTCCATCAACAGTTCAAGACCAGGCAAGGCCCAGGCATCGCCCAGACCGTCGACCTTCAGTTCTTGGTAATAGGCTTCAGTCTGAACTTCAGCGGCAAAGCGCAGCGCTGGCAGGCCGACCAGCCACAGGCAGGTGCAGGGGGTTTCTTCCAACCGCGCCTGGATAAAACCCTGGACGAAATCGCGGGCGGCTTCCGGGCCTTGGTCCATATTGCCGCGCACCAGCAGCGGCCAGCGCACCGGCTCGCCGATGAGTTGCGGCGCATCGGGCAGACCGGCGGCGCGCAGCATGTCCTTGAGCAGCAGGTAGGACGGGTCGCGGCTCTGGAACGGCTGACCGGTGGCAAGCTCGACCAACAGCAGGCAACTGCCGGCGCGCAGCAGCTGCAAAGCAAAACGTGGCGGTGGCACCGGTGCCGGGCGTACCCCAGGCGCGGTTTCTTCGGCCTCGACCGCCTTGGGCGCAGGCTTGGCGGTGCTGGCTGGGCGAGGTATCTCGATTTTCGGTCGTTCGCCGGAGCGCGCTTGTGGCGCAGCTGGCGGCGGCGTAGCGCTGGGCGCGGCAGGGCGGACGTCGAACTCGATGTCCTCGACTGGCGCCTGCGGCAACAGCAGCTCCGGGCGCGACGGCGCGGCGAACGGCAGTTCGGCGCGCGGCAGCCAATGCACCACTTGCATGGCGCAAAGGTAGGCGCGGCGGCGGGACTCGATCAGCACAGCACGGTCATCCAGGGAGAAGTCAGTCGGCCATTCTACCGCCCTTGGCCCGCTTGCGCCGCTACTGGCTGGCGGAAATTTGTTGCCTGTACTGCCGCCATCGCGGGGCAAGCCCGCTCCCACGCGGCTCCTACGTATCTGTCCCGCGATAAGGGCGCTGCAGACCCTGCAAATCCTCATTACAGACCAAGGGGTGAAATCCTCCCCCCCGGATGCAGTACAATCGCCGCTTTTAACTTGGCAACGAGTCGACCCGCCAATGATCGAACCCAAGCGCGTCCTGCGCGCCCTAGCCGAACACTGGGCATTGATCGAGCCGCTGTGCGAGCGTTTCGACCAGGGCACCCTGAGCCTGATCGAGCTGCGCCAGCAACTGGGCCGCCAGCAGGTGGAAAGCACCCCACAGGACATCACCCAGCTACTCGATGTGTGGATCCGCCTGGATATCCTGGTGCCGGTGGCGAAAAGCCCGAACCGTTTCGAGCTCAACGCCCAGATCCACGACTTCCTCGCCTACCTGCGCCGCGAACACCGCCTGGGCCTGTGCCTGGAGATCGAAGCCTACCTGCGCCACCTGGAGCGGTTGGCCGGGCATATCCAGGACGCCTTCGACAACCGCGACAGCGACGATTTGGCGCGCCAGCTGCGCCTGCTCGACATGCGTGTGCGCGACGTCCTCAAGAAGCTCGACAACGACGAGCAGGCGTTGGTCGCCGTGGCCGAACGGGCCAAGACCAGCAACCGCCAGATCCCCCTGCGTCAGCGCTATGCCGAGGTCCTGGCGACCTGGGACGAGTACGTCGAGCCGATGATCCAGCTGGTCAACGCCGACGGCGCTTTCGAGCAAGGCGTGCGCAAGGTCGAGACCGTGCTGCTGCGCCTGCTCGGCGAACAGGCGCGACTCGGTCACCTGGTCGATGACGACATGTTGCTGCGCACCCACGCGCGCATCCTCGAGATGCAGACCAGCGCCCAGCTGACCCTGCGTCACGCCCGCGAGCTGCTGCTGCCGCTGCGCGAAGAAGCGCGCCGGCATAACGCCGTGACCCGTGGCGCCGCCCTCGCCCTTTCGGTGATCCGCCGCAAGGGCATCGACGCCGTGCCACAGGCGGCGATGCCGATGTTCACCCGTCCGCAGAGCACCTTCCTCGGCAGCGCCAGCCAGGTCGAGGCCTACGTCTATGCCCTGGCCCGCTTCGAGCCCAAGCCTGCGCGCTTCCCCAAGGCGCACAAGACCAACAAGGGCCCGGCACCGCGCGCGCCGCGCACAGTCAAGGAAATGCTCGAACGCTGCCAGGACGCCCTGCCCCTGCCCGACCTGATGGTCTGGCTGCTGGAGCAGGAGCCCGAAGGCGCCACCGACGAACTGCTGTACTGGTTCTCGCGCCTGTCGCGAGAAAAGCGCTTCAGCCGCGAACGCCTCGAACGGCGTGACTACACCACCCGTGAACACCTGGTGAGTCTGCGCTCGTTCGCCCTGACCGCACCATCGCCTGAATCCAACGCGAGCCCAGCCAATGCATCTTGATCTTTCCGAACTGTCCCAGCTCGCGCCGATCTTCCGCGAGCTGTTCAAGGGCTTCCATGTCAGCCGCCGCGACCCGGAGCTGTACGCCCAACTGTCGAACTTCCAGGACCAGTACCGCACCCTGTTCAAGGCCCTGGGCTTCGAGCTGGTGTGCGATACCCGCGGCTTCTACTATTTCGTTCCGGAGCTGGCTGCCGCGCAGGTCAACAAGACCGCCCAGCGCCTCTCGCTGTTCACCTTCATCCTGGTCGAGCACCTGGCCGACCAGGGCCGCGACCCGATTGCCGTGCTCGATGGCGGCAGCATTGGCCGCGATGAACTGCCGTCGCTGCTGGAAAAATACCGCGACCTGTTCATCCAGGCCGAAGTGCAGACCGTCGACGAGCTGGAAGAAAAGATCCTGCGGCGCATGACCCAGCTGGGCTTCGCTCATGAAGAAGGTGGTATCTACCGCTTCCTGCCGCCGATGCACCGCTTCCTCGATGTGTGCCTGTCGGTCCAGCAGGACCGTGACCTGGCCGCCACCCTGCACAGCGACCTGCCCCTGCCGACGCCGGTACTGGTCGAAGAAGAAAGCCCCGAGGAGCTGGCGCGCACCGACGACCCGCTCGACCTGAGCCCGTTCGACGGCGAGGAAAGCGAAGAAGACGCCCTTGCCCGGGCCATCCGCGAAGAGCAACAGGAGATTGACGCATGAGCCAGGAACGCTACGGCATCCGCCGCTTCGCATTGCTCAACACCGCCGGCTACAGCCTGGGCCTGTTCCCCCTGGAACACCCGCTGTCGGTCTACGGCGCCAACAACCTGGGCAAGTCCGCCTCGATCAACGCCTTGCAGTTCCCGATCCTGGCGCGCATGTCCGACATGAGCTTCGGCAAGTACAGCCTGGAGCAGTCGCGGCGCTTCTACTTTGCCAGCGACACCAGCTACATCCTCTGCGAACTGAACCTGCCGCACGGCCCGCACGTGATCGGCGTGGTCGGCCGCGGCCCAGGCGGCGGTTTCGGCCACCAGTTCTTCGCCTACCAGGGCGAGCTGGACCTGGCCCACTACCAGAAAGACGACACCTGCCTGCGCCAGAAAGAGCTGTTCACCAACCTTGAGCGCAACGGCCTGAAGGCCTACGAGCTCAAGCCAGACGAGCTGCGTCGACTGCTGGTGGGCGGCCACACCTCGGTGCCGTTGGACTTGACCCTGATCCCGCTGCGCTCGACCAGCGAACAGAGCCTGAAGACCTTCCGCGCCCTGTTCATCAACCTGCTGCACATGCGCGAGATCACTGCTGCCAAGCTCAAGCAGCTGTTCCTCGATGCCTTCGAGCACAGCCTGCGCTCGGGTAGCGTCGACTACATCGCCGCCTGCGAAGAAGCCTTCCGCGACGTACGCCGTATGGAAGGCGACTACAACGCCCTGGTCGCTGCCGGGCCACTGGTCGAGGCCCTGGCTGGCGGCGTGGCCCAGCGCGACATCCTGCGCGGCAAGCTGCATCGCCTGTCGCCGCTGCTCGACAACCTGCTGGGCACCTGGCAGGACTACGCCATGGCGCGCAAGGAAGAGCTGGTGATCCAGTCTGAGCACTACCGCGCCGAGCAGGACCGCCTGCAAAACGACCAGCGCGGCGGCACCCAGGAGCTGATGCGCCTGGAGCGCGAGATCACCGGCATCCAGCGCTGGTTGGGCGAACTGTCGGTGCTCAAGCATCGCTTTGCCCTGGTCACCGACGTCAAGGTCCTGGAGCAGCAGTTGCTCGCTGCCAAGGACGCCCACGATGAGCTGGCCGGCGCCCTGGCCCAGTCGCGGCAGTTCTCTGCCGAAGACCTCGACGAGCGCGTGCGCGATCTGGAAAAGCGCGTCAAAGCGGTCAAGCAGCAGCTCGACCACGCCGACAACAACAGCTACGCCCGCCTGCGCGAAGAGTTCTCGCAACAGGACGTCGACCGCCTGATGCGCCTGTTCAACGGCGCCCTGTTCAGCCTGCCGCTGGGCGAGCGCGGCATCGAACTGGACGACAGCGACCTGTGGGTGAAATCCCTGGAAGCCGTGCTCGATAGCTTCAAGGGCGAGCGTTTCGAAGCGCCTGGCCTGTCCATCGACCTGTCGCACATCGATCCGCCAGCGTTGCAAGCACTGGCCGACCGCGCCGCCCTGCGCGACCAGAAAGACCGCCTGGATCGCGAGCTCAAGCAGCTCAGGACCCAGCAAGCAGTAGCCGCTGACCGTTCGGCGAGCAAGGCCCAGACCGAAGCCCTGTACCAGCAGGTACTGGATGCGCAGAAAGCCCTGGAAGACTTCCGCCGTACTGAAACCCTGAGCGCTGAAGAGCCGGAGAAGCTGGAGCAACTGAGCCAGCTGGAAGCGGCCCAGGACGAGCTCAAGCGCTCCAGCGATGCGTTCACCGAGCGCGTTCAGCAGCTCTCGGCCAAGCTGCAACTGGTGGGCCGGCAAATCGCCGACCTCGAAGCCAAGCAACGCACCCTCGAAGACGCCCTGCGTCGTCGTCAGCTGCTGCCGGCCGACCTTCCGTTCGGCACGCCATTCATGGAGCCGGTGGACGACTCGATGGACAACCTGCTGCCGCTGCTCAACGACTATCAGGACAGCTGGCAGGGCCTGCAACGGGTCGACAACCAGATCGAGGCGCTGTACGCCCAGGTACGCCTCAAGGGCGTGGCCAAGTTCGACAGCGAAGACGACATGGAGCGTCGCCTGCAGCTGCTGATCAACGCCTATTCGCACCGCACCGAAGAAGCCCTGACCCTGGCCAAGGCCCGCCGCGCCGCGGTCACCGACATCGCCCGGACCTTGCGCAACATCCGCAGCGACTACGACAGCCTCGAGCACCAGCTGGCCCTGTTCAACCGCGAGATCAACAAGCGCCAGGTGTCCAACCTGGAGAGCTTCCGCGTGGTGCTGGCGCCGAACAAGGAAGCGCTCAAGCACATCGACCAGATCATCCACAGCGCCGGCCAGTACGAAGAAGGCGAAACCCTGTCGGTGTTCGACCTGACCCAGAGCGCCGACCAGGATCACAAGAACGAAGAGGCCAAGGAGTATCTGGCGCGGCTGGTGGCGGCCAACCACAACCAGCTGGGCCTCAAGGACCTGTTCGAACTGGCGTTCGAGATCACCAAGATCAACAGCCAGCCGGTGATCCACGCCGACATCGACGGCGCCGCCTCCAACGGCACCACCATGACCATCAAGGCGCTGACCAACATGTACTTGTTGCTGCACCTGATGGACCGTGACCTGGCCGGACGTATTCGCCTGCCCTACTACCTCGACGAGGCGGCAGACATCGACGAACGCAACCAGGCGGCGCTGCTGGAAACCAGCCAGCAACTGGGCTTCGTGCCGATTCTGGCGAGCGTCAAGCCGCAGGTGTCGGCGCGGGTGGCAATCGATCTGGAAGGGGGTAGCGGGCCCAATGGTATCTACATCGACGAGTCGGACTGGAAGTACATCAGCCGCATCGATGAAGTGAAGGCCATCGTTCGCGAAGATCAGGCCGAAGAATTGGCCTGATCAGGGCGTAGAACCCTCGCGGGGCAAGCCCGCTCCCACGAAGCCCACCCAGCATGGCGGGATGGCATCGTGGGAGCGGGCTTGCCCCGCGATCATTTCAACGCAGTCTTACTGTGCCCACGGCACGATCGGAATCGCCGTCACCGCATTTTGCGGGCTGCCTTCGATCAGGCGGTCGCTGTACACCAGATAGACCAAGGTATTGCGCTTCTTGTCGAGGAAACGCACCACCTGCATGGTCTTGAACACCAGCGAGGTGCGTTCCTTGAACACTTCCTCGCCATCCTTGAGTTCGCCCTTGAAGTTGATCGGCCCAACCTGGCGGCAAGCAATCGACGCCTCGGCGCGATCCTCGGCCAAGCCTAAACCACCCTTCAAACCCCCGGTCTTGGCCCGCGACAGGTAGCAGGTCACGCCCTCGACCTTGGGATCATCGAACGCCTCGACGACAATCCGGTCATTAGGCCCGACGAACTTGAACACGGTGGACACCTGGCCAACTTCCTCGGCACTCGCGACCATCGGCAGCGCCAGCGCCGCCACGGCAATCAGCCTTTTCAACACAGTCATTTCCTCAGACCAGAACCAGGTTATCGCGGTGCACCAGCTCAGGCTCGGCGCTATAGCCGAGCAGGGCTTCGATGGCATCGGACGGCTGGCCGATGATCTTCTGCGCCTCCAGGGCACTGTAGTTGGCCAGGCCGCGCGCGACCTCTTGGCCATCAGGGCCGACGCAGACCACCATCTCGCCACGCCGGAAGCTGCCTTGGACGGTTTTCACCCCAACCGGCAACAGGCTCTTGTTGGCCCCACGCAGGGCCTGTACGGCACCGGCGTCGAGCACAAGGGTGCCACGGGTCTGCAAGTGGCCAGCCAGCCACTGCTTGCGCGCCGCGAGCATGCCGCGCTCGGGCGACAGCAAGGTGCCCAGGCGCTCCCCGGCCTTGAGCCGATCGAGCACGCGCTCGATGCGCCCGCCGACGATGATGGTGTGGGCGCCGGAACGCGCTGCCAGACGCGCAGCGCGCAGCTTGGTCTGCATGCCGCCACGGCCCAGCGCACCACCGGTGCTGCCAGCCACGGCATCCAGCGCCGGATCATCGGCGCGCGCTTCGAAGATCAGCTGGGCATCGGGGTTGTTGCGTGGGTCGGCGTCGAACATGCCGTCACGGTCGGTGAGGATCACCAGCAAGTCGGCTTCGACCAGGTTGGCCACCAATGCGGCCAGGGTGTCGTTGTCGCCAAAGCGGATCTCGTCGGTGACCACGGTGTCGTTCTCGTTGATCACCGGCACCACACCCAGGTCAACCAGGGTGCGCAGGGTGCTGCGGGCATTGAGGTAACGCTTGCGGTCGGAAAGGTCGTCGTGGGTCAGAAGAATCTGCGCGGTGTGCTTGCCGTGCTCGCCGAAGCTCGACTCCCAAGCCTGCACCAGGCGCATCTGGCCCAGCGAAGCAGCGGCCTGCAGCTCGTTCATCGCGCTCGGTCGCTTGCTCCAACCGAGCTGGCTCATGCCGGCGGCCACGGCTCCGGAGGAGACCAGCACCAGTTCCACGCCTGCTTCGCGCAAGGCCACCATCTGCTCGACCCAAACACCCATGGCGCCGCGGTCCAGGCCCTTGCCATCCGCGGTCAGCAGGGCGCTGCCGATCTTCACGACCCAGCGCTTCGCGCCCGTCACCTTGCTTCGCATCTTCTTCCAACCTATGTCGAATCTGTAGATACCAAAACGCCGCTCATTTGAGCGGCGTTTAGTGTACTGCAACCGGTCAGTCGCGCACGTAAATGATTTCCGGACCGTCTTCGTCGTCCTCGAAATCATCATCCCAGTCGTCATCGTCGCCGATGTCATGCACGCTCTTGACGCCAGTGCGGCGCAGGGTGCGGGCATCGTCCAGGGCCTGCAACTGAGCACGGGCTTCGTCTTCGATACGCTGATCGAGCTCGGCCAGCTCTTGGGCGTAGGCCGGGTCGTTGGCCAGGCGATCGGCGCGGTCTTCGAGATAGCGCATCAGGTCGCGGCTGAGCTGCTCGGTACCCTGCTTGGAGATGGCCGAGATCACGTAGACCGGACCTTCCCACTGCAGGCGATCGACCACTTCCTTGACGCGCTCGTCGCGCTCGTCGTCCATGATCATGTCCGACTTGTTCAGCACCAGCCAGCGCTCGCGCTGGGCCAGCGACGGGCTGAAGCTGGTCAGCTCGTTGACGATCACTTCAGCGGCATCGGCCGGGCTGGTTTCATCCAGCGGCGCCAGGTCGACCAGGTGTAGCAGCACGCGGGTACGGGCCAGGTGCTTGAGGAAGCGGATACCCAGGCCGGCACCGTCGGAGGCGCCTTCGATCAGGCCCGGGATGTCGGCGATGACGAAGCTCTTCCAGCGGTCGACACTGACCACACCCAGGTTCGGCACCAGGGTGGTGAACGGGTAGTCGGCGACTTTCGGCTTGGCGGCCGAAACTGCGCGGATGAAGGTGCTCTTGCCGGCGTTGGGCAGACCGAGCAGGCCGACGTCGGCCAGCACTTTCATTTCCAGCTTCAGGTCACGCTGATCACCCGGCTTGCCTGGGGTGGTCTGGCGCGGTGCCCGGTTGGTGCTGGACTTGAAACGGGTGTTGCCCAGGCCGTGCCAGCCGCCTTGGGCGACCATCAGCTTCTGGCCAGGGGCGATCAGGTCGCCGATCACTTCCTGGGTCGAAGCGTCGATCACCGTGGTGCCGACCGGTACGCGCAGGATCAGGTCTTCACCTTTCTTGCCGGTGCAGTCGGTGCTGCCGCCGTTGGCGCCGCGCTGGGCTTCGTGGTGACGGGTGTAGCGGTAGTCGACCAGGGTATTGAGGTTTTCGTCGGCGATCATGAACACCGAGCCACCGTCGCCACCATCGCCACCGTTGGGGCCACCGTTCTCGATGAACTTCTCGCGGCGGAAGCTCATGCAACCGTTACCGCCATCACCGGCTTTGACCCGGATCGATACTTCGTCAACAAACTTCATAAAAACCGCCTCTCGTCAGGTGACGAGCTGAAATGACTCAAAAACATGAGGCTCTTGCAAAAATGAGCGCGGCGACCCCGATACGCAGAGACCAACGCCGGCAGCCCAGGCAAACAGCTTTGCAAGAGGCTCACCACAAACGAAAAAGCCCCGTCGCATGACGGGGCTTCTCCAGCGACAGCGCGATTAGCCCGCGACGACGCTCACGTAACGGCGGTTGAACTCGCCTTTCTTCTCGAACTTGATCACGCCTTCGATCTTAGCGAACAGGGTGTGATCTTTGCCCATGCCAACGCCGTAGCCGGCGTGGAACTGGGTGCCGCGCTGGCGGACGATGATGTTGCCGGCCTTGATGACCTGGCCGCCATACATCTTCACGCCAAGGCGTTTCGATTCTGAGTCGCGACCGTTACGAGTACTACCACCAGCCTTCTTGTGAGCCATGGTTCAATTCTCCAAATAAATTCAGGGGATCTAGGAAATTAAGCCTGGATGCCGGTGATTTTGATCTCGGTGAACCACTGGCGGTGGCCCATACGCTTCATGTGGTGCTTACGACGACGGAACTTGATGATACGAACCTTGTCGTGACGGCCTTGCGAAACGACTTCAGCAACGACCTTGGCACCAGCAACGACTGGAGCGCCGATGGTAACGTCGTCGCCGTTGGCGACCAGCAGGACGCGATCGAAAGTCACGGATTCGCCAGTAGCGACTTCCAGTTTCTCGATCTTGAGGAATTCACCTTCAGCGACTTTGTACTGCTTGCCGCCGGTAACGATTACTGCGTAAGACATGGTATTTCTCCGATAATCCTGCTCACCCAGCTCTTTATATGATGAGTATTGGCTGGCATGGCTGCACAAGGCTGGAACGGCCCGGCGCAATTGCGTAAGGCAGGTGCTGCCCAGGAAAGTTAGGGTGCGCGATTGTACGCAACCCAAGATTGCCTTGCAAGTCCCGCCCCCGGCCGCCAGGCACCGTGCCTTGACACACCGGGACCCGCGACCTAGCATGCCGCGCAACCCCAATGGAGCAGCCGATGCAACCCCAAACCTTCTACCGCGCGGTAGCTGACGATTTCAGCGCCGTCGACGAGATCATCAAGAAGCAGCTGACCTCGCGCGTGCCGCTGGTATCGAAGATCGGCGACTATATCACTTCCGCCGGTGGCAAGCGCCTGCGCCCCCTGCTGGTGCTGCTGTGCGGCAAGGCATTGGGCCGCGAAGGCGACGACCTGCGCCTGCTCGCCGCGACCATCGAGTTCCTGCACACCGCCACCCTGCTGCATGACGACGTGGTCGACATGTCGGGTATGCGCCGTGGTCGCTCCACCGCCAACGCCCTGTGGGGCAACGCGCCGAGCGTGCTGGTCGGTGACTTCCTCTATTCGCGCTCGTTCGAAATGATGGTCGAGCTGGGCTCGATGCCGGTCATGCAGATCCTCTCCAAGGCCACCCGGGTCATCGCCGAGGGTGAAGTGCTGCAGCTGTCGCGGGTACGTGACGCCAGCACCACCGAAGAGGTGTACATGGAGGTCATCCGCGGCAAGACCGCGATGCTGTTCGAGGCGTCGACCCACAGTGCCGCGGCACTGGCCCAAGCCAGCAACGAACAGCGCGAGGCCCTGCGCACCTTTGGCGATCACCTGGGCGTGGCCTTCCAGCTGGTCGACGACCTGCTCGACTACAAGGGCGACTCGCAAACCCTGGGCAAGAACGTCGGCGACGATCTGGCCGAGGGCAAGCCGACCCTGCCGTTGATCTACACCATGCGCGAAGGCACTGCCGAACAGGCTGCCCTGGTGCGTCAGGCGATCCAAAAAGGTGGCCTGGATGATCTGGAGCAGATCCGCGCAGCCGTGGAAGCCTCTGGCGCCCTCGACTACACCGCGCAGATGGCCCGCGACTATGTCGCTCGTGCCATTGCCTGCCTGGAAGTGCTGCCAGCCAGCGAATACCGCAATGCGCTGGTCGAGCTGAGTGAGTTTGCGGTCGCTCGTACCCACTGATATCGCGTAACACCCATCGCGGGGCAAGCCCGCTGCCACGTATGCCCCTCGCTACGTGGGAGCAGGCTTGCCCCGCGATTGCATTTGCACGCTCAACGCACATTTGCCAGACAAAACCTTATATAATGTGGGTTTTTACCCGTCTGTCCGAGGAACCGTAGTGAGCACTTTGCCACCCTGCCCTAAATGCAACTCCGAATACACCTACGAGGATGGCGCTCAGCTGATCTGCCCTGAATGCGCCCACGAGTGGTCGGCCAACGGCGAAGCCGAAGCGGCCAGCGATGACGTGGTGAAGAAGGATTCGGTGGGCAATGTCCTGCAAGATGGCGACACCGTCACCGTAATCAAGGACCTCAAGGTCAAAGGCTCGTCGCTGGTGGTTAAGGTCGGCACCAAGGTCAAGAACATCCGCCTGTGCGACGGCGATCACGACATCGATTGCAAGATCGATGGCATCGGCGCGATGAAGCTCAAATCCGAGTTCGTGCGCAAGGTCTGATCGCCCCTTCTTCGGGGCTGCCAGCCGGTGGCCCCGACAGATCCTGCAAC
The DNA here is from genome assembly GCF_051129895.1 of Pseudomonas sp. Je.1.5.c. Lineage (NCBI taxonomy): Bacteria > Pseudomonadati > Pseudomonadota > Gammaproteobacteria > Pseudomonadales > Pseudomonadaceae > Pseudomonas > Pseudomonas sp. Je.1.5.c. The sequence goes on from NZ_JBCPSP010000017.1 coordinate 24,162, forward strand.
AGGATCGAGTGACCATTGGCGAAAAAACGCCAATAGACCCTTGCTATTTTGATAATAAGAATTATTCTCATTGGAAATTGCTATCCAAGGAGAATAGCCATGACTTATCTGATCGACGCCTGGCTGGACCGCCCCCACCCTTACCTGAGAATTCTTCATCGCGAGACCGGCGAAGTGTGCGCTGTGCTTGAGGAAGAAGCGCTGGATGAACTGCGCGACCAGGGTGACCTGGACATGACTGGATTGAATTCGAGTGAGCCGGGGGTGCTCAAGGAGCTGGTGCGTAATTTGTTTCTGTTTTGCTATGCGCGGGCGTTGCGCCCTGGGGGCACAGACTGGAACTGAAACGCATCGCGGGGCAAGCCCGCTCCCACGAAGCTGTAATCCAGGCAGTGTGGGAGCGGGCGTGCCCCGCGATGTAAGCGCAGGTATTACAGAACGTCGAGCAGCTCGACGTCGAACACCAGTACGCTGTGCGGCGGGATGCTGCCAACGCCTTGGGCGCCGTAGGCCAGCTCGCTCGGCACGTACAGGCGCCATTTGCTACCAGCGTTCATCAGCTGCAGGGCTTCGGTCCAGCCAGCGATCACGCCGCCAACCGGGAACTCAGCCGGCTGGCCACGCTCGTAGGAGCTGTCGAACACGGTGCCGTCGATCAGGGTGCCGTGGTAGTGGGTACGCACGTTGTCTTCACGGGTCGGCTTGGCGCCTTCGCCCGCGGTCAGCACTTCGAATTGCAGACCGGAAGCCAGGGTGGTGATGCCGTCACGCTTGGCGTTTTCAGCCAAGAATTCCAGGCCGGCAGCCGCAGCCAGCTCAGCCTTGGCGGCAGCTTCGGCTTGCATGATGTCGCGGATGGTCTTGAAGGCAGCCGACAGGTCAGCCTCGCTGACGCGGCTTTCTTTGCCGGCGAAAGCGTCGGTCAGGCCAGCCAGGATGGCTTCCAGGCTCACGCCTGGTGGTGGGTTGTCGCGCAGTTGGCCACCCAGCTGACGGCCGATACCGTAGCTGACGCGGGTTTCGTCGGTGGACAGATTGAGTTCGGACATTAGCTTGCTCCGCTGCAGGGCGCAGTGACGCCGCGCCCTTGATCAAAAGGGGGAGCAGCCTAGCACACTGCGGCGCAGCAGATCAGCTACCAGGCCGAGCGCGGCGAGATCGGCACCTTGAGGTCTTCTTCGGGATGATTGCCCATGCCACACATTTCGTCCTGCACCGACCAATGGATCAGGTTCATCGACAGCAGCGGCATGGCCTGCAGCAAATGCCGCGCATCCTCGACCGAGCGCACCCGCAAGCGCTCGCCACGGTTGTCGGCCAGTGGATGGGCACGCCCGCGCACACGGGCCTCTAGCAGATAGTCACCGCCTTCGATGGCGATCAGGTTGACTTCATCGACCCGGCCCGCCCTGGCCTCACCGTTCAGTTCATGCAGGTTCATGGGAGCACCTCGCTGGGGGAACCACGCGTGATCGCTCATCTTTTGTACAGCTGAAACAAAAGCACAAGGTTTAAACGCAACCGCCCGTCCGTTTTACAACGGACGGGCGGTTGTACAACCTCAACGCGCAGCGCGATCAGTGCTTGGTCAGCTTGTCCAGGTAGCCCATGACGAACGCCGAGATCACGAAGGTCATGTGGATGATCACGTACCACATCAGCTTGTCGGTGGAGATGTTCTGGGCATCCATGAACACCCGCAGCAGGTGGATCGAGGAGATCGCCACGATCGAGGCGGCAACCTTCATCTTCAGCGAGGAGGAGTCCATCTTGCCCAACCAGTTGAGCTTCTCCTTGCTGTCGTCGATGTCCAGCTGCGAGACGAAGTTCTCGTAGCCCGAGATCATCACCATCACCAGCAGGCCGCCGACCAGCGACATGTCGATCAGTGACAGGATCACCAGGATCAGGTCGGCCTCGCTCAGGGCGAAGACGTTAGGCAGCACGTGCAGGACTTCTTGGAAAAACTTCAGCGCCAGCGCCAGCAGCCCCAGCGACAGGCCAAAGTAGATAGGGGCAAGCAACCAACGCGAGGCGTACATCGCGTTTTCGAGGATACGTTCCATGGAGGATAGAGACTCGTCAGGTGAGCGGAAAGCGAGGGCGAGTATAGCCAGCCACCTGTGACAGCAAAAGCCTGCGGCGGGTTGCCGCAGTTGCCAGGTCAGGGAACCGAGTGGGCCTTTTCGCGGGCAAGCCCGCTCCCACAGGTACAGCGCTCATCTTCAGATCGGCGCTGTGCCTGTGGGAGCGGGCTTGCCCGCGAAAAGGCCGACTCGGTGTATCAGGTTTCTGGGTGGAATTGATAATCCCCAAGATTTCGACAGCGCTCGCCGTTGATCTTGCGCAGCTGCGCCTGCAAGTGCAGACACCAGATCTGCGGATCCTCGGCCACCTGATACCCATGCAAGGTCAGGCTGTCGACGATGGCGTTGAGCACCGACTCAGCCACCAATGGCCCATGGAAGGGCCCCTGGGCCTTGATTGCCGAGGGTTGTTCGCCGGCCATGCCGGCGGCGAACAGCAACGTCCACATGCCATTGTCGCCGGCAAGCGGACGGATGCTGCATTCGATGCGGGTCACCAGGCCCAGGCACTGGCGGGTGAGGCTGAGGTTGCGCATGGCCGCGTCCCCTCTGAAAAGCCCAGTTCAGCCTTCGATCACCAGGCTGTTTCCATCCTGAACGCTGTAGCCATCCTTAAGTTCCAGCATAGAAGAAAGCCGCAAAAAGATGGAAAACCGGCGCTGAACGGTAGCACATGGCCGCCAGCGCCGATTTATTGACTTACGCAGGCTTAGCCTGGGCCACCATCTCCTCCAAACGCTCCTTTTCTGCGTCCTTGATGTCTTCTTCGCTGATCATCTCGGCGATCTCGCTGAGCCGCTCGACCACCCGTGCGTTGACGCTGCCCTCGGGGAATTCGCCCTTGTCATCCGGCGTACCTGCCTCTTCGCCGACCAACAGGCTCAGCGCTTCATCGGCCTGGCTCACCGCATAGACATTGAACAGCCCCGACTCCACTGCTTGCAGCACGCGCTCATCGAGCATCAGGGTGGCGACGTTGGCGCGGGGAATGATCACCCCTTGCTCACCGGTCAGGCCACGCGCCTCGCACAGGCGGAAGAAGCCCTCGATCTTCTCGTTGACCCCGCCGACCGCCTGCACCTCGCCAAACTGGTTGATCGAGCCGGTAATGGCAAAGCACTGCTTGAGTGGCGTGCGCGACAGCGCCGAGATCAACGTGCAGGCTTCACCCAGCGATGCACTGTCGCCGTCGACATAGCCGTAGGACTGCTCCAGGGCAATGCTCGCCGAAATCGCCAAGGGGAATTCCTGGGCGTAGCGACTGCCCAGGTAACCGGTGAGGATCATCACCCCTTTGGAGTGGATCGGTTGGCCCAGGTTGACCTCACGCTCGATGTCGACGATGCCACTGCCGCCCGGGTATACCGTGGCGGAAATCCGCGCCGGCATACCGAACGCCGAATCGCCCACTTCAAGCACGGTCAAGCCGTTGCACTTGCCGATCGCTGCACCTTCGGTGTCGATCAGGATGATCCCAGCAAGCATGTCGTCGAGCACTCGCTGCGAAACCCGCCCGGTACGGGTGGCCTTGGCCTTGAGGGCGCGTTCGATATGCCCGGCGTCGGTCATCTCGTCATTGGCCAGCTGGCGAATGAAGTCGGCTTCGCTGACCAGTTGGAACAGGTCACCGATGCGCGCCGACAGCCGCGACTGGTTCTCCGCCAAGCGGGCGCTGTAGGTGGCCAGGCGCGCTACCGCATCGCTGGTCAGCGGCGCCATGCCCTCCTCATTGGTGCGGGTGCGCAGCAACTGGGCGAACTGCTCCAGGTTCTCGTCGACCATGGGCATGTCTTCGTCGAAGTCGACCAGCACCCGGAACATCTCCTGGAAGTCCGAGTCGTGATCCTGCAAGGCGTAGTACAGCTGACGCGAGCCGATGATGATCAGCTTGACGTTGAGCGGGATCACCTGCGGCGTCAGGCTCACCGTGGCCACCCGGCCCAGCTCGCCCAGCGGCGATTCCATTTTCAGCTTGCGCGATTGCAAGGCGCGCTTGAGGCCATCCCAGACGAAGGGCTCGCCGAGCATCTTCTCGGCTTCCAGGATCAGGAAACCGCCATTGGCCCGGTGCAGCGCACCCGGACGCAGCTGGCGATAGGAGGTGTACAGCGCGCCTTGGTCGGTGCTGTATTCGATCCGCCCGAACAGGTTGTCGTAGGTCGGGTGTGGCTCGAACACCACCGGCGCGCCGCCGCTGATGTGATGGCCGACCACCAGGCTCGGCGCGTACTGTTCTTCGAGCATCTTGCGCGCCACGGCGTCGGTCTTGCTGTCATCGACCAACTGCTCGACCACCGTGCGCAGCAGGTTCAGCTGCACCGATTGCAGGTAGGCACAGACAGCCGCGTTCTCGGCGTACTTCTCCGACAGCGGGGCCAACAGTGGCTGCAGCGCCAGGGTGATGGTTTCTTCGTTGAGCTGGCGCAGCTGGTTGTTCGACTCACGCTTCCACTGCGGCAGGCTGGAGAGCTCCTCGTTGAGGCGCTCTTCAAGCTCGGCGATATCCTCGTGGAAACGCTCGCGCACCTCCTCCGGCAGCTGGGCGAACTCGGCCTCATCCAGCGCCTTGCCCTCGCTCATCGGGGTGAAGGCGACGTTGCTGGCATCGCGATAGAGCGCCACGTCTTTTTCCAGCGACGCCCGTTCGATCACATCCAGGGCGCGGTCGTAGCGTTGGTTGAAGGCGCGGTCGATGGCGCCTTTTTTCTGCTGGTAGGACGGGTGTTCGAACACGGCTGGGAAGGTCGCCAGCAAGTTGTCGATCAGACCGCCCATGTCGCTGATGAATTCGCTGGCGGTGCCCGACGGCAGCTCCAGCGCACGGGGTTCGCGCGAGTCCTCGAAGTTATTGACGTAGACCCAGTCAGCCGGGGTCTGCTGGCGCTTGCCCTCAGCCTTGAGGTAGCGCTTGACGAACGAGAAGCGGCCGGTGCCCGGCTCGCCCATCACATACACGTTGTAACCAGGGCGCGGCATGGCCACACCGAATTGCAGGGCCTCGACAGCACGCTCCTGGCCCAGGACTCCACGAAACGGCTCCAGATCGTCGGTATGAGTGAAAGCAAACTGCTCAGGAGAAAAACGCCGGGTCAGGGCTTCGGGCGCAAGACGCAGGCGCGCAGCGACAGGATCGGGCATTGGGTTTCCTTACTTCGGCGGGGCGATGAAGGCATTCTGGCGCTGCCTGCCCGCGCCTTGCAAGGCTCACTGGGACTTTATGTCGCAGCAAGGATACGGCGATTAGCGATGCAATTTTTCGCAATAAGCCACGCAACCTTTGGATCGTGCCTAAACTCCAACCTTGCGCGGGTTGGCGGTTTGCTTTCCCGACCTGGCAACGGCGTTGCCAGAACCCCTGACCATTGGTACGTCTACTGAGAAAGAGAACAAAGCTATGAAACGGATTCTTCTGGGTACCCTGTTCACCGTCGTCTCGCTCAACGCCATGGCCGAAGCGCCAGGCGGCCCGAATTGCGGCTGGGGCAACATGCTGTTCGAAGGCCAGCGCGGCACTCCCGCCCACTTCCTGGCTTCCACCACCAACGGCACGTCCGGCAACGCCACGTTCGGTATGACTTCCGGCACCAACGGCTGTTCGACCAAGGCTTCGCTGACCTACGGCGGCAAGTCCTGGTTCGCCATGAACGGCATGATGAACGAGCTTTCCGAAGACATGGCCCAGGGCCAGGGCGAAGCCTTGACCACCTATGCCGTGGTCCTCGGTGTAGCGCCTGAAGATCGTGCGCACTTTGCCGCGGTCACCCACCAGCACTTCGGCGAGATCTTCTCCAGCGCCGATGTCACCGCCGAAACCGTGCACAGCAACACCCTTGCCGTGCTCAAGAGCGACCCACAACTGGCCAAGTACGCCACCGAGGCTTGAGTCCGGCCCTTCCCGCCCCGGTTTCGGGGCGGGTTTGGCATTCCACCATCGGCATCATTCAGACGTAGTTGCCCGACATGCTCAAACGCCTTGCCCTTTTGACGCTGCTTGCCAGCGCCGAGCTTCACGCTGCGCCCCAGGTTGACCCGGCACGCTTGCAACAACTGGCGGCGACACCCTACTGGATCGCCCTTGGTCACTATGAGACCGGCAAGCTTGGCGGCTGGCGCAGCTATGTCGACGATAAAAACTTCTTCCTTGCCGAGGATGGCGGCCACCACCCCGATCGTGAGCTGGCGGCCACCGTGCAGGCGCTGTATGCGCCGCCCACCCTTGGCGATAAACATGCCCAGTGCGTGTTCCCGGCGCGCACCCGCTGGCTGCGCGAGCAGCTTGACCTCAAAGACCTGCCGCAGCCCGATTGCCAGGAGTATCGGCAGTGGTACCAGTCGGTCGACCCGCATAGCGCGGTGTTGATCTTCCCGGCGGCCTACTTGAACAGCCCGTCGTCGATGTTCGGCCACACCCTGCTGCGCATCGACCAGGCCAAGACCCGCGATGACGACACCACCCTGTTGAGCTACGCGATCAACTTCGGCGCCTATATCGAAGGCAGCGACAACAGCATCCTGTATGCCTGGAAAGGGCTGATGGGCGGCTATCCCGGGTTGTTCGCGCTGATGCCCTACCAGGAAAAATTGTCCGAATACCGCAGCCTGGAAAACCGCGACCTGTGGGAATACCAACTGGACCTGACCCCACAAGAAACCGGGCGCATGGTCGAGCATGTCTGGGAGCTCAAGCAGATCCAGTTCGATTACTTCTTCTTCGACGAAAACTGCTCCTATCGGCTGCTGGAGCTGTTGCAGGTAGCCCGACCAGGGCTGGACCTGACTTCGCAGTTCCCGCTGACGGCGATTCCGACCGATACGGTCAAGGCAGTCAAGCAGTCGGGGCTGGTCTCCGGTGTGCGCTACCGCCCCTCGCGTGAGCGTGAATTGCTGGCGCGGGCAGATGCGCTCGATCATCAGGAGAAACAACAGGTGCTGGCCCTAAGTGCCGACACCGCACACCTGCAAAACCCCGACTTCACCGCCCTGCCCCGTCAGCGCCAGGCACTGGTGCAGGACGCGGCGTATCGCCTGGAGCGCTACCGTGCCAACGGCCAGGAGCGCGATCCAGGCCAGGCCAAACGCAGCTTCGAGCTGCTGCGGGCGATCAACCGCAATCCACCGCCGCCGCTGCAGATCGAGCGCCCTGGGCTGCCAGAGAACGGCCACCAGTCGCGCACCTGGCAACTGGGCGTGGGCAGCCGTGACGACCGTGCCTATGCCGAGTATGGCTTGCGCATGGCCTATCACGACCTCAACGACAACGCCTATGGCTTCCCGCTGGGCGCGCAGATCGAGATTCTTCAGCTCAAGCTGCGCCAATACGAAGGCAACGACTGGCAGGTACAGCGCCTGGACTTGGCGACTATTCGCTCGCTGACACCGCGTAACGAGCTGCTCAAGCCACTGTCGTGGCAGGTGGCCGGGGGGCTTGAGCGGGTGCCGGGCAAGCATGATGACGAAGTGCTGGTGAGTCACGTCAACGGCGGTGCTGGTGGGACATGGCAGCTGGCCGATGGCTTGCTCGGCTTTGCCCTGGGTACGGTGCGGGTCGAGCATCACAACGACTTCGCCGAATTCATCTCACCGGCTGCAGGCTTCAATGGTGGGCTGCTGTGGCGCAATGGCCTGGGCAACCTGACCCTGGAGGCCAAGGGCGATTACTTCACCAATGGTGAGGTACGACGCAGTGTGAGCCTGAACCAGCAGTGGGAAATCAGCCAGGACCTGGGGCTGCGCTTGAGTGCCAAGCGCGAGTTCAGCCATGTGGCTTCAGCGCAGAACGAGGTGATGCTGGAGCTCAAGTGGTATCACTACTGAGTTGGCGTCTATCACTGCAGGAGCTGGCGAAGCCTGCGATGCGCCGCAAGGGCGGCGCTGGCTAACGCCCCCAGGCATGCGCCTGGAGGCCCTGACGCAATCGCGTGTTAAACCACGCCCTGCGCCAACATCGCATCGGCCACTTTAACGAAGCCCGCGATGTTCGCGCCCTTGACGTAGTTGACCTTGCCATCGGCCTCTTCGCCGTAATGCACGCAAGCATGGTGGATCGACTGCATGATGTTGTGCAGCTTGCTGTCCACTTCACCGGCAGTCCACAGCAGGCGCATGGCGTTCTGCGACATTTCCAGGCCGCTGACGGCCACACCGCCGGCGTTGGAAGCTTTGCCCGGGGCGTAGAGGATGCCCGCTTCGATGAAGATATCCACAGCGTCGAGGGTGGTCGGCATGTTGGCGCCTTCGGCCACGCAGATGCAGCCATTGCGCAGCAGGGTATGGGCGTCCTCGGCGTTCAGTTCGTTCTGCGTCGCGCACGGCAGGGCGATGTCGCAGGCCAGGGTCCACGGGGTCTGGCCCTTGCGGAACTCCAGGCCGAATTGATCAGCCAGCTCGCTGATGCGCCCGCGCTTGACGTTTTTCAGCTCCATCAAAGCATCCCACTGCGCATCGCTCAGGCCGGCTTCGCAGAACAAGGTGCCTTCGGAATCGGACAGCGAGATGACCTTGCCGCCCAGGTCCATGACCTTGCGCGCAGCGTACTGAGCGACGTTACCCGAACCAGAGATGGCGACCCGGCGACCGTCGATGCGCAGGCCTTGGCGCTTGAGCATTTCTTCGGCGAAGTACACGCAGCCGTAACCGGTGGCTTCTGGACGAATCAGGCTGCCGCCGTAGGTCATGCCCTTGCCGGTCAGCACCGAGGTGAACTGGTTGGCCAGGCGCTTGTACTGGCCGAACATGAAGCCGATTTCGCGCGCACCCACACCGATATCGCCAGCAGGTACATCCAGGTCGGCACCGATGTGGCGGTACAGTTCGCTCATGAACGCCTGGCAGAAGCGCATCACTTCGGCATCGCTCTTGCCCTTCGGATCGAAGTCCGAACCGCCCTTGCCGCCGCCCATGGGCAACGAGGTCAGGGAGTTCTTGAAGGTCTGCTCGAAGGCCAGGAACTTCAGCACGCTGAGGTTCACCGAGCGGTGGAAACGCAGGCCACCCTTGTACGGGCCGATGGCGCTGTTCATCTGGATGCGGTAACCGCGGTTGACCTGGACCTTGCCCTGGTCATCGACCCAGGACACGCGGAACAGGATGGCGCGCTCCGGCTCGACGATGCGCTCGAGAATACCGGCTTGCAGGTAATGCGGGTTGGCTTCGAGGAAAGGCCACAGACTGCGCAGGACCTCTTCCACGGCCTGGTGGAATTCGGGTTGGGCAGGGTCGCGTTGTTGCAGACGCGCGAGGAAGTCGTCGACGGATTCGATCATGCTAGACATCTCACCAAGAGAGGATTGGACTTATTGGTTTTTTCCCGACTTTACCAAGAAGCAATCGCACTGGAACAGGGCGAAATGTCGTTTTTATGAAATTATTTGGTGCGTTTTATATAAGTGTATACAAAACCACAGACACCATCGTGGGAGCGGGCTTGCCCCGCGATAGCAGCAGAACTAACGACCACGTAGTCCTTAAAGCGCAATCGCAGGCCAACCCCCGCTCCAACGCAGCGCTTGCAACAGGCACAAAAATGGGGCCCCGAAGGGCCCCATTGTTGTGCAACTAAAACCGGCTTACTGCGCCAGCTTCTTGTGCCGTACCCGATGCGGCTGGGCAGCAGCATCGCCCAGGCGCTTCTTGCGATCGGCTTCGTACTCGGTGTAGTTACCTTCGAAGAACACCACGTTCGAGTCGTCTTCGTATGCCAGGATGTGGGTAGCCACACGGTCCAGGAACCAGCGATCGTGAGAAATCACGATGGCGGCGCCCGGGAAGTCCAGCAGGGCTTCCTCCAGCGAACGCAGGGTTTCGACGTCGAGGTCGTTGGACGGTTCGTCGAGCAGCAGGACGTTACCGCCCTCCTTCAGGGTCAGGGCCAGGTGCAGACGGCCACGCTCACCACCGGAGAGGTCCTTGACGAACTTCTGCTGGTCGCCGCCCTTGAAGTTGAAGCGGCCAACGTAGGTGCGCGCCGGGATCTCGTAGTTGCCGATGCGGATCTGGTCGGAACCGTCGGAGATCTGCTGGAACACGGTCTTGTTGCCGTCAAGATCTTCGCGGCTCTGGTCGACACAGGCCAGCTGCACGGTTTCACCGATCTCGATGCTGCCCGAATCTGGCTGCTCCTTGCCCATCAGCATGCGGAACAGGGTCGATTTACCGGCACCGTTACCACCGATCACACCCACGATGGCGCCTTTAGGCATGGCGAACGAGAGGTTCTCGACCAGTACGCGATCGCCGTAGCCCTTGGTGACGTTCTTGAACTCGATGACCTTGTCGCCCAGGCGCGGACCGGCCGGGATGTAGATCTCGTTGGTCTCGCTGCGCTTCTGGAATTCCTGCGACTGCATTTCTTCGAAGCGAGCCAGACGGGCCTTGGATTTCGACTGACGAGCCTTGGCGCCTTTGCGCACCCACTCCAGCTCTTCCTTCATGGCCTTCTCGTGGGCGCTTTGCTGCTTGGATTCCTGCGCTAGACGATCCGACTTGGCTTCCAGCCAGCCCGAGTAGTTGCCTTCGTACGGGATACCCGCACCGCGGTCCAGTTCGAGGATCCAGCCGGCGACGTTGTCGAGGAAGTACCGGTCGTGGGTAATCGCCACCACGGTGCCCGGGAAGTCGTGCAGGAAGCGCTCCAGCCAGGCCACCGAATCGGCGTCCAGGTGGTTGGTTGGTTCATCGAGCAGGAGCATGTCAGGGGCCGACAGCAGCAGGCGGCACAGGGCCACACGGCGCTTTTCACCACCGGACAGATGCTCGACCTTGGCGTCCCAGGCCGGCAGGCGCAGGGCGTCGGCGGCGACTTCCAGCTGACGCTCCAGGTTATGGCCGTCGGCCGCCTGCAGGATCGCTTCGAGCTTGGCCTGTTCGGCGGCCAGCTTGTCGAAGTCGGCATCCGGGTCGGCGTAGGCGGCGTAGACCTCGTCCAGACGCGCTTGGGCGTCCTTGATCACGCTGACCGCTTCCTCGACCACTTCACGCACGGTCTTGGTAGGGTCCAGCTGCGGCTCCTGCGGCAGGTAGCCGACATTGAGCTCCGGCATCGGCCGGGCTTCGCCGTCGAACTCTTTGTCGACGCCGGCCATGATTTTCAGCAAGGTCGATTTACCCGAGCCGTTGAGGCCGAGCACGCCAATCTTGGCGCCAGGGAAGAACGACAGGGAAATGTTCTTCAGGATTTCCCGCTTCGGCGGCACGACCTTGCTCAGCCGATGCATGGTGTAGACGTATTGAGCCAAAACCAAGCCCTCTATCAGATAGGTAAAGACATCGACGTACGACCTGGCTGATGCCAGGGGGATGTGTTTACGGAGTGTCATTGAACAAAGTCGACCATTCTACGCCAAGTCGTGACGTTATACAGATGGCCGGATGGCGGACCGGAGCGAAGCCGGTCCGCGAGAAAATTGCGCGCCCTGCTCCCACGACAGCCAATGGCAGTTGCGTGGGAGCGGGCTTGCCCCGCGATCAGGGCGCAACAGGCTGCTAGCGGGCTTAAGCTTGACGCTGCTTCGCTTGCACGCCACGCGGCAGGCGGTTGCCGGCCTGCTCGGCCAGACGCGCAGCCCACGCAGCCTTGGCATTGTAGCCAGGCGTCGCCGCGGGTTTGCTGACAGGCTGAACCACAGGCTTGCTGACAGGCTTGGCGGCGGCCGGCTTGGCCACAGGTGCGCCAGCAGCGGCGCCAGCAACAGCGGCAGGCTCGGCAACCGCCTTCGCCGACTTGCGCAGTTCAGCCAACGACGGGCTCTTGCGCACAGTAGCGGCAGCGGCATCAGCTTTGCTCAGCGTGCGCTGGCAGGACTTGCAAGATACGTCATCGGCCACGACAGTGCTGACCAGGGTCTGACTGCTGCGCCCGCAGGCGGAATCGAGGCCATTGGTGGAATAGTGGGTAACCAAAACCGTACATCTCCAGAAGCGTTGACAATGAAGCGGCCGGCATTCTCGCACAGGTTGCAGGGACTTGCCGACCAGCCCCAGCCAAGCACGACCGTCGGCAACCCGACTGCACACTGGCACTTTGCCATATTTGCAGGCATGCTAGCCGGCTCCATGTCTGCAGATTTATAGTGCGCGCCGTGCTCAGGCGCAGGCACGGCCCATGCATGTTCCGTCCCTGCCATCGCCAGCCCAATCGCAGGACCACCGCTTGACCAATCTCAACCAACCGTCAATCTTGCGCCCTGCCCCCACTGCCGGGGCCCCCTCCCTACGTGGCTCACTCAAGGGCACCTTGGCCTTGCTGGCGCTGGTTTTACTGGGCCTGCTGCTGTGGCAGCTGTTCGCCCAGTTCCGCCATACCCAGGCCGATCTGCGCCAACACAGCCTGATAGCGAGCGCTGAACTGGCCGATCACCTGAACCTGAACATGGCACTCAAAGCGCAGCAGGCGGTGAATCTGGTGCAGCCCTATGTCAAACCGCCGACGCCCGAAGCGCTGCCATCGCTGCGCGCAACCTTGCAAGGGCGCCTGCCTGGCCTGCGCCATCTGGCCTGGTTGGACAGCAGCGGACGGGTTCTGAGCGACAGCTTCGAGGGCAGTCCCGACCGCCAGATGATTGACGAGCTACTCCAGCTCAATCAAGGACGCAGCTACTTCTTCACCAATTCGCCCGACAACAGCTTGATCTATCTGCTGTTGCGCCAACCTGCCGAACAGGGCCGCGGCTACTGGCTACTGCGCCTGTCGGCAGACTACTACCTGCAACTGACGGCGCACCTGGACGGTCCCGATCACCCACTCTGGTTGCTGGAAAACAGCCGCAGTGGCGAAGTGCTCGAACGCCATGGGCCGACCCCGGTCAGTGACCAGCCGCTACAAAGTGTGATGCTGGCATTCATCGATAACAGCACCTGGCAACTGCGCGGTCTGTATGACGTCGGCCAGGCGCAGCAGAAACTACTGCCCGCACTGATCGGCAAATGCCTGCTGGTGCTGATCTGCGCGCTGCTTCCGTTGCTCGCGCTGATCAACATGCGCCGTCGTCAGCGCGCCTTGCAGGAAGACCGGCGACGCTATCAAGAAATCTTCGAGGGCACGGGCGTGGCCTTGTGCGTGCTGGACTTGTCCAGCCTGCCCGGACAACTCGACCGCTATCACCTGCGCAATCATGCCGCCCTCAAGCAGAGCCTGGCGCTCGACCCTGGCTTGCGCCGCTCGCTGCTGCAAGAACTGAAGATCACCGAGATCAATGAAGTCGCCCGCCAGTTGCTCAATGTCCAATGCAACGAGGGCGCCTGGCAGCGGCTGATCGAAGGCACCGGCGATGGCCGCGACAGCGTTGGCATGCAACTGATCGATGCGTTGATCGAGCAGCGCATGCTGCTCGAACTGGAAGTACGCCTACCCGCACCCCTGGGCGGCGAGCTGCACCTGTGGCTGATGTCGCGCCTGCCGCTGCAACGCCGCGACTACCAGGCGGTGATCCTCAGTATCAGCGACATCACCAGCCGCAAACAGGTCGAGCTGTCGTTGCTCGAGCGCGAGAGTTTCTGGTCGGACGTAGTGCGCACCGTGCCCGACCAGCTCTATGTGCAGGACGTAGCCAGCCAGCGGATGATCTTCAGCAACCGCCACCTGGGCCAGACCCTGGGCTACGACCGCGCCGAACTGGCGCAGATGGGCGACCGCTTCTGGGAGCTGCTGCTACACCCCGAAGACGCCGCGCATTATCGCGATCTGCGCCAGCTACAACGCGATAGCGGGCATAGCCAATCGCTGCACTGCCAGCTGCGCTTCCGCCACCGGGATGGCAACTGGCGCTGCTACGACATCCGCGAGCAGGTGCTGACCCGCGACAGCGATGACCAGGTCACCCGCATCATCGGCGTAGGCAAGGACGTCACGGTGCAGATCGAGGCCAGCGAATCGTTGCGTGACAGCGAGCAGCGCTACCGCATGCTCGCCGAAAGCATCAGCGACGTGATCTTCTCTACCGACAGCAAACTGCAGCTCAACTACGTCAGCCCCTCGGTGCTGGCGGTACTGGGTTATCAAGCCGACTGGATCTTCGATAACGGCTGGCAATCGATCGTCGCCAATCCAGCTCAACTGACGGGCATCTATAGCCTGATGGAGCGGGTCAGCAAGGTCCTTGATGACCCTGAGCAACTGGCCAAACTGCGCCGCGAACTGCCCACCCAGCTGTTTGTATTCGACTGCTTGCGCGCCGATGGCCGCAAGATCCCCATCGAACTGCGCCTGGTGCTGGTGTGGGATGAGCACGAGCGCTTCGAAGGCGTTCTCGGCGTGGGCCGCGACATCAGCCAGCAGCGCAGAGCCGAAAAAGACCTGCGCATGGCCGCCACGGTATTCGAGCACTCGACCTCGGCCATCCTCATTACCGACCCGGCCGGCTATATCGTCCAGGCCAACGAAGCGTTCAGCCGGGTCAGTGGCTATGCGGTCGATGAGGTGCTCGACCAACTGCCGGGCATGCTCACCGTCGAAGAGCAACAGGATGCGCACCTGGGCTATATCCTTAAGCAACTGCACCTGCGTGGCAGCTGGGAGGGCGAGGTGTGGCTCAAGCGCCGCGATGGCGAACACTATCCGGCCTGGGTCGGGATTACCGCAGTGCTCGACGACGAGGGCGACCTGGCCAGCTACGTGTGCTTCTTCACCGACATCAGTGAACGCAAGGCCAGCGAACAACGCATCCACCGCCTGGCGTACTACGACGCCCTGACCCACTTGCCCAATCGCACGCTGTTCCAGGACCGGCTGTATACCGCCCTGCAGCAAGCCGAACGGCAAAAATCCTGGGTGGTGCTGATGTTCCTCGACCTTGACCGGTTCAAGCCGATCAACGACTCGCTCGGCCATGCCGCAGGCGATCGCATGCTCAAGGACATGGCCCAGCGTCTGCTTGAATGCGTCGATAACGACGACACCGTGGCGCGCATGGGCGGCGACGAATTCACCCTGCTGCTGCAACCCAAGGCTTCGCGCGAGCAGGCTTTGAACCGCGCCATTCATGTGGCCGAGAATATCCTCGGCAGCCTGGTGCGGCCGTTCGTCCTGGAGAATCGCGAGTTCTTCGTCACTGCCAGCATCGGCATCGCCCTGAGCCCGCAGGATGGCAGCGAACTCAGCCAGCTGATGAAGAACGCCGACACCGCCATGTACCACGCCAAGGAGCGCGGCAAGAACAACTTCCAGTTCTACCAGACCGAGATGAACGCCAGCGCCCTGGAGCGCCTGGAGCTGGAGAGCGACCTGCGTCACGCCCTGGAGCAGAACGAGTTCATCCTTTATTACCAGCCGCAGTTCAGCGGTGATGGCAAACGCCTGACCGGCGCCGAGGCGCTGCTGCGCTGGCGGCATCCGCGGCGTGGCCTGGTGCCGCCGGGGGATTTCATCCCGGTGATCGAAGAGCTCGGCCTGGTGGTCGACGTTGGCGATTGGGTATTGCGCGAGGCCAGCCGCCAGCTCAAGGCCTGGCACCTGGCAAAGGTTAGGGTACCCAAGGTCTCGGTGAACATCTCGGCGCGGCAGTTCTCCGATGGTCAGCTCGGCACGCGGATCGCCACCATCCTTGAAGAAACCGGCCTGCCGCCGGCGTGCCTGGAGCTTGAACTGACCGAAAGTATCCTGATGCGCGAAGTGCATGAGGCGATGCAGATCCTCGACAGCCTGAAAAAGCTGGGGCTGAGCATCGCGGTCGATGACTTCGGCACCGGCTACTCGTCGCTCAACTACCTCAAGCAGTTTCCCATCGATGTGCTGAAGATCGACCGCACCTTCGTCGATGGGTTGCCTGAAGGCGAACAGGACGCGCAGATCGCCCGCGCCATCATCGCCATGGCTCACAGTCTCAACCTGGCGGTGATCGCCGAAGGCGTGGAGACCCATGAGCAGTTGGAGTTCCTCCGCGAGCATGGCTGCGACGAAGTGCAGGGCTACCTGTTCGGCCGGCCGATGCCGGCCAATCAGTTCGAGGCGCAGTTCAGTAACGAGACGCTGTTCATGTTCCAGTGATCCCACGTCAACTGGCGCGATCCCTGTAGGAGCGGGTTTACCCGCGAACACCGGCGAAGCCGGTGCCATCCACCGCGTTGCCTGCTTCGCGGGTAAACCCGCTCCCACAGGTACGGTGTTGTGGCTGAAATCTGCGCCGAAAAAGCGGACCTAAAAGTCAACTCCAGCCCCCAGCCAACCCAGGCGGGGCGCGGTGTGCCACATGAACTCCATTGGTCCGCGACATGACGCCACTTCATATGCCAGGGGCGAATCAATCGGTTAGAATGCACACCCAATTCTGCCCCGATCCTTGAGGACCGCCATGTTCAGCCGTGATTTGACCATTGCCAAGTACGACGCCGATCTGTTTGCCGCCATGGAGCAAGAAGCTCAGCGTCAGGAAGAGCATATCGAGCTGATCGCTTCGGAAAACTACACAAGCCCAGCTGTCATGGAAGCCCAGGGTTCGGTACTGACCAACAAGTACGCCGAAGGCTACCCAGGCAAGCGCTACTACGGTGGTTGCGAGTACGTCGACGTAGTTGAGCAACTGGCCATCGACCGCGCCAAAGAGCTGTTCGGCGCCGACTACGCCAACGTCCAGCCACACGCCGGTTCCCAGGCCAACGCCGCAGTCTACCTGGCCCTGCTGTCGGCGGGTGACACCATCCTGGGCATGAGCCTGGCCCACGGCGGTCACCTGACCCACGGCGCCAGCGTTTCGTCCTCCGGCAAGCTGTACAACGCCATCCAGTACGGCATCGACGGCAACGGCCTGATCGACTACGACGAAGTCGAGCGTCTGGCTGTCGAGCACAAGCCGAAGATGATCGTTGCTGGCTTCTCTGCCTACTCGCAGGTGCTGGACTTCCCACGCTTCCGCGCAATCGCCGACAAGGTCGGTGCCTACCTGTTCGTCGACATGGCTCACGTCGCCGGTCTGGTCGCCGCTGGCGTCTACCCGAACCCAGTGCCATTCGCCGACGTGGTCACCACCACCACCCACAAGACCCTGCGCGGTCCACGTGGCGGCCTGATCCTGGCCCGTGCCAACGCCGACATCGAGAAGAAGCTCAACTCGGCAGTATTCCCAGGCGCCCAAGGTGGCCCGCTGGAGCACGTCATCGCAGCCAAGGCGATCTGCTTCAAGGAAGCCCTGCAGCCTGAGTTCAAGGCTTACCAGCAGCAAGTGGTGAAGAACGCCCAGGCCATGGCCAGCGTGTTCATCGAGCGCGGTTTCGACGTGGTTTCCGGTGGTACTGAAAACCACCTGTTCCTGCTGTCGCTGATCAAGCAGGAAATCTCGGGTAAGGACGCTGATGCCGCACTGGGCAAAGCCTTCATCACCGTCAACAAGAACTCGGTGCCGAACGACCCACGTTCGCCATTCGTCACCTCGGGCCTGCGTTTCGGCACCCCAGCCGTCACCACCCGTGGCTTCAAGGAAACCGAGTGCCGCGAGCTGGCCGGCTGGATCTGCGACATCCTCGCCGACCTGAACAACGAAGCGGTGATCGACGCCGTGCGTGAGAAGGTCAAGGCTATCTGCAAGAAGCTGCCGGTTTACGGCAACTAAGAGCGCCTAGCCGACGGCCTGATCGTCGGGTATGAAAAAACCGCTGCCAGGTAACTGGTAGCGGTTTTTTGTTGAGCTTGCGCCAAGTGCAGAACCTGAAGTGCGTTACAAAACTTACCGGCATGCGCCAGGCAGCCTTGATGCGATCTGCATCTTCAGTCCGCGCTCAATGCGTCGAAGCCTGTACGAATCTTCTCCTCTGGCAACTCATCACCAATAAACACCATCACGCTCTCCCGCGCTTCCCCTTGCTTCCACTCAGCATCCCAGTCAAAGCCATACAGCTTCAGCACGCCCTGGAACACCAGCCGGCGCTGTTCTCCGGCGATGTTCAACACGCCTTTATAACGCAGCAGTTGCTTGCCATGGGTTTCCAGCAGCTCGTTCATGAAGTCGCTGAGGAGGTCGATATCCAGCGCGGTTTCGGTGCGCAGGACCAAGGTCGAAATGCGGTCCGGGGTGGCCGGTTTGAGCACCGGGCGCAAGCTTGGCTTGAGGCTCACACCCAAATCGGTATTGAGGTTGAAACCACGCACATCGAGCAGTTCGGCCAGATCGATGCGGCCATGCTCAACCACGCGGATGCCCGCTCGACCGTTGATCCGCGCCAGCCGTTCGCGCAGTGCTTGCACCGCCTGCGGCTCGACCAGATCGGTCTTGCTCAGCAGTAGACGATCGGCAAAACCCACCTGCGCCTGGGCGATGGCCTGGGTCAGGTGCAGCTCGGCATGCGCGGCATCGACCAAGGTGATGATGCCGTCGAGGATGTAGCGCTCGCGCAGTTCCTCGTCGATGAAGAAGGTCTGCGCCACCGGCGCAGGATCGGCTAGGCCGGTGCATTCGATCACCAGCCGGTCAAAGGCGATTTCACCAGCGTCCAGACGCTCGAGCAGCAGGTACAAGGCCTTGGTCAGGTCGGTGTGGATGGTGCAGCACACGCAGCCGTTGGCCAGGGTCATGACCTGTACTGGCTCATCGCCCAGCAACTGGCTGTCGATGCCGGCTTCGCTGAACTCGTTTTCGATCACCGCCAGCTTCAGGCCATGCTCGGCCTTGAGCATGTGCTTGAGCAGGGTGGTCTTGCCGGCACCGAGAAAGCCGGTCAGGACAGTTACGGGAATGGGCGCTTGCACGCAGAAATCTCCTCAAGCCGAAAATGAAAGTGGGAGCCGGTTACCCAGGCTCCCACAGGTTCACGCTTGCCGCTGGTTCAACAGCACTTAGGCCCCGACTTGCCACCGTAACGGGCTTCTTGGCGCTCTCGGAAGAACTCCTCGTAGCTCATCACCGGCTTGTCCGGATGCTTGCCCTGCATGTGCTCGACATAGTTGTCGTAGTCGGGCATGCCGACCATCAGGCGGGCAGCCTGCCCCAGGTACTTACCCAGTCGACCCAGGTCGTTGAACATAGCTGCAATCCTCTCGTTTACGCGTCAGGCAAGGCCTGGAATGGGGTTTCTTTATCGCTGCGCTCCTTGTGACCCAAGGCGCGGTAGCCAACCTTGAGGGCGAAGAACAGGATGCTGAAGACCACCAGCAGGAACAGGATCGTCAGGCCAGCGTTGGTGTAGGCGTTGAAGATCACGTGCTGCATCTGGCCGATGTCCTTGGCCGGCGCCAGCACCTGACCGGCATCCAGCGCTACGCTGTACTTGTTGGCCAGGGCCAGGAAGCCGACTGCCGGGTTCGGATCGAACAGCTTGATCAAGCCAGCAGTGGTGGTGCAGATCAGCAGCCATACCGCAGGCAGCAGGGTGACCCACATGTAGCGCTGACGCTTCATCTTGATTAGCACCACGGTGCCGAGCATCAGGGCGATACCCGCCAGCATCTGGTTGGAGATACCAAACAGCGGCCACAAGGTGTTGATACCGCCCAGCGGATCGATCACGCCCTGGTACAGCAGGTAGCCCCATAGCGCTACACAGCCCGCAGTAGCGATCAGGTTGGCCGCCCACGACTCGGTACGTTTGAGCGCCGGCACGAAGCTGCCCAGCAGGTCTTGCAGCATGAAGCGCCCGGCACGGGTACCGGCGTCCACTGCGGTGAGGATGAACAGCGCCTCGAACAGGATCGCGAAGTGGTACCAGAAGGCCATGGTGTTCTCACCCGGCAACACCTGGTGGAGGATCTGCGCGATACCTACGGCCAAGGTTGGCGCACCGCCGGCCCGGGCCAGGATGGTGTGCTCGCCGATGTCGCGGGCGACCGCCTCGAGTTGCTCAGGGGTGATCAAGAAGCCCCAGCTGCTGACAGTCTGCGCCACCGATACGACGTCGGCGCCGACCACTGCGGCCGGGCTG
The DNA here is from genome assembly GCF_051129895.1 of Pseudomonas sp. Je.1.5.c. Lineage (NCBI taxonomy): Bacteria > Pseudomonadati > Pseudomonadota > Gammaproteobacteria > Pseudomonadales > Pseudomonadaceae > Pseudomonas > Pseudomonas sp. Je.1.5.c. The sequence continues at coordinate 44,087 of NZ_JBCPSP010000017.1, forward strand.
TTCATGGCGAAGTACACGCCTGGCTCGATCACCGAAGCGGCAACCATGGCCATGATGGCGACGAACGACTCCATCAGCATGCCGCCGTAGCCGATGTAACGGGCGTTGGTTTCGTTGTCGAGCAACTTGGGCGTGGTCCCCGAAGAGATCAGCGCATGGAAGCCAGACACCGCACCGCAAGCGATGGTGATGAACAGGAACGGGAACAGCGTGCCCTTCCACACCGGGCCGGTGCCGTCGGTGAACTGGGTCAGGGCCGGCATCTTCAGTTCCGGCGCAATGATCAGGATACCGATGGCCAGGCCAACGATGGTGCCGATCTTGAGGAAGGTCGACAGGTAGTCACGCGGCGCCAGCACCAGCCAGACCGGCAGCACCGCCGCGACGAAGCCGTAGCCGACCAGCATCCAGGTGATCTGCACGCCAGTGAAGGTGAAGGCCGGGCCCCAAACCGGATCTGCGGCAATCAGGCCCCCCAGCCAGATCGACAGCAGCAGCAAGACCACACCGATGAGCGAAATCTCACCGATACGACCCGGGCGGATGTAGCGCATATAAATGCCCATGAACATCGCGATCGGGATGGTCGCCATAACCGTGAACATGCCCCATGGGCTCTCGGCCAGGGCCTTGACCACGATCAGCGCCAGCACCGCGAGGATGATGATCATGATCAGGAAGCAGCCGAACAAGGCGATGGTGCCAGGGATCCTGCCCATCTCCTCGCGCACCATGTCGCCCAGCGAGCGGCCGTTGCGGCGGGTGGACATGAACAGGACCATGAAGTCCTGTACGGCACCGGCCAGCACCACGCCCGCGATCAGCCACAGCGTACCGGGCAAATAGCCCATCTGCGCCGCGAGCACCGGACCGACCAGCGGCCCTGCACCGGCGATCGCCGCGAAGTGGTGACCGAAGAGGATGTGCTTGTTGGTCGGGACATAGTCCAGACCGTCGTTATTGAGTACCGCGGGCGTAGCCCGACGGGGGTCCAGTTGCATCACCTTGGTGGCGATGAACAGGCTGTAGTAGCGATAGGCGACCAAGTAGATGGCCACTGCCGCGACCACGATCCACAAGGCATTGATCGCCTCGCCGCGACGCAGGGCAACCACACCCAGCGCACAGGCTCCCAGGACTGCCAGCGCCAGCCACGGAAGGTGGCGTAGCAGGCTATTATTGTTGTTCATGGTTTACTTCCAGCTGGTGGATTGGAAAGACCGCCCATCGAGTCTAGGGCGTGTCATCGCGCATTGCCACACTTGCTTTGGTCTAGAGCCTTTGCTGCCCGTTTGCTTTACCTGATGCAGGTACGAAATTAACTATAGTCAGGATGTACTCCGGAGGGCTTTCCCATGAGCAACCACGATGAACGCCGGCGCTTTCAGCGCATTGCCTTCGATGCGCCCACTGAATTGCGCCAGGGCAACCGACGCTGGCCGGTAAAATTGCTCGATTTATCGCTCAAAGGACTGTTGATCCAACGACCTGAACCGTGGGACGCCGATGCCACGCAGGACTTCGATGCAGTCATCCATCTTAGTGACCAACAGACCCAGCTGCGCATGCAGGTCGAACTGCGTCACGAAGAACCCGACCGGCTCGGATTCGTCTGCCTGCACATCGACCTCGACTCGATGAGCCATTTGCACCGTCTTGTGGAATTGAACCTGGCTGACAGCACCGAAATGATGCGTGAACTGCGCGAACTCATCGAAGATTGATATCTCTTAGCTAGCTAACGTACTTCCCACCTACTGTTTCCTGTCTACCCAGACAGCTTCTTGCGGGGCGTCTGGGCGCTTGTACACATCCATCCTGCACCGCCTCTGACCAGTTGGAACGCATTCTGCATTCAGTAAACGCGCTGTTTGCGGCCACCCTTGTGCGCGCTCCAATCAAAATATTGTATACAATTTTTGTGGCCATCTAATGTAGGAAGTGTCTACAGTAGCGGCACAACAATAAACAGAGAGCCTGCTCCATGACTACGTCCCCTAGCACGTCTCCCGCCCAACGCCCCGAGGACGAAAACCTCGGTTTGGGTGCCAACCTGGCTTATGGTCTGCAACATGTGCTGACCATGTATGGAGGGATCGTTGCAGTACCCCTGATCCTGGGGCAGGCTGCAGGTTTGAACCCTGCGGAAATCGGCCTGCTGATCGCCGCCTCGCTGTTTGCCGGTGGCCTGGCGACGCTGTTGCAGACCTTGGGCCTGCCGTTCTTCGGCTGTCAGTTGCCGCTGGTACAGGGTGTGTCGTTCGCCGGTGTGGCGACCATGGGCGCGATCCTCAGTAGCGAGGGTGGCGGTGGCCTGCAGGGTGTACTGGGTGCGGTCATGGCGGCTTCGCTGATCGGCTTTCTGATTACCCCGGTGTTCTCGCGCATTACCAAATTCTTCCCGCCGCTGGTGACCGGTATCGTCATTACCACCATCGGCCTGACCCTGATGCCAGTCGCTGCACGCTGGGTGATGGGCGGCAACAGCGCCTCGCCGGAGTTCGGCAGCATGGCCAACATCGGCCTGGCGGCGGCGACCTTCGCCATCGTCCTGCTACTGAGCAAGCTGGGCAGCGCGGCTATCTCGCGGTTGTCGATCTTGCTGGCAATGGTCGCCGGAACCCTGATCGCCTGGTCGCTGGGCATGGCTGACTTCAGCAAGGTCACCGAAGGCCCGATGTTCGCCTTCCCAACCCCCTTCCACTTCGGCATGCCGACCTTCCACATCGCTGCGATCCTGTCGATGTGCATCGTGATCATGGTGACCCTGGTGGAAACCTCGGCGGACATCCTCGCCGTCGGTGACATCATCGACACCAAGGTCGATTCCAAGCGCCTGGGTGATGGCCTGCGCGCCGACATGGCCTCGAGCATCCTCGCGCCGATCTTCGGCTCCTTCACCCAGAGCGCCTTTGCCCAGAACGTCGGCCTGGTGGCCGTGACTGGGGTCAAGAGCCGCTACGTGGTCGCTACCGGTGGTGTGATCCTGGTCGTGCTGGGCCTGCTGCCGATCATGGGCCGGGTGATTGCCGCAGTGCCGACGCCAGTGCTGGGCGGCGCAGGGATCGTGCTGTTCGGCACCGTTGCCGCCAGCGGCATCCGCACCCTGTCCAAGGTCAGCTACAAGAACAACGTCAACCTGATCATCGTCGCCGCCTCGCTGGGCTTTGGCATGATCCCGATCGCCGCACCGAACTTCTACCACCACTTCCCGAACTGGTTCGAGACCATCTTCCACTCCGGCATCAGCTCGGCGGCGATCATGGCGATTCTGCTCAACCTGATCTTCAACCACTTCACCACGGGCAACTCGGACCAACAGTCGGTATTTGCCGCTGCCTACGAGCGCACCATCCAGTACTCGGACATCTCGGCATTGCGCGATGGCGACTACTTCAAGGATGGCAAGCTGTTCGATGCCGAAGGTAATGAAGTGCCGCTGCTCGAAGCCGATGAGCATGGCGACGAGGCGCCACGGCGCAAGGCCATTGCCGAGCATTGATCGCTGATCGAAGCGGTCAGGGGGGAGCCGATGCGCATCGTCGGCTCCCCTTTTTTGTGGGTGTTGATGACGCTATCGCTGGCCAAGTCCACGCCCGCGAGGTCCTTGCTACGCGGGCCCGGCGAAATAGCGATTCAACGCACTCAAGTCTCCGGCATCCAGCACGCCTGCCAAATAGCGCAACTGCACCCACGCCCTTAGATAGTCATGCCGCGCCTGCGCCAGGTCGCGCCGGGCGCCATACAGCTGCTGCTCGGCATCCAGCACATCGAGGTTGACCCGCTCACCGCCCTGCACGCTCTTGCGCGTGGCCTCAACCAACGCCGCAGCGGCATTCACCGCCAGGCCATAGGCACGAATCTTCGCCGTGCTACTGGCGCACAGGTTGAATTGCTTGCGCAGCTGGTTAACCGTATCGCGCAACTGCGCATCGAGCTCATAGCCAAGCGCAGCGCGCTGAGCCTTGGCCTGACGCACCGACGCCGACACCCCGCCGCCAGCAAACAGCGGCACACTCAACTGCAAGCCAATACTGTCGGTGTCATAGCGCTGGTTGTAGGTGCTCTCGGAGCTGGAGCTGGAAATCCCCTTGCTGGCATAGGCGCTCAAACTCGGCAGATGCCCCGCCCGCTGTTGCTCGACCGTCTGATCGGCCGCATCCAGCGCATGACGCTGACTGGCAAGCTCGGCATTGTGCGCCACGGCCAGATCGCGCCACTGTTCAAAACGCGTCGGCAGCAGTGGCTGCACACGGAAATCACCCAGCATGGGCGCCAGGTCTTCGACCAGTACCGCCTCGCCGATGATCGCCTCCAGTGCCCGCAGGGCCGCATCGAGGTTATCCCCCGCCTCGATCTCCTGGGCCTGGGCCAGCTCCAGCCGGGCACGGGTCTCGAGCAGATCGGTACGGGTGCCTTCACCGCCCTTGAGCAGGCGCTGGTTGAGGGTCAGCTGTTCGGCATAGGTGCGCCGTTGGGCCTGGGCCAGGGCGATCTGCTCGTTGGCGAACAATGCCTCGCTGTAGGCGCCGAACAGGCGCACCACAAGCTCCTGGCTACGGCCACGAAAACGCTCGTCGGCCAGCGCCGCCTGGGCCACACCACGACGGTACTCACTCCAGGCGGCGTAGTCGAACAGCGGCTGTTGCAGGGTCAGGGTCGAGCTGTAGCTGCGATAGTCCCGTTGCACGGTGCTGTCGCCCAGCGGGCTGTACTGGGTGACTTCGGAGTCATTGCGCGCGCGATTGTAGCGGTACGACAAGTTCGGCAGCAGCCGGGCGCGGCCGATGGTCAGGTTCTCCACGCCGGCATCGCGCTCGGCGATGGCCGCGTGCAGCGTGGGGTCGTTACGCAGCGCCAAGGCGTAGGCATCGCCCAGGTCCAAGGCGTGCGCGGAATAGCTCAGGCCCATCAGCAACGGCCCGAAGATCAACAACGAACGCATCGGGTCATTCCTCCGCCAGGGCGATATGCACCCGGTCGGCCAGCGGCTTGAACAGGTAGTTGAGCATCGAGCGCTCACCGGTACGCACGAACGCTTCCACCGGCATGCCGGGGCGAATGTCCAGGCCGGACAGCTGCTGCAAGGCGTGTTCAGTGACCTTGATGCGCACCTGGTAATACGGCTGCTGGGTCTTTTCATCGAGCAAGCGGTCGGCCGATACCAGCGCCACCTCGCCATCCACCCGAGGCGTGCTGCTCTGGTTGAAAGCGGCGAACATCAGCTCGACCGGCAAACCCGGTTGCAGCTTGTCGACCATCTCCACCGGCGCCCGCGCATCCACCAACAACGGCGCATCGCCGGGGACGATCTCCATCAACTGCTGGCCGCGGGCAATCACCCCGCCATTGGTGAAGACGCTAAGCCCCACAACCGTACCTGCAACCGGCGCGCGCACCAGGCTGTGGGCCAATTCGAATTCGGCGCTGCGCAGGCGATTGCCAAGGTCTTCGGCACTGGCCTGCATCTCGCTCAACTGCTGACGAACGTCGTTCTGGTTTTCCTGGCGGCGTTGGCCAATGCGTAACTTCAACTCTTGCACCTGGCGGCGGGTGCGGCCGATGTTGCCCAGATCCTCGGCGATCGAGCCGTTGACCTGGGCCAGCAAGCGTTCGCTGTCGAGCAGGCGATTGCGCGGGATGTAGCCATCTTGGGCCAGCTCACGCAGCCCGCGCAGTTGCTCATCGAGCGCATCACGCTGCGCCTGCTTGCTGGCCAGCGAGCCTTGCAAGCCTTGCAGCGAGGCCTCGGCGCCGGCGATCCCCTCGCCCATGCCGGCCAATTCCATCTGCAGTGCCTGGGCGCGACTGGCGCGCAATTGGCGCTGCGCCTCCAGTACGCTAGCCACCCACGGCGTAGCAGCCTGGGCGCGCAGTGATTCAGGAAAATCAACGCTGGAGCGGCCGTCACGCTCAGCCATCAGCCGCGCCTCAGTGGCCCGCGCGTTGACGTATTGCACCTGCAGCGAGCCCTTCTGCGCCTCAGCCTGGGTCGCGTCCATGCGCAGCAGCACCTGGCCGGCGCCGACCCGGTCGCCATCGCGCACCAGCAGTTGCTCGATCACCCCGCCCGCGACGTGCTGCACCGCCTGGCGACTGCCGGCGACCATCACCGTGCCACTTAGCGGCACGCCCTTGTCCAGCGGCGCCAGCGCGGCCCACAGGATAAAACCACCAAAACCGCCCAAGACCAGCCAACGGCCAAGCCTGGCCGGACGACGCTCGTCGAGGCGCAAAACAGTAGCGGACTCGCCAGGTGTCTCGGCTTTGCGGATGAATGCAGCGTGTACCGTCATGGTCTTCAAGATCTCGGCAGGCCGTAGCTCATGCTCAGGCCAACAGGTGGGCGCGGCGCCGGGCTCGATACCCCAGCGGCGGTTGGGCGTGAACGCTGGGCATCCTGGAGCACCCGCGCCGTCGGCCCGTAGGCCTGAAGCTGGCCGCTGTTGAGCATCAGCAGGTTATCGAGCCCGGCCAGCAGTGCGGATTTATGGGTGATCAGGATCAGCGTGCGGCGCTGTGCGCGGACTTTGCCGATGGCCTCGAGCAAGGCCCGCTCGCCAGCCTCGTCGAGGTTGGCGTTAGGCTCGTCGAGCACGATCAACGCCGGCAGCCCATACAAGGCCCGGGCAAGGCCGATGCGCTGGCGCTGGCCGCCGGACAGGCCACTGCCGCCCTCGCCCAACTGGGTGTCGTAACCGGCCGGCAGTTTCAGGATCATCTCGTGCACCCCGGCCAGTTGCGCGGCAGCGACCACCTGCTGGGCATCCACCGCGCCCAGCCGGGCGATGTTCTCGGCGATGCTGGCGGCGAACAGTTGCACGTCCTGCGGCAAGTAGCCGATATGCATGCCCAGCGCGTGCTTGTCCCACAGACGCAGATCGGCGCCATCCAGGCGCACCTTGCCCGCAGCCGGCGCCTGGGCACCGATCAACAGGCGGGCCAAGGTCGACTTGCCCGAACCGGATGGGCCGATGATGCCCAGCGACTCTCCGGCCGGCAGCTCGAAGCCAAGGTTGCTCAGGCAGGGCTTGTTGCTGCCGGGTTGCAGTGCGTCGAGCGCCTCGACGGTGAGTTTGCCGCTCGGCGCCGGCAGGGGCATGCCTGCCGGGCGCGGCGGCTGCGCCTGCATCATTCCACTCAGGCGCTGATAGGCCAGCCGCGCCGCGCCCCACTGGCGCCAAGCGCCGATCAACTGATCGATCGGTGCCAGCACCCGCGCCATCAGAATGGAACCGGCGATCATCATGCCTGGGGTGATCAGCTGTTCGATCGCCAGCCACGCTCCCAAGCCTAGTACCAAGGATTGCAGGGCCAGCCGCACGCTTTTGGACATGGCGGTGATCGCTGCGGTGCGCTCACTGCCCAGGTTCTGCCGGGCAAGAAAACCATGATGCAGTTGCGCCCAACGCTCGCGTACCGCACCGAGCATGCCCATGGCCTCGATGACCTCGGCATTGTGCAGGTTGGCGCTGGCCTGTTGGCTGGCTTGCTGGGACAGCTGCCCGGCTTCGGCGAACGGCGCCTGGGTCAGCCGCTCATTGACCCAAGCCAACACCATCAGCACAACCGCGCCGACCACGGCCATCAGGCCAAGCCAGGGGCTGAACAGGAACATCACCAGCAGGTACACCAGGAACCACGGCGCATCGAACAAGGCGAACAGCGCCTGCCCGGTGGCGAACTGGCGCAGATGGGTGAGGTCGGCGAGCATCTGCCCGGCCACCCCGCGCTGGCCGGCAAGGCTCGCCTCATAAGCAGCCTCGAACACCCTGGGGTTCAGGCGCAGGTCCATCTGCGTGCCGAGGCGGATCACCACCTGGCTGCGCACCCACTCCAACAGGCCCATGAACGCGAACAGCCCAAGCACCATCAAGCTGAGCATCAACAGGGTCATTTCGTTGCGCGAGGACAACACGCGGTCATACACCTGCAGCATGTACAGCGCTGGCGCCAACATCAGCAGGTTGATCACCGCAGTGAACAGGGCGACGTTGGCCGAGCCGGCGCGACAGGCCTTGAGCGCCTGCAGCACTTGATTGGCTGCGGCGGGAGCGGTTCGCATTTGATGGAAACCTCATGGCAAGCGTCGATCGGCGATTGCTTTCGCCTGGTCGGCGCCACAGAATTCGCACCACCGCAACCTGGGCCCGGCAAAGACACGGGTTGCGGGGTAACTGCAACAGATCAGCGAATGGCAGGGTCACCCTCCATTCGCTTTTTCATGCCTGGGATCAGGCCGCCAGCGCCAGATCTTCTGGCAGCGCCTGGACCCCCACAGCTTCGGCGGCAAGCGCGCTGGACGGGCCAGCAGCCAGGGCCGAGCTGATCGCCGCGAAGGTGCTGTCGGTGGATACGCCGTAGTCGGCCAGCAGGTTGTCGAGCACCGACTCCAGGGCGTCGGTATTGCCTTGCATCAGGCTGTAGATGACGTTGTGCACGTCGTTACCGACACGACCGGCACCTTGCGCGGCGCTCAGGTCCAGGCCTTCGAAGCTGACGGCAAAGGTCGACAGGCTGTAATCGCTGCCACCACCACCTTGCAGGCCATTACCCAGTTGAACGCTATCCAACTCGCCCCACAGGTAGTGGTTGAGGTTGTTGCTGGCGGGCAGTGCCGGGTTGAACACGTAGTGCAGGCCATTGGCGGTTTCGCTTTCGGCAATCACCGCATAGTTCGATCCATTGGTCCCGCGGATCGCGTACTGGTCACCGTCGAACGAGCCGTTGTTGAAGCCACCGGTGTTGCTGGCGTTGTGATCGGCAGTCTTGAAGCCGGTCGACCACAGCGTGAAGTACTGATCGACAGTGATGTTGGCGAAGCTGGCGGAATAAGTAACGGAAACGCTCATTTCGATTCCTCATTGCATTGCAGTTGAAAGCGAAGGCTCTTGCCAAGCCCTCGTGTTGCCCTTCATTGGGCGAACCTGATGGATCAGAAGTGGTACTCGAGCATGCCGGTCAAGGTCCGACCGCGTGCCAGCGATAAGTTGTTGGAGTCGCCCATGGCGACGAAGTAGGCCTGGTCGGTGAGGTTTTCCATCGACAGGGCAATGTTCAGCTGTGGGGTCGCCCAATAGCTGGCGTAGAGATCCCAGACCTTGTATTGCGGCCACAGGGCTTGGTCGAGTTGGCTATAGCCATGAGTTTCGAGATTGGCGCCATTGCCTTTGCTGTAGCGCAGTCGAGCCCCGACATCGAGGGTATTGTCGAAAAAGCGCAGCCCGGCGGTGAGCGAGCCACGGTCAGCCGGCATGTAGCTGGCGTTGCCCATGATGTCGCCACAGCGCGTCTGGGCATCCAGGTCGGCATCCGCCACCGCGTCGTAGACCGGCATGGGCACTGGGATCGTCATGCCGCCACCAATGGGCAGCTCGACGATTTCGGTACCGCTGATGTTCTTCTTCTGCGCGCCACCGAGGTAGAGCTGTTTTGAACAGAAGTCGTTGCTGCCAATCATGTGGGTGTAGCTGAGCCGGGTGTAGAAGCGCCCGGTATCGTAGTCCAGGGAGTACTCAAGCCCTCGAAAGCGCGTGTCTTGCAAATTGTTCTGGTAGGCGCTGCGCCCCATCGACACCCCGGTCGCGCCGTCGGTGCCTGGCAAATCGACGTTGGTATCGAGGAAGGAAAAGTTATCGATCCGCGTGTCGAAATAAGCGATCTTGGCGGCGAAGCGGTCACCGCTGCGAAACAGTGATTCCTTGAAGATATTCATGCCCACCTCCCAGTTGTGCGAGGTCTCCGGCTTGAGAAACGGGTTGGGATAAACCAGCTCGTTACCACCGCCGTGCGGCTTGCCGCTCATGAACGCTTCAGTCACCGAAGGCGGGCGCCAGCCTCGACCCCAGCGGGTGTACAGCTGCAACCAGTCCAGGCCCGGCTTGACGCCAATGCCGAAGGTTGGCGAAAAACGCCCCTGCTCTTGGTCGACGTCATACAGCAGCTCGGTGCGCTGCTTGAGCAGATCGACCTGGGTGATGCCGGTGGGGTACATGTAGGTGGTCAAGCCCGTCTTGCCGGTCAGGCGGTAGCGGTCATAGCGCAAACCGGCATCCAGGGTCAGCCAATCGTCATGCTCGTAGGTCAGGTCAGCGAACAGGCTGGCCATGATCCGCTTGCCTTCAGGATTGGCCCCGCCAGCAAAGGGATTGCTGCTGTTACTGCGTGCCGGAACCATCTCGCTGCTTGGCTTGAAGGTGTCCTGGAACATCTCGGTGCCATAGTTGACGCTGAGGCTATCGCGCTGCCCCAGGTAGAAGCGCGAGGTGTTTTCCAGCTGCAGCCCCCAGGTGTCGGTCTGGAAACGATCGGTGTAGGGCGCATAGTAGTTGCCACTGCCAATGCTGGCGGTGCTGCCGGCGTTCCAACGGTCTTGGCGGGTGGTGACGTAATACAGCTTGGCCTTGAGATCGATCAGATCGTTGTCTGGCGAATAGCTGTAGTCGAACGCGACGTTCTTGGCAGTGATGTCATTGCTGGCCGAACGGCGGTAATACCAGGAGTTGCTGTCCGCGCTTTGCCAGGTCCAGGCATCCTTGCTGTCGGTATCGGTTTGCAGGTAACTGAGCTGGACGCGTTGATCCAGCGGCAAATTCAGGCCCAGCTTGATCATCTGCGAACGCGTGACGCTGCTCATGTCACCGACTTCGGAGTCGATCCAGTCCTGCCAGGCTTGAGGAAATTGATCTTTCAGGCGGATCTGGGTCCCAAGATTGTCGGTATCGTTGCTGCCGGCGCGGTAGTCTCCGAAATGGCGCTCGCTGACGCCGAGCAAGACGTCACCGACCTCGTTGCCGAAGGCAAACACCGCACTGCCATTGAAGTAGGTGCCATTGCCCAGTTCACCGATGCCGTGGCCGGCGCGAATGCGCCCGCCATATTCTTTGTCCGGGCCAAGATACTCGCTGGCCTGCACGGTATTGAAACTGGCGATACCACCGAGCACCCCGGCACCGCCCATGCCCGATTGGCTGCCTTTGTCGATCTGCACGCTGCTGATGAACTCAGGGTCGATGAACATCACGCCATTGCGCTGCTGGTGGCCGTTGACGTTGAAGTTCTGGCGCATGCCATCGATGTTCATGTTGACCCGGCCGTAGTCCTGCACACCCCGGATGTTCACCGACAGGCCTGGATCGCGTTGATCGACCGCGGTGTAGACCCCGGCCGTTTCTTCGAGCATGTCCGCGGCATGCCGTGGCGGGCGCTTGTCGATCTGCTCGCGGGTAATCACGCTGGTCGAACGTGGCGTCAGGTAGACCCAATCGCCTTCGCGGTTCGAGTTGACATGGGTAGCGCCCAGTTCCATCACCTCGCCGTTGTCCTCGACCCGCTCAAGGCCAACCTGGCCGGCGGCGCTGAAGCGGTAGCGTACCGGCGCACCGCGCAGCAATTGGCGCAGACCGTCCTCGGCGCTGTAGCCACCGCGCAGCCCCTCACTGCGCAAGCCAGCCAACTTACGACTGTCGAAGAACACCTGCACTCCAGACTGCTCGGCATAGGCCAGCACAGCGCTGTCCAATGACTGGGCCGGGATGGCGAATTGAATCAGTTGGCGGCTGGCCGCGCCGCTGTCGCTGGCCGCCTGTGCCAGGCCGATCCCCATCGGCAGGGCACAAGCGCCAAAGACCAAGCTGCTGGCCAAGGCGAGGCGACCGAGGGGTCGCTGAGGGTGTGGTCGTGGCGTGCTCACTGTTGTCGCTCGTCTGTTGTTGGCTGTTTTCTAGTAATGAAAATCAATCTCAACAATCAGACGTGCGGCGTAGGAAAACTCAGTAACGGAAAATCAAAATAATTTCTGTCAGGCGCAATTTCAGTAGATCAGCGTCAGCCCCGCCACCTCCAAACGCTTGGCCTTGAGCTCATCGCTGAGCACGCTCGCCGCAGCGTCGAGGTTGTCCAGGCGGAACACCCCGCTCACCTCACGCCGGGCCAACTCGGCATCGGTGACGACCAAGCGGCCACTGCGATAGTGGTTGAGCCGCTCGACCACTTCGCTCAACGGCTGACGCTCGAACACCAGCACGCCACGCTGCCAGTCGGTCGCCCGATGCAGATCGCGCTGCGGCCAAGGCCGAACGCCCTGGGCCTGGTCGTAACGCAGGCTCGCGCCCTCCTCCAGCCGCTGGCTGGCCTGGCCATGGGCGGGCTGCGTTTGCAGGTCAACCGCCACGCTGTGCTCGAGCATGCCAACCCAGCCCCCGGCGCCCGCCTCACCGATCACGAAGCGGGTGCCCAGGGCGCGCGTCGTGGCGCCGGCGTATTCGACGACAAATGGCCGCGGCTCGGTTGCGCTGACAGGCGCCGCGGTAAAAACCGCCTCACCGGCCAACAGCCGAATGCGCCGCTCTTGATCGTTGAATGCGATCTGCACGGCGCTGCGGCTGTCCAGCTCGATCAGGCTGCCATCTGCCAGCGTGACGCGCCGCACTTCACCTGTGGCAGTGGCATAGTCAGCGCGCCAATCGAGCAGCCAGTCAGGCCCCTGATTGACCGTGAACACCGCTAGAAACAGCACCGCCGCACTGGCGACTGCCGCGCGCAAACGCGGGCGCCTGGCGCGCGCAGGCCGGGCGCGCGCTGCAGGCGTCGACGCACGTCGCGCCGCAGCAGGCGCCGCCACGCTCGTCAACTGGCCAAGATCAGCCCAGGTCGCCTGGGCAAACGCATAGGCCTGGGCATGCCGCGCATCGCTGGCGCACCACTGCTCAAGTGCCTGTTGCTGGTCCGTGGTCAACGGCCCGGCACTTTGCAGCACCACCCACTCGGCGGCCTGCTCGCGGATGGCTTGCTCTGGCAAGTTCTGGCTGCTCACACGGTTCTCTCGCGATCTGGTTATGTCTTGGCTGACGTCTGAGGGGGCGTTTGTCAGTAAACCGTTGGTCATTCCGCTTCCTGCAAGCACTGCATCACATAGGCCAGGGCCTTGGCCAGATGCTTCTGCACGGAGCTATCGGAAATTTCCAGGTGCCGTGCGACCTCGGCGTGCGTCATGCCTTCCAGGCGGTTCAAGCGAAACACCTGCTGAGTGCGTTCGGGCAGCTCAGCCAGGATCGCCTGCAAACGCTGCAGATGCTGCGCACGCTCGGCCTGTTCGTCGAGGCCGGGGCGTTCCTCGACGATGCCTTCGAGTGCCTCATGCGGGACCAGATCAGTCTTGCGCCGTTGCTGCTGACGCACATGGTCGACCATCAGGTTATGCGCAGTCCGGTACAGGTAGGCCGAAGCGTTGTCGATCTGCTCGAGGCGTTGCTGCTCGGCCAAGCGCAGGAAGCTCTCCTGGACCAGGTCAGCGGCCAACTGCGGATCGCGCACCTTGCGCGAGAGCAGACCCTGCAGGGTTTTCGCATGCTTGAGGAACAGGCGTTTTAAATCGGACTGCGCCACACATACTCCAGAGGCTGGTCGCAAGGTGGCGGTATGCTACTGGCAATTGAGAATCAGTTGCAAGAAGACCGATTACTCGAACAGGGCGTCCAAAGCCTGTTCCAGACGCGTCACGGCAATCACCTGCAAGCCCGCCGGCGACTCCTTGGGCGCATTGCCCTTGGGCACGATGGCGCGTTTGAAGCCGTGCTTGGCGGCCTCTTTGAGGCGTTCCTGGCCACTGGGCACGGGGCGCACCTCACCCGATAGGCCAATCTCGCCGAACACCAGCAGACCGTGGGCCAACGGCCGGTTGCGCAGGCTGGACATGACGGCCGCCAGCAGCGCCAGGTCCGAAGCGGTTTCCAATACCTTCACCCCACCGACCACGTTGAGGAACACGTCCTGGTCATGGGTAGGAATGCCGCCATGGCGATGCAGAACCGCCAGCAACATGGCCAGGCGGTTCTGGTCCAGGCCCAAGGTGACTCGTCGTGGGTTGGCCAGGTGGCTGTCGTCGACCAGCGCCTGCACCTCGACCAACATCGGCCGGGTGCCTTCCCAGGTGGCCATCACCACGCTGCCTGGCACCTCTTCCTGGGTACGGTTGAGGAAGATCGCCGAAGGGTTGGAAACCTCCTTCAGGCCACGATCGGTCATGCCGAACACGCCCAGTTCATTGACCGCGCCAAAGCGGTTCTTCACCGCGCGCAGCAGACGCAGGCGGCCGTCCGACTCGCCCTCGAAATACAGAACGGTATCGACCATGTGCTCCAGCACCCGCGGGCCGGCTAGCGAGCCTTCCTTGGTGACGTGGCCGACCAGGAAAATCGCCGTGCCGCTCTGCTTGGCATAGCGCACCAACAGCGCCGTGCTCTCGCGCACTTGCGCCACCCCGCCAGGCGCCGATTGCAGCTGCTCGGTGAAGATGGTCTGGATCGAGTCGATGACCATCACCCGCGGTTTTTCCACGCGCGCCGTGGCGATGATGGTTTCGATGCAGGTTTCGGTCATGACCTTGAGCTGATCCTGCGGCAACCCCAGGCGCCGTGAGCGCATCGCCACCTGCTGCTGGGATTCCTCGCCCGTCACGTATAGCGCCGGCATGCCGGTGGCGATGTTGCACAGGGTCTGCAACAGGATGGTCGACTTGCCGATACCCGGGTCACCCCCAATCAACACCACCGAGCCGTCGACCAGGCCACCACCGAGCACTCGGTCGAGCTCGGTGCTGCTGGTGGTGAAGCGCGGGATTTCTTCAACGCTGACCTCGGCCAGGGTCTTGATCTGCGCCTGCTGCCCAGTCCAGCCGGCGCGCCCGCTTGGCGCTGCCGCGCCGCCGCTCTCGATCATGGTTTCGGTCAGGGTGTTCCAGGCGCCGCACTCACCGCACTGGCCGGCCCATTTGGGAAAGGTCGCGCCGCACTCGGTGCAGCCATACAAGCGCTTGGCTTTGGCCATGGGGGCAGTCTCCTGGGAAAAAACCGCCATGATAGCCGAGCTGGACGTGTCTCGAACGCCGCGGGGTGCGACAAAACTATTCGATCTAACCGCAGTCTCTAGCTGCAAGCATCACGCATGAAGCGTTTAAGTGGCTTACACTGCGTTTACTTATCCATTTGTTACAAGGAACACAACCATGGGCATGATCAGTGAATTCAAGGCGTTTGCGGTCAAGGGCAATGTCGTCGACATGGCCGTCGGTATCATCATCGGCGCAGCGTTCGGCAAGATCGTTTCGTCGTTCGTCGGTGACGTGGTGATGCCACCGCTGGGCCTGCTGATCGGCGGCGTGGACTTCAGTGACCTGGCAATCACCCTCAAGGCGGCCGAAGGCGATGTTCCGGCAGTGATGCTGGCCTACGGCAAGTTCATCCAGACCGTAATCGACTTCCTCATCGTCGCCTTCGCCATCTTCATGGGGGTCAAGGTGATCAACCGCCTCAAGCGCGAAGAGGCCGTGGCGCCGAGCGTACCGCCAGCGCCTACCCCGCAGGAAACCCTGCTGACTGAGATTCGCGACCTGCTCAAGACGCAGAATCAGAATCGTCTGCCCTGAACGCAGCTACGAGCCGAAACGAAACACCAGGGCCGAGCTCGGCCCTGGCTTTTCTAACAGCTTGAGGCTTGTCGCTTGTAGCTGATTCTCACCAGTAGTTTTCTACCGCCACCTGCCCCGGCCGCTTGCTCAAGCTCAGTTGCAGATCGCGTGCCTTGAGCACCTTGCGCGTGTCATCGATCATTTGCGGGTTACCGCAGAGCATGATGCGGGAATGTTCAGGGGAAAACTCAAGCCCTGCCGCCCGCTCCAATTCGCCATTTTCGATCAGTGTGGTAATGCGTGCATCCAATGCGCCAGGGTGCTTCTCGCGGGTTACCACCGGAATGAACTGCAACTTGCCAGCGAACTCAGCCAGGTAGTCACGCTGTTCCAGGCCAGCGATCTCCTCTAGATAAGCCAGCTCATTGGCTTCGCGTACCGAATACACCAGCTTGATGTTGTCGAAACGCTCCCAGGCCTCGAAGTCCTGCAGGATCGACATGAACGGTGCAATGCCGGTACCGGTCGCCAGCAGCCATAGATCGCGACCGCCAATGAAGCGATCGAGGGTCAGAAAACCAAACGCCTGACGGTCGATCAACAGCGTATCGCCTTCGCCCAGACGGCTCAGCTCGCTGGTGAATTCGCCCCCTGGGACTACAATCGAGAAAAAATCCAAGTGCTCATCATGTGGCGCGCTGACCATCGAATAGGCCCGCCAAACCACGCTGCCATCGGCCTTGGTCACACCCAGGCGGGCGAACTGGCCGGAGCGAAAGCGAAAGCCTGCGTCGCGGGTGACTCGCAAGGAGAACAAGCTGGGCGTCAGCGGTTGCACGTCGAGCAAGGTCTGGCGAGTGAATTTGTCGGCGCTGGCGGTCATGACGGGCTCCATAAATCAAGTGTGCACAGTTTCGCCCAAAGCGGCGGCGATGAACACCGACGGTTTGCAGGGGCAAGCCAAACTGAGCGTCATACAAGGCTTGCATGGCTATAGCGAAAAAATCCCAACGCAACGCTGGGTCTTTTCCTACAATGAGCCGGGTGGTAGTGGAGTTGGATCCAAGGAGCTATCAGGGAGCGTTTCAATGTCGCAATGGAACCCGGAGCAGCTGCAACAGCTGCTAGACGAGCGCGACCCGCAGCAGTTGTTCAAGCGTGCGTTGGCGTTGGTACAGGATATGGGCATGCCCTACATGGGTTTGGCATTGCACATCCATCTGGCCGCTAACCGACCGCAAATCTTCCTGTACAACAATTTCCCAGCGCAATGGAACGCATTCTATACGCAAGCTGAGTTGATCAAACAGGACCCCATCGTCAAGCGCTGTCATGAATCCACCCTGCCGGTGCTATGGGATGACGAGCTGTTTCGCGAAGTGCCAACACTGCGTAGTACGGCGTGCTCCTATGGTTTGCGCCATGGTTGGAGCCAATCGGTGCACGACCAGCGGCATAACGAAACGCAGTTGAGCGTAGCCAGGCCGCAGGGCAAGATCGACACCGCTGAGTTCTATGACAAGAGCGCGCGTATCGTCTGGCTGTGCCACACCCTGCACGAGCGGCTCAGTGAACACCACCTGGCAGCCCTGGCACCGATCCCCAAACTAAGCGAACGCGAGTTGGAAGTGCTCAAGTGGTCGGCCGACGGCAAGACTGCGGCAGTGATTGCCCGGATCCTGTCGCTGTCGACCAGCACAGTGAACTTCCACATCCGCAGCGTGATCACCAAGACCAACGCCTCCAACAAGGCCGGTGCCATTGCCATCGCCGCCAGCCGCGGGCTGTTCTGACGCCAGACATCCCACCGTTTGGGCAAAGCCCTGTAGAATTGCGCGCTTCAAGCTCGTCGTGGTCTGCGCCGGGCAGATTCGCACCTGAGCCCCATGCCATGCCCTTGTTGACCAGCCCCTTTGCCGAACTCGACCTGATCCGCCAACCGGAACAGGCCAACGACCCCCTGCAAGCGTTCGACGCTGCCGATGAGTATCTGCTCGAGCACCTGGCCAGCCAGGCGCTGCCGACGGATTGCCGGGTGCTGGTGCTAAACGACAGCTTCGGCGCCCTGGCGGCCAGCCTGTGCGCTGATATGCAGGTGCTCAGCAGCGGTGATTCGCACCTGGCGCGGGTGGCCTTGGAAAAGAACCTGGCGCGTAACGCCAAGCCCTTCGACGCCGTGCCTTTCGTGCCCGCCAACGCGCCCTGGCAAGGGCCGTTTGACCGAGTGCTGGTGCGGGTGCCGAAGACCCTGGCGCTGCTCGAGGAGCAGCTGATTCGCCTGCAAGGCCATCTGGCCCCGGGTGCGCAAGTGATCGCCACCGCCATGATCAAGCACCTGCCGCGAGCAGCGGGCGACCTGATGGAAAAGTACATCGGCCCGGTGCAGGCGTCGCTTGCGCAGAAAAAAGCCCGCCTGCTGACCGCC
This sequence comes from Pseudomonas sp. Je.1.5.c, assembly GCF_051129895.1. Lineage (NCBI taxonomy): Bacteria > Pseudomonadati > Pseudomonadota > Gammaproteobacteria > Pseudomonadales > Pseudomonadaceae > Pseudomonas > Pseudomonas sp. Je.1.5.c. Next base: position 61,918 of record NZ_JBCPSP010000017.1, read on the forward strand.
ACCGTGGCCGAACGACCACGGGCTAACTCGCCTTATCCCACGCGCTACCGCCTGGATGCGCCAGCCCTGGAGCTGGTCAACCATGCCAATGTGTTTTGCCGCGAAGGCTTGGATATCGGCACCCGCGCATTTCTCCCGCACCTGCCGCGTGATCTGGGCCAGGCTCGGGTTGCCGACCTTGGCTGTGGCAATGGCGTGCTGGCGATCGCCAGTGCCCTGGTTAATCCTGAGGCGCAGTACACACTAGTCGACGAGTCGTACATGGCAGTGCAATCAGCGTTGGATAACTGGCAGGCGGCGTTGGCCGATCGGCCGGTGGAGGTGCGCGCAGCCGATGGTCTGGCTGGGCAGGAGAAGCAGTCGCTGGATGTGGTGCTGTGCAACCCGCCGTTCCATCAGCAGCAGGTCGTGGGCGACTTCCTAGCCTGGCGGATGTTCCAGCAGGCGCGCGATGCCTTGGTGGTGGGCGGCGCGCTGTACATCGTGGGTAACCGGCACCTGGGGTATCACAGTAAGCTGGCGCGGCTGTTCCGTGGGGTTGAGCAGGTAGCGGCTACACCCAAGTTCGTCATCCTCAAGGCCCGCAAGTAAACCCAAAGGCCCTTGGGACCGCGTTGCGGTCCCAAAAACCTGCATTCAGTGGGTACTCAAGCCTGCCGCGGCCATGAACATCCGCATCAACCAGGCCACCACCCCAAGCGCGGCCACACTGCCCGCCCAGATCAGCACCAGCCAACCCAGCCGTTGCCACAGCGGCTTCTTCTGCTCCTCGATGCCATGTTTACCCGTCATCGTGCAGCCCTCCCTAGTGGTAGCCATCTTCGTGGGTCACCTTGCCGCGGAACACGTAGTAGCTCCAGAAGGTGTAACCCAGGATGAACGGCAGGATGAACAGCGTCCCCACCAACATGAAGCCCTGGCTCTGCGGCGGCGCGGCGGCCTCCCAGATCGAGATCGAGGGCGGGATGATGTTCGGCCACAAGCTGATGCCCAGCCCGCTGTAACCGAGGAAGATCAACACCAGGGTCAACAGGAATGGCGTGTAGTTGGCATTGCGCGCCACTGCCTTGAGCAGCCCGTAGAAGGTCACCAGGACCAGGATCGGCACCGGCATGAACCAGATCAAGTTAGGCATGCTGAACCAACGCTCGGCGATCTGTGGATAAGCCAGCGGCGTCCACAGGCTGACAATACCGATCACCACCAGCAGCACCAGCGCCAGCGGGCGCGCCAGGTCATGCATCTGCTTTTGCAGCGGGCCTTCGGTTTTCATGATCAGCCAGGTGCAGCCAAGCAAGGTGTAGGCGACGATCAAACCCAGCCCGGAATACAGGCTGAATGGCGTCAGCCAATCCAGCGAGCCGCCGGCGTAATGGCGGTCGACCACCTTGAAGCCTTCGATGAACGCGCCTAGCGCGACGCCCTGGAAGAAGGTGGCCACCAATGAGCCGCCAATGAACGCCTTGTCCCACAGGTGCCGCTTGTCATCCTTGGCCTTGAAACGAAACTCGAAGGCCACTCCACGGAAGATCAAGCCCACCAGCATCAGGATCAGCGGCAGGTACAACGCTTCCAGCACTACCGCATAAGCCATCGGGAAGGCGCCGAACAAGCCCGCGCCCCCCAGCACCAGCCAGGTTTCGTTGCCGTCCCATACCGGGGCGACGGTGTTCATCATCACATCGCGGTCACGCTCGGCCTTGACGAACGGGAAGAGCATGCCGATGCCCAGGTCGAAGCCGTCCATCACCACGTACATCATGACGCCGAAGATGATGATCACAGCCCAGATCAGCGGAAGATCGATACCCATGACTCAGCTCTCCTTGTTCAGGCTGACGGCGTCGGTGTTGGCGTCGGCGCTATCGTCGGCGGCAGACAATGGCCGTGCGGGTGTGCGCTGCTGGCCAGGACCGCCCGGTGGCTGCGCATCGCCTTCGCCGGTGTGCGGGCCTTTGCGCACCAGGCGCATCATGTAGCCAAGGCCGGTACCGAACAGGGCGAAGTAGACCACCACGAAGATCACCAGGGTCACGCCGAGCTGGGTGTAGCTATGGTTGGACACCCCTTCGGAGGTGCGCATCAGTCCGTAGACCACCCACGGCTGACGGCCGATCTCGGTGGTGAACCAACCGGCCAGGATGGCAATCAGACCGGACGGCCCCATCCAGAGGGTGAGGTAGAGGAAGGGTTTGCTGCTGTACAAGGTGCCGCGTTTACGCAGCCACAAGCTCCACAGGCCCACGAAGATCATCAGCAAGCCCAAGCCCACCATGACCCGGAACGACCAGAACACGATGGTCGAATTGGGTCGATCCTCGGCTGGGAACTCTTTCATCGCCGGCACTTGCTTATCCAGGCTGTGGGTCAGGATCAGGCTGCCCAGGGCCGGAATTTCGATCTTGTAGCGGGTCGTTTCAGCCTGCATGTCGGGGATACCGAACAGGATCAGCGGCGTAGGCTCACCGGGGACGTTCTCCCAGTGTCCTTCGATCGCGGCGATCTTCACCGGCTGGTGCTTCAAGGTGTTCAAACCATGGAAGTCGCCAATCACCGCCTGGATCGGCGCGACGATCAGCGCCATCCACATGGCCATCGAGAGCATCTTGCGCACCGCCGGGTTGTCACGCCCGCGCAGCAAGTGCCAGGCCGCCGAGGCGCCGACGAAGAACGCTGTGGCGACAAAGGCCGCGGTGGCCATGTGCATCAGTCGATAGGGGAACGAGGGGTTGAAGATCACTGCCAGCCAGTCCACCGGCACCACGCGACCGTCGATGATTTCGTGGCCTTGCGGGGTCTGCATCCAGCTGTTCGAGGCCAGGATCCAAAAGGTCGAAACCAAGGTGCCCAGGGCCACCATCACTGTCGAGAAAAAGTGCAGCCCCCGGCCGACGCGGTTCCAGCCGAACAGCATGACCCCGAGGAAACCGGCCTCGAGGAAGAACGCGGTGAGTACTTCATAGGTCAGCAACGGTCCGGTAACAGCCCCGGCGAAGTCAGAGAAGCGGCTCCAGTTGGTGCCGAACTGATAGGCCATGACCAAACCGGAGACCACCCCCATGCCGAAGTTGACGGCGAAGATCTTCGACCAGAAGTGATAGAGGTCGCGGTAGACCTGCTCGTGGGTTCTCAGCCAAAGGCCTTCGAGAACCGCCAGGTAGCTCGCCAGGCCAATGGTGATGGCTGGGAACAAGATGTGAAAGGACACGGTAAAGGCAAACTGGATTCGGGCGAGCTCTAGGGCTTCTAATCCGAACATGGTGCTTCCTCTTCAGATAATCCGGCGTCCGGGCTCATGGCCCTGTCGCCCACTGCCCCCACGGTTATCGAGTGCGGCGCGTTGGAATTGTTCTGTTCGATCGCAGGGATTGAGGCCTGATGGCCAAATCGTTGCTTCTGGAACGATTGATCCAGGTCAACGGTTGCCAGTGAGCATAGCCCCGAATGGCCGCCCTAGCCGTGTGGTTGAATGCCGCGTGACCCGTTGTCTCACCCGCCTTTAGTTGAATAGGCAAGGCAGCTGTTGGGAGCTGGGCTGATCATTTCTGCACGCTGAAGCCGTGACGCAATGAGATGTGCAAACTCAGCTCGCCTCTAATCCAGCTCCGGCAACTATTTGTTACAAACAGATGATACGCTCTGGCCCTCCCCTATCGCCGAGGCCACAGGTTTCCCGATGTCTGATTCCGCCCCGCTGTTGCTCCGGCAACACCGCCCCTTCCTCGCCTTCTGGCTAGCCCGCGTATTCACCGCCAGCGGCTTTCAGATGCTCACCGTGGCCATCGGCTGGCACCTCTACCAACTGACCGGCAACGTGCTCGATCTGGGTCTGGTCGGCCTGGTCGAGTTCGCCCCACGGGTGCTGTTCATGCTCCACACCGGGCATGTGGCAGACCGCTTCGATCGGCGCCGGGTCGCCGCCCTGTGCCAAAGCCTGCAAGCACTGATCGCCCTGGCCCTGGTGGTGGGCAGCGCGACTGACAACGTCAGCCGCGAGATGATCTTCATCCTGGCCTTCCTGCTCGGTGCGACCCGCTCGTTCGAAATGCCAGCGACCCAGGCACTGCTGCCCAATGTCGTGCCGCCGGGGCTGTTTCCACGGGCGGTGGCCGCGTCGGCCTCGGCGACACAGGCAGCGACCATCGTCGCCCCGGCAGTTGGCGGCTTGCTGTACGCCTTTGGCAGCATCTGGGTATACGGCCCGACCGTGGCGCTGTATGCGATTGCCTGCCTGCTCACCCTGAGCCTCGACGCCCGCCAACAGCTGCCTCAGCGTGGCCGCGCCAGCCTGGAGTCGCTGCTGGCCGGGATCCGTTTCATTCGCAGTCGCCCGGACATCCTCGGCGCTATCTCCCTGGACCTGTTCGCGGTACTGCTCGGCGGCGCCACCGCCCTGCTCCCAGTGTTCGCCAAGGACATCCTGCTCACCGGCCCATGGGGCCTGGGCCTGCTGCGCTCGGCACCTGCGGTGGGGGCGCTGCTGATGTCGATCTGGCTGGCGCGCTTCCCGTTCGAGCGCAAGGTCGGCCGGACCATGTTCACCGCGGTCGGGGTGTTTGGCGTGGCGACCATTGCCTTTGGCTTGTCGACCTCGTTCTGGTTCTCGCTGGCGGTGCTGGTGGTGCTGGGCGCGGCGGACATGATCAGCATGGTCATCCGCAGTTCGTTCGTGCAGTTGGAGACGCCCGATGAGATGCGCGGGCGGGTGAGCGCGGTGAACGGGTTGTTCATCGGTGCCTCGAATCAGCTCGGCGAGTTCGAATCTGGGGTGACTGCGCACTGGTTTGGCACAGTGCCGGCGGTGGTGCTTGGCGGGGTGGGCACATTGCTGGTGACCGGGGTGTGGATAAAACTGTTCCCGACCCTGGCCAATCGGGATCGGTTGCACAGTTCCTGATCAGCTCGCGCAAGCAACCCGTGAAAGCGTGGGAGCGGGCTTGCCCCGCGATAGCCAAAGACCCAGCAGCACCATCGCGGGGCGAGCCCGCTCCCACGCTACCTGCTCGGTCGGTCCGCCAGGTGACCTGCCAACGGCCATAGGCCCCCGCCACCCATGCTGGTATGATGCGCGGCTTTTTTCCGCCCCACATAAACCACGGCATCCGGTACGGTCTGTGCTTTGCTGATGGGGTCGATATATTCACGGCGCCTGGGGGCGCCTTGGGGAGCGGGCATGCTGGAAAGGCTGTTTCAACTAAAAGCACACAACACCAATGTGCGCACCGAGATTCTTGCGGGCGTCACTACCTTCCTGGCCATGGCCTACATTCTGTTCGTCAACCCGAGCATCCTCGGCGAGACCGGCATGGACAAGGGTGCGATCTTCGTCGCCACCTGCCTGGCCGCAGCGATCGGCTCGGCAACCATGGGCCTGATCGCCAACTACCCGATCGCCCTGGCGCCGGGGATGGGCCTGAACGCCTTCTTCACCTACACCGTCGTGCTGCACATGGGCCATACCTGGCAAGTGGCGCTGGGTGCGGTATTCCTCTCGGCGGTGCTGTTCTTCCTGCTGTCGATCTTCCGCATCCGTGAGTGGATCGTGAACAGCATTCCGCTGCCGCTGCGCTCGGCGATCGCCGCCGGCATCGGCCTGTTCCTGGCACTGATCGCCCTGCATAACGCAGGCATCGTCGTCGATAACCAGGCCACCTTGGTGGGTCTGGGCGACCTGAAGAATCCGGCCCCCGTGCTGGCTACGCTGGGCTTCTTCCTGATCGTCGCCCTGGAAGCAATGAAAGTGCGCGGCGCGGTGCTGATCGGCATTCTCGCGGTCACCCTGGCCTCGATCCTGATGGGCGTGACGCCCTTTGCCGGCGTGGTGTCGATGCCGCCTTCGCTGGCCCCGACCTTCCTGCAACTGGACATCGCCGGTGCCCTCGATGTGGGCCTGATCAGCGTGATCTTCGCCTTCCTGTTCGTCGACCTGTTCGATAACTCCGGCACCCTGATCGCCGTCGCCAAGCGCGCCGGCCTGATGGGTAAGGACGGCCACATGCCGAAGATGGGCCGTGCCCTGATCGCCGACAGCACCGCGGCCATGGCCGGCTCGCTGCTAGGCACCTCGACCACCACCAGCTACATCGAGTCGGCTGCGGGCGTGAGCGCCGGTGGCCGTACTGGCCTGACCGCCATCGTGGTCGCGATCCTGTTCCTCCTGGCGCTGTTCTTCGCGCCCCTGGCTGGCAGCGTTCCGGCCTTCGCCACTGCGCCGGCGCTGCTGTTCGTCGCCGTGCTGATGGCCTCGGGGCTGGCGGAAATAAACTGGGATGACGTCACCGAAGCCGCGCCAGTGATGGTCACTGCCCTGGCCATGCCGCTGACCTACTCGATCGCCAACGGCATCGCCTTCGGCTTCATTACCTGGACCGCCATCAAACTGCTCTCGGGCCGCCGCCACGAGCTCAACCCGGCATTGGTGATCCTCTCCATCCTGTTCGTCATCAAGCTTGGCTGGTTAAACGCATGAGTGCTGTCTTCGATCCGTCGTCCTATGAAAGCCTGCTGACGCCCAAGGTCGAGCGCCTGCGAGAGTTGCTGGCGCCGTTCGATGCGCCAGAGCCTGCGGTGTTCGATTCGCCGCGCGAGCACTATCGCCTGCGTGCCGAGTTCCGCCTGTGGCGTGAGGAAGGCCAGCGCCACTACGCGATGTTCGCCCCAGGCGAGAAGCACAAGGCGATCCTGATCGACGACTTCCCGATTGCCAGTGAGCGCATCAACGCGCTGATGCCGCGCCTGAAAGCGGCCTGGCAGGCCAGCGAGGCGCTGAGCAATCGGCTGTTCCAGGTGGAGTTTCTGACCACCCTGGCAGGCGATGCGATGGTCACCCTGTGCTACCACCGTCCACTCGACGAGGCCTGGGAAACCGCTGCCCGCGTGCTTGCCGAACAACTCGGCGTCAGCCTGATCGGCCGCTCCAAGGGCAAGCGCCTGGTGATTGGCCGCGACTACGCGGTCGAGCAATTGCAAGTCGCTGGCCGCACCTTCAGCTACCGCCAACCCGAAGGCGCGTTCACCCAGCCTAACGGCGCAGTGAACCAGAAGATGCTCAACTGGGCCTTCGACGCCATGGGCGAGCGCGACGACGATCTGCTCGAGCTGTACTGTGGCAATGGCAACTTCACCCTGCCCCTGGCCACCCGCGCACGTAAGGTGCTGGCCACCGAGATCAGCAAGACCTCGGTCAACGCCGCACTGCATAACCTTGACGAGAACGGCGTGGACAACGTGCGCCTGGTGCGCTTGTCGGCTGAAGAGCTGACTCAGGCGCTGAACGAGGTCCGCCCGTTCCGCCGCCTGGAAGGCATCGAGCTGAAAAGCTACGACTTCGGCACGGTGTTCGTCGACCCGCCACGCGCCGGCATGGACCCGGACACCTGCGAGCTGACCCGTCGCTTCGAGCGCATCCTGTACATCTCTTGCAACCCGCAAACCCTGGCGCAGAACATCGCCCAGCTGCACGATACCCACCGTATCGAACGCTGTGCGCTGTTCGACCAGTTCCCCTATACCCATCATATGGAAAGCGGGGTGTTGCTGGTTCGGCGCTGACCCGCAACCGGCGAGGCCGCAATGGCCTCGCCGCGAACGCTGCAAGGAGTGCTGTGCCGATGGATCAACTAAGCGCCATGCAGACCTTTCGCCGGGTGGTCGATCTCGGCAGTTTCAGTGCCGCCGCCGTTCAGGCCGGGGTGTCCCATACCGTGCTGTCGCGCCAGGTGAAAAACCTTGAGCGCCAACTCGGCACGCAACTGCTCAACCGCACCACCCGGCGCTTGCAGATGACCGAAGCAGGGGCGCTGTTCTATCGCCACTGCGTGCAGATCCTCGAACAAATGCAGGCGATGACCCTCGAGCTGTCCGAGCACCAGCAGCAACCTAGCGGCACCTTGCGCCTAAGCGTTGCAACGGCCTTTGGTGAACTGGAGCTGGGCCGTTGGCTGCCCGACTTCGTCGAGCGCCATGAGCGCCTGCAGATCGAACTCAACTGCACCGACCGCTTCGTCGACCTTCTGGAAGAGGAGATCGATGTCTGCCTGCGCGTGACCGATCACCTGCCAGATTCAAGCCTGGTGGCGCGACGCCTGGCCGCGAGTGAAGTGCTACTGGTAGCAGCGCCAAGCTACCTTGAGCGCCATGGCCGCCCGACCTCACCTGAGCAGTTGGCCAACCATCCACTGCTGGGCTATAGCCGGCTGACACACCCACAGCGCCTGCAACTAAGTGACCCACAAGGCGAGCAACGCGAAGTGCTGATGCCCAGGCGGCTGAGCGCCAACTCCCCCATGGCGCTGCGCGCGGCGGCAATTGGTGGGCTGGGGATCGCCAGCTTCGACCGCTTCATCGTCCACGATGCCCTGCGCGACGGTCGCCTGGTGCCAGTACTGGACGGCTGGCAACTGCCGGCGCGCACGCTGTATGCGGTGTATCCGCAGAGCCGCTACCTGGCGCCTAAGGTTCGGGCATTTCTCGATTACGTGCAGGCCTACTACGCGCATGCACGTTGGGCTGATTAATCAGTGCAATAAATGCACAAATCCTGGCTGCTTGGCGCCGTATTTGTGCGACTACTGATCAATTAACCTGCGCCTCTCATTCAATGTGCGTAGGAGCTCCACCATGAAAGCACTGCATGCCATTCTCGCTGGCCTGACCCTTGCCACCTTCGTCACCACCGCTCACGCAGCCGAGGAAAAACTTATCTCGGTACCAAACAGCGCTGCGTTGACTTGGAAAGACGTCGACGGCACTAAAGGGGCAGTCAGCTACGCCAACGTCGAAGGCGATCTGTTCGGCAAAGGCCCATACTCTGCGTTCGTGAAATTCAACAAAGGCGTGGATAACGGTCTGCACACCCACAGTCAGACGCTGCCGACCGTGGTCCTGAAGGGGACGTTCTATGCGGTGATCGATGGCAAGCGCACCGAGTATCCGGCTGGCTCGTATTACAAGCTGCCGGCCAATCTGGTGCATGAGAGTGGTTGTACTGCCGCAGCCGATTGCCTGCTGTTCCAGTACCAAGCGGATGCGTTCGATCTCAATCCGGTCAAGGGTTGAACCATCAGATTCTGACGCGGCGGGGCGCCGAAGCGCTGTGATGGACAGCGCAGCGGCCCCCTCTGATCCAATGCGGATCAGAAATCGAAGAACACCGTCTCCCCTTCCCCCTGAATACGGATATCGAAGCGATACGCCGTCTTGCCATCAACCTCACAGCGCTTGGCAATCAACGTCTCACGTCGCTGTGGCTGTTCGATCAAATTCAGCACCGGGCACTTGGCGTTAGCCTCGCCTTCGTCATCGAAATACAGCCGCGTATGCAACTGGATGTTGATCCCCCGGGCAAACAGGCTGATGTTGATGTGCGGCGCCATCGGCACACCTGCAGCGTTGTTGACCACGCCCGGCTTGACCGTGTGCAAGGTCCAGTCACCCGAGTCGAAGGTGGTGGCGGTTCGACCAAAGCTGTTGAAGGGGTTCTCCAGGTTGTATTCGTCCTGGTAATGACCCTCGGCATCGGCCTGCCAGATCTCCAGGAACGAATCACGCACCAGATGGCCGTTGCCGTCATACACTTGGCCGATCAACAGGATGTGCTCGCCCGGCGCTTCAGGGCGGGCCAGGCGGTTCCAGATTTCCTCTGGGCGGGTCGGGTTACCGGCCGCTTCCAGGGCCAGGCCGATGTGTACGTAGGGGCCGGCAGTCTGCGAGGGCGTTTCCGGCAGCAGTTCGATTGGCATGTCGGCGCTCCTCAGCGGTTTTCGAAGTGGGTCTGGCGCTGACCGCGCAGGACGATGTCAAAGCGGTAGGCCAGGCAATCCATCGGGTTGGCGTTGCTCATGTCGAGCTTGGCGATCAACTGCTGCACCGCTGCCGGGTTGGCGATGGATTTGACGATCGGGCACATCGGGATCAGCGGATCACCTTCGAAATACAGCTGGGTGATCAACTTGGTCGAAATCGACGGGCCACTGACCGAAAAGTGAATGTGCGCCGGGCGCCAGTCATTCGGGCCGTTGCGCCATGGGTACGGGCCGGGCTTGATGGTACGGAAGCTGTAGTAGCCGTCGCTGTCGGTCAGGGCGCGGCCGACGCCACCGAAGTTGGGGTCCAGCGGGGCCAGGTAGCGATCGTTCTTGTGTCGATAGCGACCGCCAGCGTTGGCCTGCCACATTTCCACCAAGGTGTTGGGCACGGGCTTGCCATACTGGTCGATGACCCGGCCGGCCACGATGATGCGCTCGCCGATTGGCAGGCCACCGTTGTCGAAGTTCAGCAGCAGGTCGTTGTCGTGTTGACCAAAGCGCAGATGAGAGAAGTCGGGACCGGTGGTCTCGCTGATCGACTGCGGGATGCTCACCAGCGCCTGGCGCGGGGAACGGGCAATCGAGGTCTTGTAGTCAGGCGTAAAGGCTTTTGGGTGCCAGTTGCGATCACGGATCACGAAGCGGCTGGTGTCCTGGGCGGGCATGCCGTTTTCCTCTTATTGGACTTGTGCGAGCGCCTGTGCGTGGCAGGCGGACTTGCAGTTTCCGGCAGGTCGCGGGGGATGAATATTGAAATCAACGGCCCATAACATAACCATTTGGTTATGGATGCAGCATTAGCTGTCAGAGCGCCGTCCCCTGAACTAATCTTTAACCTCATGTTTCAAGCTGGAGCACACTTCATGGAATGGCGAAAAGGCCGGCGTAGCGACAACGTGGTCGATGCCCGCGGCGAAGGCGGTGGTGGCGGCGGTATGCGCTTTGGTGGCGGTAAAGGGCTTGGCCTCGGCGCGATCTTGCTGATCGTCGGTATCGGCTGGCTGACTGGACAAGACCCGTTGCAGATCCTCGGCCAGATCGCCGGACAGATGGACCAACAACAAACCCAGACCGCCCCGGCTGGTGTGGAAGGCAAGGCGCCGCCGGCCAATGATGAGCAGGCCGAGTTCGTCGCCTCGATCCTGGGCGACACCGAAGACACCTGGAAGGCGCTGTTTGCCCAGGCTGGCAAACAGTATCGCGACCCCAAGCTGGTGCTGTTCAGCAGCCAGGTCAATTCTGCCTGCGGCTTCGCCTCGTCGGCAGTCGGGCCGTTCTACTGCCCGGGCGATCAGCGGGTATACCTGGACATGAGCTTCTTCCGCGAGATGGAAAGCCGCTTTGCCGCAGCCGGTGATTTTGCCCAGGCCTATGTGATTGCCCATGAGATCGGCCACCACGTGCAGACCCTGCTGGGCGTCTCTTCGCAGGTACAGGCCGCGCGCCAGCGCGGACAGAAAATGGAGGGTGACAATGGCTTGCTGGTCCGCCAGGAGCTGCAAGCTGACTGCCTGGCGGGGGTGTGGGCCTACCAGGCGCAGAAGCGCTTGAACTGGCTCGAACCTGGCGACATCGAAGAGGCGCTGAACGCCGCCAATGCCATTGGCGATGACCGCCTGCAACAGCAGGGCCAAGGTCGCGTGGTGCCGGACTCCTTCACCCATGGCACCTCGGCGCAGCGCGTGCGCTGGTTCAAGACCGGCTTTGCCAATGGCGATGTGAACCGCTGCGATACCTTTACCGCGCGTAGCCTCTAACGCCTGCACACCGCTTCGCGGGAAAACCCGCGAAGTTGCCGATGAAAACGCAAACGTTTTCATAGGGTTACAATTCTGCGGAAAAAGCGTTTCAGCTCCAGCCAATCTTGCCGATAACTCCTGCACGAATCAGCGGGCACTCAGGAAGAATAACGCCCAGCGATTCAGATCAAGTGAGCGAAATCATTTTCTGGAGAGCGTGCATGAACAGCTGGTTTGCCAACATCAGCGTCAACCTCAAACTCGGACTGGGCTTTGGCCTGGTCTTGCTGCTGACCGGCCTCTTGGCCCTGACGGGCTGGAACAGCCTGGGCAGCCTGATCGACCGCAGTAACTGGATGGGCGACATCGGTCAGCTCAATAAAGACCTGACCGACCTGCGCGTGGCGCGCCTGCAGTACATGATCGCCAACGGCGACGATACCGCTGCGGCCAACACCCAGGCCAAGCTGGATGCCTTCAGCGCCCAGCAGCAGCACCTGGCGACTACCTTCAAGAGCCCCGAGAACGTCAAGCTGCTCAATGAGCTGGGCGCGATCATCAGCGACTACAAGACCTCGCTGAGCAAGATGCGGGCTGGCTACAAGACCACCCTGGCCAATCGCGAGAACATGAACAAGGCGGCAAGCAAGGCCGATGAAATCCTTGAAAGCATCAGCCGTGACGTGCTCGCCCAAGGTGAAAACGACAGCGTGCGCTTTGCCCAGTACCAGGTCATCAGCAAAACCCGCCAGCAACTGGCCCAGGTCCGAGTAGACGTGCGCGGCTACATTGCCGACAGCGATGCCGCCAGCGAACAGGCTGCCCTGCGTCAGCTCGATGCGGCCCTGGTAGAAGTCGACAACCTCAAGCGCCAACTGCCTAACGAAAGCGCCCGCGTGCAACAGTTCGAAGACAGTGTGCAGGCCTACCGGACCGCTGTGCGCGAGTACCGCGACGCCGTCGCCGCGATCGCCGTGGCGCGTGCCGAAATGACTGTACAGGGTGCCGACATCGTCAAGCGCAGCGACGCGCTGTACAAGATCCAGATCGAGCGCCGCGACATCGAAAGCGCCCAAGCCCGCAGCATGCAGATCATCGCCACCTTGCTGGCGCTGCTGGTGGGTGTCTTGGCAGCAGTCATCATTACCCGGCAGATCACCCGCCCTCTGCGCGAGACCATGGCAGCCGTGGAGCGCATCGCCGGTGGCGACCTGACCCACGATCTGCGCGTCACCCGCCGTGACGAGCTGGGCGTGCTGCAACAGAGCATCGGCCGCATGGGCACCACGCTGCGCGAGCTGATCGGTGGTATTCGCGATGGCGTTACCCAGATTGCCAGCGCCGCTGAAGAGCTGTCGGCGGTGACCGAGCAGACCAGCGCCGGCGCCAACAGCCAGAAAGTCGAAACCGACCAGGTAGCGACCGCCATGCATGAAATGGCCGCGACCGTGCAGGAAGTGGCACGTAACGCCGAGCAAGCCTCGCACGCCGCCACCGGTGCCGACGACGAAGCGCGCGCGGGCGATCGGGTGGTGGGCGAAGCCATCAGCCAGATCGAGCGCCTGGCCGAAGAAGTGCACCGCTCCACCGAAGCGATGAACCTGCTGCAGCAGGAAAGCCAGAAGATCGGCAGCGTCATGGACGTGATCAAGTCGGTCGCCGAGCAGACCAACCTGCTCGCCCTCAACGCGGCCATCGAGGCAGCACGCGCGGGTGAGGCGGGTCGTGGTTTTGCCGTGGTCGCGGACGAAGTGCGCGGCCTGGCGCAGCGCACCCAGAAGTCTACCGAAGAGATCGAGGAGCTGGTCGCCAGCCTACAGAACGGCACCCAGCAGGTGGCCAATGCCATGCTCGGCAGCCGCAACCTGACTGAAAGCAGTGTCGAGTTGGCGCGCAAAGCCGGTGGTTCGTTGGAGAACATCACGCGCACGGTGTCGAACATCCAGTCGATGAACCAACAGATCGCCGCCGCTGCCGAGCAGCAGAGCGCCGTGGCTGAAGAGATCAGCCGCAGCATTCTCAACGTGCGCGATGTGTCGGAACAGACCGCTTCGGCCAGTGATGAAACCGCGGCCTCCAGCGTTGAGCTGGCGCGTCTGGGCGGTCACTTGCAGATGCTGGTCAGCCAGTTCCGCGTCTGACGTCGAACCCATCGCGGGACAAGCCCGCACCTACAGGGTCGTGTGACCCTGTAGGTGGGGGCTTGTCCCGCGATAGCGTCAGCCCTGCCTAAAGGGCTCTATTTGACCACCCGACCCTCGCCGCGCCCACGCGGATCCGAAGCGGTCTCGATCTTCTCGCCCGTCACCCGGATCGCCTGGATATCGCCCATTTCCCAGCCCTGATCCTCCAGCACATAGCCCATCTTCTTCAGCTCCTCAGCCACCGCACCAGTGAGCGGCGCGTAGCTGTCGAAGTAGATAGTGTCCTTGGGCAGCAACTGGTGATGCACGCGCTGCGCGGCCACGGCCTTGTCCAGCGGCATGTTGTAGTCATACAGGTTGTTCATCACTTGGAAGATCGAGGTAAAGATCCGCGATCCCCCCGGGGTGCCGATCACCAGGGTCACCTTGCCGTCGCGCGTCACCAGGCTTGGGCTCATCGACGACAGCATGCGTTTGCCCGGAGCGATCGCGTTGGCCTCGCCGCCGACCACGCCGAAGGCATTGGCTGCACCCGGCTTGGCGCTGAAGTCGTCCATCTCGTCGTTGAGCAGAAAGCCTGCCCCCTTGACCACTACACCGCTGCCGTAGTCGAGGTTGAGGGTGTAGGTGTTGCTCACCGCGTTGCCCTGTTTATCGACGATCGAGAAGTGGGTGGTCTGGTGCGGCTCCAGCCCTGGACGCACCTTGTCGGTCGCCGATATGGCAGTGGGGTTGACCTGTTCGGCGCGCTTGGCCAGGTAGTCCTTGGCGATCAGCTTGTCCACTGGCACCTTGGTAAAGGCCGGGTCGCCCAGGTAGTCGGCGCGGTCGGCGAAGACGCGCTTCTCGATCTCGGCCAGCAAGTGGATGTAGCGCGCCGAGTTCTGCTCCACGCCCTTGAAATCGGCGGCGCGGTTTTCCTTGATCCCCAGCAGCTGGGCCAGGGCTACGCCGCCAGAGCTTGGCGGCGGTGCGGTATAGACCACATTACCGCGCCAGTCGATGGCCATTGGATCGCGCCACAGCGCCTTGTAGTCCTTCAAATCGTCCTTGGTGATCAGGCCCTTGTCGGCCTGCATCTGCGCCACCAGCAGGTCGGCGGTCTTGCCTTGGTAGAACTCGCTGACGCCCTTATCGGCGATGCGTTCGAGGGTCTGTGCCAGTTCTGGCTGCTTGAACAGCTCGCCGACCTTCATGTTGCCGAAATAGTCATTGAAGTTGGTCGCGGTCTTGAACATGCCCTGGGCATCGTCGCGGTACTGGTACTGCTTCTGGGCGATCTTGAAGCCGTTTTGGGCATAACCGATGGCGGGGGTGAGCAGTTCGCTCCACTTGAGCTTGCCGAACTTCTGATGCGCTTCCCACAGGCCCATCACCGTGCCGGGCACGCCAGCTGCGCGGGCGCCGACCAGGCTGAGGTTTTCGATCACCTCGCCCTTGTCGTCCAGGTACATGTTGCGTGTCGCCGCCTTGGGCGCCACTTCGCGGTAGTCGAGGAAGTACGGTTTGCCATCGACGAACAGGGTCATGAAGCCACCGCCGCCGATGTTGCCGGCCTCGGGGTAGGTCACCGCCAGGGTAAAGGCCGTGGCTACCGCGGCATCCACGGCGTTACCGCCTTTTTTCAGGATATCGGCGGCCACCTGTGCGCCATATTGATCGGGGGCAGCCACCGCGCCGCCCTCCAGGGTGACGGCGAAGGCCGACGAACAGCTCAGGATCGCGGCCCCGAGGGCCATGGACTGGAACATGACAAGACGCATGTGCGCTTCCTTGGTGTTGTTTTTGTTGATCAGTCATTAAGGCCGAAGCGTTTCGACTAAGCAAACAACCCAGGAGCATTACGACGCCAATCAGCCAAAACTGTCGCGTTCAGAACACTGTTTTTTCCATTACGCAGAGCAGGCGTACCCCGCCAGCTTGTGCTGGATGAAGTCGAGGAAGCACTGAATGCGCAGCGCCAGCTGGGTGTTGCGGTAGTACACCGCGTGGATCGGCTGGCGATAGCCGTTGTTGGCCTCGTTCAGCAGCACCTGCAAGCGCCCGGCGCGGATGTCTTCATGGGTCATGAAGTGCGACAGGCTGACGATGCCATTGCCTGATAGCGCCAGCTGGCGCAGGGTCTCCCCACTGGAGGCGATCAGGCTGGGGCGGATCGTCCAGCGATCGCCTTCGGCATGGCGTAGCGGCCATTGATTGAGCACCTCAGGCTGGCTGAAGCCGAGCAGGCAATGCTGGTGCAGATCCTCGACCTTGAGCGGCGTGCCATGGCGCTCGAGATACGCCGGGCTTGCCAGGATCTGCATCGGGCTGCAGCCGAGCGAGCGTGCATGCAGGCTGGAGTCGGCCAGCTCGCCAATGCGAATGGCCACGTCGGTGCTTTGCTCCAGCAGGTCGATGATCAAATCGTCGGTATTCAACTCAAGCTCAATACCCGGGTACTGCTCACGGAACTCGCCGATCCACGGCACGATGGCATGCAGCATGAACGGTGCTGCGGCATTGATGCGTAGCCGGCCCGAGGGGGTTTGCCGGTTCATCGACAGGCGCTCTTCCATCTCGTCCATCTGCTCGAGGATGGTCCGCGAGCGTTCGAGGAAGAAACGGCCCTCTTCGGTCAGGTCCATGCGCCGGGTGGTGCGGTTGACCAAGGTGGTGCCAAGTTTGCCTTCCAGGCGCGACAGGGTGCGACTGACCGCCGACGGCGTCTGGCCCATCTGCTCGGCGGCGGCGGAGATCGAACCACAATCGATGACGGTGACGAATACCTGGAGTTCTTCTGAACGGGTTTTCACTTGGCGGCCTGCACTTGAATGACGCGATGATAGATAGCCGGTTGAGCCTCCCCCTGCAAGCGATCTGAAGGCCCGTGCAGCCCCCTCAGCAATCAGCGCATCAGTTGGCCTTGCCGAACACCTTGGCCAGATGCGCCTCGTAGGCTGCCATGGTCGCCGGCACATCGGGACGTTTCATCACATCCACTGCCAGGAAGGTCGGCAGGCCGGTCATGCCGAGGAACTGGTTGGCCTTGTGGAACGGGAAGTACACCGCATCCACGCCCTTGCCTTCGAAGAAGTCGCTCGGATCGTCAAAAGCCTGCTGCGGGGCGTTCCAGGTGACCGAGAGCATGTACTGCTTGCCGTGGATCAGGCCACCACTGCCGTACTTTTGCGAAGCATCGGAGCGGGTGCGGCCATCACTGGCGTACAGGCTGCCGTGACCTGCGGTGAACACCTCATCGATGTACTGCTTGACGGTAAACGGCGCGCCCATCCACCAGCCTGGCATCTGATAGATCACCACATCGGCCCACAGGTACTTCTCGACTTCTTCCTGGATGTCATAGCCGCCATCGATGAAGGTCTGCTTGACGTCGTAACCGGCGCGGTCCAGGTAGGCCAGCGCCAGGTCGTGCAGGGTTTCGTTCAGACGGCCATCGGAATGGGCAAAGCGTTTACCGCCATTGAGCAGGAGAATCTTTTTCATAGTGGGCCTCTAAATGTGTCTGGCTCGATCCGGGGACCGAATGGGATGACGGCAGATTAGAGGCTCGCGAGCGGGGGAAACAGCAGGAGCGGAGCAAAATACATTTGCCTGCAATTCACAAATTGAACTCTGATTGTTGCTTTAAAATCGGCGTACCACTTCCTTCAGAGGCCCAACCCATGAGTGAGCAATACGCCTTTATCCTCAAAGCCAAGACCCGCCCAGAGAAGGCCGAAGCCTTCGAGCAACTGTTCCGTGGCTATGTCGAACCGAGCCGCCAGGAGCCTGGTTGCATCGAGTACCACATGCTGCGTGACCAGCAAGACCCGAGCCTGTTCGTGTTCTTCGAGGTGTGGGCCGACAAGGCTGCGCTGGATGTGCACTCGGCCCTGCCGCACATGCAGCAGTTCTTCGCCCAGCGCATGGACTACCTGGAACGCGACTTCGATATCCAAATGATCGAAATGCTCAGCCCGTCGTCGGCTAGCCGTTAACCAGCAGATGCCCGCCCAGCACTGACAGGCCAATGAAAAAACAGCGCCTGAATAGCTGGGCGCTGATCCGCTGGCGCAGCCACTGGCCAGCGAACATACCCAGCAAGGCGGGCACCAGCATCACCAGCGAAGCGCCCAACGCCTGCCCACCCAGAGCATCCTGTCCGCTCAGGCCCACTGCCAGGGCGAGGGTCGAGACGCTGAACGACAGGCCCAGGGCCTGGATCATTTCTTCTCGCGACAAGCCCAGGCCTTGCAGATACGGTACTGCGGGCATGACGAAGACGCCGGTGGCGGCCGTCAGCACACCGGTCAGCAACCCACACAATGGCCCCAGCCAGCGCTCACGTGGCACTGCGATGCGAAAGCCCGGCCCAACCAAGCCATACAGCGCATACACTAGTAGCGCCCCACCCAAGGCATGCGCCGCCCACGGCCCACTGTTTATGCCCAACCAGACACTGCCCAGCAGCGTGCCCAGCACGATCATCAGCAGCATGCCCGCCAGCCGCCGTGATAGCGCCCGCAGGTGCCCGCCGATTGCCAGCTGCCAGAGATTGGTCAAGGTCGACGGCACGATCAACAGCGCCGCAGCCTGCGCCGGCGGCATAGCCAGCCCCAAAAGGCCCATGGCGACCGTTGGCAGGCCAAGGCCGATCACGCCCTTCACCGTACCAGCCAGAAGAAAAGTCACCAGCACCAGTAGCGACAGTGCCGGGCCTATGTCGTTGTAGAACGCGAGCAAAGTATCCATGGGCGAATACTGCCGCGGCGGCCAGTGCCTGAAAATCTGCCATATACTCAGCCAGGCTCTTGCCAGGACAGAGGCACATGCATTTCGATCTGACTGACCTCAAGCTGTTCCAGCACACCTTGGAGTGCGGCAATATCACCGCTGGCGCGCAGCGCAGCCACCTGTCGCTGCCTGCGGCCAGCGCGCGCATTCGAGCGATGGAGGCGTCCCTCGGTATCGCGCTGCTGGAGCGCAACCGCCGTGGCGTGCAAGCGACCCCAGCGGGCCAGGCCTTGTCCCAGCATGCGCGGCTGATCGCCCAGCAGGTCGAGCGCCTGCAGTACGACCTGGCGCAATACGCTCAAGGCCAGCAAGGCCAGGTGCGCCTGTTGTGCAATACCGCAGCGCTCACCGAGTACCTGCCCGAACTGCTCGCCGCCTACCTGGTGGACTGCCCCGCTGTCAGTGTCGACGTCCAGGAGCTGCCTAGCCTGCGCATCGTCCAGGCGATCACTCAGGGCATGGCCGAGCTGGGTATCATCTCCACCGCCGCGCCCTGCGCGCATCTGCAAACCCGCCCTTTTCGCGACGACCCGCTGGTATTGATCATGCCACTCGGGCATCCCCTGGCCGAGCAGCACGCCCCCAGCTTCAGCGACAGTCTCGCCCACGGCCATGTGGCCCTTGGCAGCCAAAGCGCGTTGGCCTTGCACCTGGAGGAGCAGGCCCTGCGTCAGGGCCTGCGCATGCAGGTACGCGTCCGCGCCGAGGGCTTCGACGGGGTCATTCGCATGGTCGCTGGGGGCGCGGGGGTGAGCGTGGTACCGCTGGCTTCGGTGCGCCGCTGGGAGGCCGTATTGCCCCTTCACTGGGTGGCGCTAGGCGAAGATTGGGCCAATCGCCGGTTGCAACTCTGTGCGCAAAACTTTTCTACATTGCCAGGATATGCGGCGGCCTTGGTCACGCGCTTAGTGGGCGAATGAAGAATACCTAACGCAATCGGGACGATTCCTACGCACTGTATGGCAGGGCATCAATTCCCAAGCAGGCAAGACAGTGAACAGATGCAGGGTCGATATTCGCACTTCACTCACCCACGGATACGCCATGAAACCAACAGCTGTCCATCGAAGACTACAAGCCGAACTTGAACCGGTGCTGCAGCTCTTCACCCAGCGCTATGTACGAACACCATTCAGCGCGCGTTTCGTGCATGAAGCGACGAAAAATCCTGGCCAGCTGCATGCCCGTATTTGTCATGACATCGAGCGGGTATTCGCCGAGCAATGGCGAGCAAAACCGCAATCGCTGCCGGCACTCGGCAAGCTGTATGTCCTGTGCAACACAGGCTTCACCCTGCAAACGTGGTCCGGTGATTGGACCGAGCTGGCGCTGGCCGATGGCGGCTTGCTCATCGCCGAAGGTGGCAACTGGTTCTGGGCACGCAGCGAACCCATGAAGCAACGCCCAGGTATCGACTATCACGGCTCGATCCCAGGCTAAGCACGACCCGATCACGCTGCCTTCAGCTTTTGCTTGCCGCCAGAGGATCTCTTTCCACACAATCGCCGTCACGCCGCATCACGAAAGGGAGCTTCATGTGCCGTCGATCTATCAACTAAAACCGCGCTTTCAGGCCTTGCTGCGCCCTTCGGTGCAGCGCCTGTACGAGCGCGGCGTCACTGCCAACCAGGTCACCGTCTGTGCTGCAGTGGTTTCAGTGTTGCTGGGCGTGCTGTTGGCCTGGCTCGCGCACGTCACCTGGTTATTCGGCCTGATTCCGCTATGGATGCTGCTGCGCATGGCACTGAACGCCGTGGACGGCATGCTCGCCCGTGAGTTCGGCCAGCAATCCAAGCTCGGCGCCTACCTCAACGAGCTCAGCGACGTGATCGCCGATGCCGCCCTGTACCTGCCCTTCGCGCTGTTGGCTGGCGTGTCGCCAACCCTGGTGGTGCTGGTGGTGATCAGCGCGCTGATCTGCGAATACGCCGGGGTGATGGGGCCGCTGGCCGGCGCTTCGCGGCGCTATGACGGGCCGATGGGCAAGAGCGATCGGGCGTTTGCCTTCGGCGTTTTGGGTGCTGGGGTGGCCTTCGGCCTGCTCAGCCCGACCTGGATCAACGGCCTGCTGCTGGTCATTGCGCTGCTGTCGCTCTATACCCTCTACAACCGGGTACGTCGCGGGTTGGCTGAAGCCCGCTGAGCCCCCTCGCTGCCCTCATTGCTGCCGGACAAGGATTTTCGCCATGCGCCAAGCGCAATCGCTGCACTTCACTACCCATGACGGCGTCGAGCTGCATTACCGTTACTGGCCCGCCACGCGTAACGAGCATCAGCCACGACGCGCCGTGGTGATGTTCCATCGCGGCCACGAACACGGTGGGCGCCTGGCCCACCTGGTCGATGAGCTGGACATGCCGGGCTACGACTTCTTCGCCTGGGACGCCCGTGGCCATGGCCAGTCGCCCGGGGCGCGTGGCGACAGCCCGGGCTTTGCCTGCAGCGTGCGCGACGTGCAGACCTTCATCGAGCATATTCACGCCAGCCACGGCATCGAAGAGCAAGACATGGTGGTGCTGGCGCAGAGTGTCGGGGCAGTCCTGATCGCCACCTGGGCCCACGACTACGCACCCAAGGTCCGCTGCCTGGTGCTCGCCTCGCCAGCGTTCAAGGTCAAGCTCTACGTGCCCTTCGCCCGGCCTGGCCTGAAACTGCTGAAAGCGCTGCGCGGCAACTTCTTCGTCAACAGCTACGTCAAGCCACGCCTGCTCACCCACGACCCGGAGCGAGTCGCCTCGTATGTGGCCGACCCACTGATCAGCCGGCCGATCTCAGTGACCATGCTGCTGGGTCTCTATGAGGCGGCCGACCGCGTGGTGGCCGACGCCCAGGCGATCCAGCTACCGACCCAGCTGCTGGTCTCCGGCGCTGATCTGGTGGTTGAGCGCAAGCCTCAAGAGCTGTTCTTCCAACGCCTGGGCAGCGCGCGTAAAGAGCTGCATGTGCTGCCCGGCTTTTTCCATGACACCCTCGGCGAGCGGGATCGCGCCCATGCCCTGGCGCGGATCAGCCGCTTCGTCGAGCACTGCTTTGCCTCGCCAGTGGCGGCGCCCTCGTTGCTCGATGCCGACAAGACCGGCGCCAGCTGCGCCGAAGCCGAAAGCCTGGCGGCGCCATTGCCGCGCAACTCGCCTCGCGATCTGTACTGGCGCGCCACCCGCGCTGGCCTGCGTCTAGGCCAGGGCTTGTCCGAAGGGGTAAAACTGGGTTTCGACACAGGCTTCGACTCCGGCAGCACGCTTGATTACGTCTACCGCAACCAAGCCACCGGCAAGGGCAAGCTCGGCGAACTGATCGACCGTAACTACCTCGATGCCATCGGCTGGCGTGGCATTCGCCAACGCAAGCTGCATGTCGAAGAGCTGCTGCGCCAAGCCATCGGCCACCTGCATGAACAGGGTAAGCCGGTGAACATCGTCGACATCGCCGCCGGCCATGGTCGCTACATCCTCGAAGCCCTGCAGGAGCTGGAGCAACTGCCAGACTCGATCCTGCTGCGTGACTACAGCAAGCTGAATGTCGAGCAAGGCACGGCATTGATCGCCGAAAAAGGCCTCGGCGAGATTGCTCGTTTTGTCCAGGGCGATGCCTTCGACCGCCAGAGCCTGGCGGCGCTCGACCCTCGCCCGACGTTGGCGGTGGTGTCCGGGCTGTATGAGCTGTTCGCCAGCAACCAGCTAGTTGGCAACTCCCTGTCAGGCCTGGCCGATGCGGTCGAGCCGGGCGGTTATCTGGTCTACACCGGGCAACCCTGGCACCCGCAACTGGAGATGATCGCCCGCGCCCTGACCAGCCACCGAGGCGGCCAGGCCTGGGTGATGCGTCGGCGCAGCCAGGCGGAGATGGACCAATTGGTGGCGGCGGCAGGTTTTCGCAAGATCACCCAGCGCATCGATGAGTGGGGCATCTTCAGTGTCAGCCTGGCGCAGCGGGTCAATGGATGAGTCGTGAGCCTGGGCTGATTCGTCGTGGCGTATTGTGGCTGTTGCTGCTCGGCCCGTTTTTCTTCCTCAGCTATGGCCTGGCCAACACCTACACCGCAAGCCGAGACGATGTCGGCAGCCTGGTGTTCGCTTGGGAAACGCAGATGCCATTGTGGCCGTGGACGATCATTCCCTATTGGTCGATCGACCTGCTTTACGGGCTGTCGTTTTTGTTGCCGCGCAGTCGCCGCGAAATGGACCGGCATGCCCTGGCGCTGCTCACCGCGCAGCTGATCTGCGTCGCGAGTTTCCTGCTCTGGCCGCTGCGTTTCACCTTCGAGCGTCCGGAGTTGGGCGGCCTGTTTGGCTGGCTGTTCGATGTGCTGATGGGCTTCGACAAACCCTTCAACCAAGCGCCCTCGTTGCACATCGCGCTGCTGGTGATCATCTGGACGATGTTTGCCCGGCATGTACGCCATCCTATCGGGCGCATCGTGCTGCATGGCTGGATGGGGCTGATCGGGGTATCGGTGCTGACTACCTGGCAGCACCACTTCATCGACTTACCCACAGGGGCATTGGTTGGTGTTCTATGCGTCTGGTTGTGGCCCGGCGAGGGCACATTACCGCTGCGGCAAGCCCGCCTTGCAGGCGATCGCAAACGCTGGCGGCTGGCCTTGCGCTATGCCCTGGGCGCTGTGCTGTGCGCTTGGCCAGGGTTGGCGATGGGCGGTGCTTGGCTGTGGTTGCTATGGCCGGCCGTATCGCTGTTGCTGGTGGCCTTGAACTACGCGCTGCTGGGTGCTGACGGATTTCAGAAAGGCGCCGATGGGCGGCTGTCGGTAGCAGCGGGTTGGTTGCTGGCGCCCTATCTGTTGGGGGCGTGGCTCAACTCCAGGCTGTGGACACGGCGCCATCCGCAGGCCGATGAGGTGTGTGATGGGGTTTACCTGGGGCGCATTCCGGGGCGGGGTGAGGCCAATGAGTTTGTAGCGATTGTGGATCTGTGTGCAGAGCTACCCTGCAGAGCTGTAGTTGCCTGTGCCGGCCCCTTCGCGGGCAAGCCCGCTCCCACAGAGATCTCGGTGGATGCGGCGGCCCCTGTGGGAGCGCGCTTGCCCGCGAAGGTACCGGCACAGGCAACAACGACCTCTCAGCCGAGCTACAAGAGCTTGCCTACCCTGGATTTGGTCATCCCCGACGCCGCCCTTCTGCGAAAGGCCGCCGAGACCATCGAGCAGCTCCATCATCGGGGCCCCGTACTGGTCTGCTGCGCCTTGGGCTATTCACGCAGCGCCAGCGCCGTGGCCGCCTGGTTACTGCACAGCGGCCGCTGCGCGGATATCAGCGAGGCTGAAGCGCGCATCCGCCAGGCCCGCCCAGGCGTGGTGTTGCACCCCGGCCATCGCTTGGCGTTGCAACAGCTAGGAGCCCAAGCATGAACCTGCATCTGGTCGCCACCCTGCTCGCCCGCGGTCAGCAGTTGGAGCGCGTCGCTGACGGCATCAGCCTGCTGGCCTTGGCCTATGCCCTGGCGCCGCTGCTGGGGCTGGCGTTGCCGGCACTGGCCAGTGCGCTGTGCATCCTGCTGGTTTGCCTGGGCCTGCTGCACAAGTACTGGGCGATCCGTGTGGCACTGGACGCCGAGCTATTCGCTTACCTCGCCAACAGCACCGACCTGACGACGGCCACCCAACAACTCGACCGCGCCCTGTTCGACCTCAACTTGAAAGCTAACGCCAGCGACCCGCGCGACTGGCCCAGTCGCAGCCAGGCCGCTCTCGCCCTGTTGCGCCGTCAGGCGCTGTGCCTGGGCCTGCAGATCGCGCTAGTACTGACTACCCTGCTGACACTCCCATTTATCGGATAAGAACCGTGCCATGCTCGCCGCCCTGACTGCCTTTGCCATCACCTCCGCCGCCCGCCTGATCACGGGCGCCCGCGCCCTGTGGCTGGGCTGCACACCACAACCGGTGCAGCGCCTGTACTTCGCCAACCACAGCAGCCATGGCGACTTCGTCCTGCTGTGGGCTTCGCTGCCAGCCCCTTTGCGCCAGCGAACCCGGCCGGTGGCTGGCGCCGACTACTGGGCCAAGCCTGGGCTGCGCGATTTCGTCATTCGCAAGGTGTTCAATGGCGTGCTGATCGATCGCCAGCAGAGCGAGCCGCACGACAATCCCTTGCAGCCGGTGCTGGACGCCCTGGCCGCCGGTGATTCGCTGATCTTCTTCCCCGAGGGCACGCGCAACCTCACTGATGAGCCGTTGCTGCCGTTCAAAAGCGGCCTGTTCCACCTCGCCGCTGGCAATCCGAGTATCGAACTGGTGCCGGTGTGGATCGCCAACCTCAACCGGGTCATGCCCAAGGGCCGCGCCCTGCCGCTGCCACTGTTGTGCACCCTGAGCTTTGGCGAGCCACTGCACCTGGACGCCGCTGAAGGCAAGCACGCATTTCTCGAGCGGGCCCGCCAGGCTCTGCTGAACCTGGCCCCCAAGGAAGCCTGAGATGGACCACAACACCTATGCCCTGTTCGCCGGTATCGGCGCGCTGCTGCTGCTCGCCAGCGTCATCGGCCGCCTGCTCAAGTGGCGCGCGGGCCCGGCGCCGCACGCAGTCATCGACAACCTCAACGCGCGGATCAACGCCTGGTGGGTGATGGTGCTGGTGATCGGCATCGCCTTCCTGTTCGGCAAGTACGGCGTCATCGTGCTGTTCTACTGCGTGTCGTTCTATGCGCTGCGCGAGTTCATGACCCTGACCCCGACCCGACGCGGCGACTACCCGGCCTTGGTGGCGGCGTTCTACGTGGCACTGCCGGTGCAGTACCTGCTGATCGCGATGGACTGGTATGGGCTGTTCAGCATTTTCATTCCGGTCTATCTGTTCCTGTTCCTGCCGATCCTGGCCAGCTTCGGCGGTGATACCACGCGCTTTCTCGAGCGCGCCTCGAAGGTGCAGTGGGGCCTGATGATCGCGGTCTATTGCTTGTCCTCGGTGCCTGCGCTGTTGACCCTGGATATTCCCGGTTTCGAGGGCCGCAACCTGCTGCTAATCGCCTGGCTGATCCTGGTGGTGCAGATCAGCGACGTGCTGCAGTACGTGTGCGGCAAATTGTTCGGCAAGCGCAAGGTGGCGCCCAACCTGTCGCCGTCCAAGACCCTCGAAGGCCTGCTCGGCGGCGTGGCCCTGGCCACCCTGGTCGGCGCGGCGCTGTGCTGGATCACCCCGTTCAGCTTCTGGCAGGCGGCGCTGATGGCACTGACGGTCAATGCCATGGGTTTCTTCGGCGGCCTGGTGATGTCGGCGATCAAGCGTGATCGCGGGGTCAAAGACTGGGGCCACATGATCGAAGGCCATGGCGGCATGCTCGACCGGATGGATTCGGTGTGCTTCGCAGCGCCGGTGTTCTTTCACTTCGTGCGCTACTGGTGGGCCTGATCAGCCGGGCATAGCGCGACCAGGCAGGTGGACGTCGAGCCCAGGCAACTGGGCCGAGGTCGATAGCCCTATGGTGATGAGTCTTCGAACCCACCAACAGGAAACCTGCCATGTCCGATTTCATCACCGTCCTGCGCGAAACCTGCCCGACTCCGGTGGTCGACGCCACCAAGTGGAAGCGCATTGGCGGCGATCCGCACACCGTCAACCTCAACGCCTACCTGTCGGCTGACGGCAGCAAGATCATGGGCACCTGGATCTGCACCCCAGGCAAGTTCGAGGTCAATTACGACAAATGGGAGTTCTGCCACTTCCTCGACGGCTACTGCATCATCACCCCCGAAGGTGAAGAGCCAAAGCACCTGAAAGCGGGTGATGTCTTTGTCATCGAACCCGGGATGAAGGGCACCTGGGAAGTGGTCGAGACGGTACGCAAATACTTCGTCTTCGCCTGATTAGCGCTCCCAAGCTGCTCAACCAAGCGAAAAAAATCGCAGCTCAAACGCCCCTCCCCCAGGTGCGCAGTTACAGGGGGAGAGTCGTTCGAGCCGCGATCAAGATGAAGCCCACCTCGTTGCTCAGTCTTTCTTGCGATAACCCTCGACGATGGCCGAGAAGTCTTTGCCGCCTTCACCGCGCAGGCTCATGGCCTGATACAGCTGCTGTGCCACCGCACCGAGAATTACCGGCTGGTGCGCCTGACGCGCCGCCTCGGTGGCCAGCCCCAGGTCCTTGAGCATCAACTCAGCGCCAAAGCCGCCGGTATAGCCACGGGCCGCCGGGGCACTGTCGATCACCCCCGGCCACGGGTTATAGGTATCCGAACTCCAGCAACGCCCAGTCGAGCTGTTGATGATGCCGGCCAGCACCTTGGTATCGATCCCTAGTGCGTTGCCCAGGGCCATGGCCTCGGACACGCCGATCATCGAGATGCCCAGCAGCAGGTTGTTGCAGATCTTGGCGATCTGCCCGGTACCCACCTCACCGCAATGGACGATATTGCGCCCCATCTGCTTGAGCACCGGCTCCAGCGTGGCGAACAGCTCGGCACTCGCGCCGACCATGAAGGTCAGGGTGCCTGCTGCTGCGCCACCGGTGCCGCCCGATACCGGCGCATCGCCCATGTCCACGCCCTTGGCGGCGGCCGCCTTGGACACATCACGCGCGGTCTGCGGATCGATGGTGCTGCAATCGACTGTCGGCGTGCCCGGTTTTACCCCGGCCAATACCCCGTCTTCGTTCAAATACACGCTGCGCACATGGGCGGCAGCCGGCAGCATGGTGATGACCAGCTCGCTGGCGGCGGCAGCGTCCTTGGGCGAGGCACTGATCTGCCCGCCCAGTTCGGCAAGCTCAGCCAGCACGGTCTTGTTCAAATCGAACAGGTTCAGCTGATGGCCGGCCTTGATCAGGTTGCGCGCCATAGGCGCGCCCATGTTGCCCAGACCGATGAATGCAATGCGCATGGGGGCCTCCTTAGCGCAGGCTGATGGTGGTGTTCACGCCGTCGTTGACGCTGTCGTCGTCGAACCAGCGTGCGGTGACCGTCTTGGTCTGCGTGTAGAACTGCACCACCTGCTTGCCGTACGGGCCGAGGTCGCCGAGCTTGGAGCCACGCGACCCGGTGAAGCTGAAGTACGGCACGGGCACCGGAATCGGGATGTTGATACCGACCTGGCCGATGTCGATCTCGCTCTGGAATTTGCGCGCCGCTGCGCCGCTCTGGGTGAACAGGCCAGTGCCGTTGCCGAACGGGTTGGCGTTGACCAGGGCGATAGCCTCATCGAGGGTATCAACCTCCAGGGTCACCAGCACCGGGCCGAAGATTTCCTGGGTGTAGACCTGCATGTCGGTAGTCACCCCGGAGAACAGGGTTGGGCCGACGAAGTTGCCTTGTTCATAGCCCGGCACCGTCACGCCGCGGCCGTCCAGCTCAAGCTTGGCGCCTTCCTGGATGCCGCTCTCGATCAGGCCCAGCACACGCTCCTTGGCGCGCTTGGAAACCACCGGACCGACATCGGTGCCCGGCTCGCAACCGGCGTTGACCTTGAGCTGGCTCGCCGCAGCCTTGATGTCTGGCAGCCATTCACGGGCCTTGCCGACCAGCACGGCCACCGAGGTTGCCATGCAGCGCTGGCCGGCAGCGCCAAAGGCAGCTCCCACCAGGGCGTTGACAGTTTGCGTGCGGTTGGCGTCAGGCAATACCACGGCGTGGTTCTTGGCGCCCATCATCGATTGCACGCGCTTGCCATGCTGGCTGCCCAGGTTGTACACGTGGGTGCCGACTTCGGTGGAGCCGACGAACGAGATCGCCTTGATGTCCTTGTGCGTGCAGATCGCATCCACCACCTGCTTGCCGCCATGCACCACGTTCAGCACACCAGCCGGAACGCCAGCCTCCAGCGCCAGCTCGACCAGCAGCATGGTCGACAGCGGGTCCTGCTCGGACGGCTTGAGGACGAAGGTGTTGCCACACACGATAGCCATCGGGAACATCCACAGCGGAATCATCGCCGGGAAGTTGAATGGCGTAATACCGGCGCATACACCGATCGGCTGGCGCAAGGTGTAGGTATCGACGCCGCCTGCGACGTTCTCGGCGAACTCGCCCATTTGCAGGGTGCCGATGGACGCGGCGTGCTCGACCACTTCCAGGCCACGGAAGATATCGCCTTCAGCATCAGCCAGGGTCTTGCCCTGCTCGGCGCTGAGGGTTTGGGCGATACGCTTGGTGTGTTCGCGGATCAGCGCTTGCAGCTTGAGCATGATGCGCATGCGTGCGCCGATCGGGGTGTCGCGCCAGCTGACGAAAGCGCGCTGGGCAGCGGCTACGGCGGCGTCGACTTCCTCCACGGTGGCGAACGGCACACGCGCCAGCACTTGCTGGGTGGCCGGGTTGACGATATCGCGCCACTCGCTGGTTTTAGATTCGACCCATTGCCCGTCGATCAGCAGCTTGACCTGCTCGACTGTGGCCTGGGTGGGGGTTTGAGGTGCGTTCATCTGCGCTCTCCTTGGAATTATTGTGGGACGAGATCGCCAACGCGAGGTGGCGTCTAGGCGCTGATTTCGAGTATAGATGTGCAAACATCCAACAAGAACGCACAAAAAAACCGGATCATCATGCAAAAAGACCTCACCTCCCTCGGGTCGCTGAACTGGGACGACCTGAAGTTCTTTCTTGAAGTGGCGCGCACCCGCAAGGCCAGCAGCGCGGCCAAACGCTTGAGCGTCGACTACACCACGGTGTCGCGACGGATCAGCTCGCTGGAGGGCGCGTTGGGCACCTTGCTGTTCGAAAAGTCGCGGACCAACGGCTTCGTCCTGACGGCCGAGGGCCAGCGCTTGCTGGGCTATGCCGAGTCGATCGAAAGCACGCTGCACATGGCGTGCGAGCAGGTGTCAGGGTCGGGCGTGGCGTTGTCCGGGCATGTGCGCATGGGCTGCACCGAGGGCTTCGGCAGCTTTTTCGTCACTCCGCAGCTGAGCCACTTCGTCGATGCGTGGCCGGCGATCTCGGTGGATATCCTGCCGTTGCCGCACTTCATCAGCCTGTCCAAGCGCGAGGCGGACATTGTCATCGCCCTGGAGCGGCCCGAGCATGGGCCATACGTGTGCTGCAAGTTGTGTGACTACCGCTTGCGGCTCTATGCAACGCAGGACTACCTCGACAGTCACGAGCCGATCCGCCAAGTCAGCGACCTGGCCGCTCATCCGTTCATCAGCTACGTCGACGATCTGGCCTTCAGCTCGGAGCTGTTGTACCTGGCCAACTTGATCCCCAACGCCCATGCGCATTTGCGCAGCACCAGTGTCATTGCCCAATACACGGCGGCGCTGCAAGGGCGTGGGCTGGCGATTCTGCCGTGCTTCCTGGCGGCGCAGGATCCGCGTTTGATTACCGTTTTGCCTGGGGAAGTGGACATTACCCGGCAGTTTTGGATGTATTGCCGGGAGGATCTGCGCAAGCTCAAGCGCATTACCTTGCTGTGGGATTACATCCGCGAAGTGACCGAGGCGAATGCGCCGTTGTTGATGGGCGATACGCGTGAAATGCGTTTTGCTCGCGAGTGAATATTCCACTGCTTTGCACTTAAGATTCTGGGGCTGCTTCGCAGCCCTTCGCTTCGGTTAGGCGCCCCGAAGGGCCGCAAAGCGGGCCCCAATGATTTAAGCGACAACTTGACTCAATCAGACGCCACCACGATCGACACCCGCCGGTTCTCGGTCCGCCCACTGCTGGTGCTGTTATCCGCCACCGGCTGGCTACTCCCCATACCCCGGGTTTGGATGTTCTGTGGCTGCATGCCGATGCCCACCAAAGCCTTGGCCACGCTCTGCGCACGGCGCTCGGACAGTTGCTGGTTGTAGGCGGCCTTACCCGATGCATCGGTGTGACCGTCAACGCGCACGCGCTGGATATCAACGCTCAACAAGGCCTTGCCAATGCGTTCGACGATGTCCTGACTCTGGCTATTGAGGCTGTCCAGGTCACTGCCGAACAGCACTTTGCCAGACAGATCGAACGCCCAGCCCTCCTCGGTCGGGGCGAACCCCTCGCGCTTGAGCACGGCCACCTGCTCGGCCGTCAGGCCCTGAGGCACGCTCTGGCAACCCCCCAGGGTCAATAGCGCCAGCAGCATGGCCAGCAAAGGAAAACGCAGTTGGGAAAACGGGTGAATCACGGCTAGCTCCTTTTTTTCACGTCAAGCGCCACGTTCCGTATGCGCCACTTGCCAATGGCCACGGCGCTTGCGCTTGGCCTGGTACATCGCCGCGTCGGCGGCGTTGAGTAGACTGGCCGGGTCTTGGCCATCGTCCGGGTAGTAGGCGATGCCTACGCTGAGCGAGGTGGTGAGGCTGTCGCCATCGTCGAGTTGAATTGGCAGCTTCATGCTGGTGACGATTTTTTCCGCGATGCGCTCGGCATCTTCGCGCGAGTGCAGCGGGGTCAGCAGTACCGCGAACTCATCGCCACCGAGCCGTGCGACCAGGTCGTGCTCGCGCAGTTGCGCGCGGATGCGGTTGGCCACACTGATCAGCACTTCATCGCCCACCGCGTGGCCGAGGCTGTCGTTGATCTGCTTGAAGTGATCGCTGTCGAGGAACAGCAGCGCCAGATGCTCCTGCTCCCGGGCCGCGTTGCGCAGGCTGCGACTGACCCGGCCTTCGAAGAAGGCGCGGTTGGGCAGGCCGGTCAAGCTGTCGTGGCTGGCCAGATGAGCCAAGGTCTCGTTCTCGCTCTGCAGATGGCTCTGCCAGGTTTCCAGCTCGTCGAGCAAGGCGTTGAAGTCGTTGCCCAGCTCGTTCAGCTCAGCAATCTGCGCCTCGGGGACGCGCCGGTCGAAGCTGCGCTCGCGACGTGCGGCATGGGCCACGCTAGCCAGGCTGCGCAACGGGCGGATGATGTCGCCCAGCAAGCGCCGCGACAGGTAGCTGGCAACCAGTGCGCTGAGCATGGTGCACAGCACCACCCCGGCCAGACCACTGAGCAGGAAACGCAGCAGGCTGCGGCCCTGGCCGATCAACTCGATATGCCCGACCTTTTGCTGCTGATGCATGATCGGCAGATTGATCGGCTGCTCGAGCAAGGTGCTGGCGACCATGGCTTCAAGCGGCGCGAGCACGCCGTCATCCTCACGCTGCCAGTGGGCCAACTCCTCACCGTCGTTGTTGAACACCTTGGCATCGGCGACCTCTTCGGTGCCGGCGATCGTCACTAGGGCCTCGTTGGCTGCGGCGCGGTCGTCGAACACCACTGCGGCTTCCACGGTGTAGTTGATCGAGCGGGCGATCAGGTGCAGGTTGTGGTCGGCATAGACGCGCAGAGCCAAGACGCCTAGCAAGGTTACCGAAACGCCCGCCAGACCTACCGCCAACAGTGCGGCGCTTAGATGCCCACGACCGAGCACGGCGCGCAGGGTCGGACGGATAACCCGCTTGGCTGAGGCGATCATGGCTGCGCCGCTCGCCGACGGGACAGCTGCAACACGCTGGGGTGGATGCGCACGCCACTACGCGCTACCGAGTCCAGGTTCACCTCGAAGGTCACCTGACGATCGCCCACCCGCAGGCAGAACAAGCTGCCGACCGTGCACGGGTCATCGGCCTCGCTGATGCTCAGTACCGGTTGGCCGCTGAGGGCCTGAAACAGATGATCGCGCTCGCCCTGATCGAGCTTGCCGATATACACCGCATCGCAAGCCCCGGCGATGCGCCGGTCGTTGGCCAACAGGCGGCGGACTTGCAGGGGCTGGCCAGAGTTCTGCACGTTGCCCTTGATCAGGTCGTCGGCGTATTCGGTAGGCCCCACCAGGCACAATCGCAACGGCACAGGCTCTGTCGGCCAACGGGCATAGCTGAGAATGCCCAGCACCACCTGGGTAACAGCCTTGGCCCGTTGTTGCACCTGGGCGGTGGTCGCGCCAGTGTCTGCCTGGCTGGGGCTGGCGAAAAGCATCAAGGCCGCCAGCAGCAGCGATAAGGCACAGCCAGTCACTCGACCCCAGGGCGAGACAGCCACCATCATGTGGGAAAACTCTCAAAATAAGGTCAGATAATGCCGCAAAGATAGCATATCGCCGCCAGGCAGCGTGTACGTCCGTCCCAACCCCAGCGCCTCAGACCTGTTCCAGCATCAGCCCGGAAATCCGCCGCACCTTGCGCTTGACCGCCTCCTCAAAGATACCTGCGCGTGGCTCGATCAGGCTGAAACAGTGTTTGGCCCGGGTAATGCCGGTATACACCAGCTCTTTGGTCAGCACCGGATTGAGCGCATCGGGCAGCACCAACGCGGTGTGGCTGAACTCCGAGCCCTGCGACTTGTGCACCGTCATGGCAAACACCGTTTCCACTTCATTGAGCCGGCTGGGCAGGACGAAACGCACACCGCCACTGCCATCGTTACGCGGGAAGGCTACGCGCAGCAGCGATACGCCCTGCTCGTCAGGCAGGCGCAGGGCGATGCCGATATCGCCGTTCATCAGCCCCAAGCCATAGTCGTTGCGGGTGACCAATACCGGACGGCCTTCGTACCAGGGCTGTTGGCTGTCGATCAGCCCGGCGTTGTGCAGCACTCGGCTCACGCGCTCGTTCAACCCTTGCACCCCCCAAGGCCCCTTGCGCACTGCGCAAAGCAGCTGGAAGTCTTCAAAGCTTTGCAGGACCTGGCTTGCCCACACCTCCCAACGAGGATCCGTGAGCGGCGTGCCGGGTTGCGGCCGCTGGCGGCCAATGGTGCGCAGGTAATGGCGATAGCCTTGTGGCCCGTCGTTGCCCAGGCCGTCGAGCAATAGCCGGTCGAACCGGCGATCATGCTCGCCCTGCAGTGAAAGACCATGGACATCGGCAAGTGTGTGCGTCAGCAACTCGCGCGCCTCTTGTGCCTGCTGGCGATTGACCAGGCGTGCCAGCTGACCGATACCACTGCCTTCGCCAAAACGCCGCGAGTGACGCAGCATCACCACCTGCTGGGCCAGCGGGTTGCGCTGGGCATCGCCGGTCTTGAGGCCGCTAGCGCCCAGCGCCTGGCCACCGACCTGCTCCAGCCAGGCCTGGGTCGCCGATGAGTAACAGCCGTCCTCGGCATCCCGGCATAGATCACCGAGTACCGCCCCGGCTTCCACCGAGGCTAATTGGTCCTTGTCCCCCAGCAGCACCAAGCGTGCCTTGGGCGGCAGAGCGTCAAGCAGCACCGCCATCATTTCCAGGTCGATCATCGACGCTTCATCGATCACCAGCACATCCAGCGGCAACGGGTTGGCCGCATGGTGGCGAAAGTGCCGCGAGCCGGGGCGACTCCCCAGCAGGCGGTGAACGGTACTGACGTCGGTAGGGATCTGCGCACGAATCTCAGCGCTCACCTGCAAGCGCTCGACCTGCTGGCCAATCGATTCGGTCAGACGCGCCGCAGCCTTGCCCGTGGGCGCAGCCAGGCGAATCCGCAGGGGCCGGCCCTGCTCCACCGCAGGGGCTTGCAGCAGCGCCAGCAGGCGCACCACGGTAGTGGTCTTGCCGGTGCCTGGGCCGCCGGTGATGATGCTGAACGCGGCGCGGGTCGCCAAGGCGCAGGCCAGTTTCTGCCAGTCCACCTGGCCGGCCGGCGCGCCACCTTCGAACAGCTGGGCAAGACGCGCCGGCAGATCCGCCGGAATCGACTCATCCGCCGCCAACCGCTGGCGTAGCGCATCGTCGATCTGGCGCTCATAACTCCAGTAGCGCCGCAGATACAGGCGCAGGCCGCTGAGCACCAATGGTCGCGAGCTCTGATCGGGCGTGTTACCCGCAGCGACCAGTGAACTGGCCGCGATGCGTTGGCGCCAGGTGTCTTGATCAAGGTTGGCCAGCAGTTGCGAGGGCAGCAGCAGCGGCCCCGTCAGGGCGTCTCCTTCTGGCGGCAGGGACAAGGCGAAATCCGGTTCGGCCAGGGTTTGCGCCAGATCCAGGCAGACATGCCCGTGCCCCAGTTGATGGCTGGCCAAGGCCGCCGCCAGCAACAGCAGCGGATCGCTGCCAGGTGCCCGCTCTTCGAGAAAACCCACGAAGGCCCGGTCCAGTGCACGCAGCCAACCGCGCTCAACCCAACGGTCGAGCAGGATCAGCAGATCCTTGCTGTCCCTCAGCGGCGTCAGGGCCGCCAGTTGCTCAGCTTCCAGCGGCGTTGGCAATAGGTCGTCGAGACGTCGGCTCATGGCGCGGCTCCGGCAAACAGGTCCTGCTGTTCAGGCGCAAGGGCGCCGCGGAACAATGCGTCGAGGGATTCGATCAGCTCACGCGGCGGCTTGGCGAAATACAGGCCATGACCTGCGCGGTTGGCGCCGCGCAGGAAGATGAACAAGGCACCGCCAACATCGCGGTCGTAATCGTAATCGGGCAGGCGCGCGCGTAATTGCCGGTGCAGGGCGAGTAAATAGAGCACGTACTGCAGGTCGTAGCGGTGTTCGAGGATCGCCTGTTCCATCGCCAGCGCGTTGTAAGACTGGGTATCCGGGCCGAGCCAGTTGGACTTGTAGTCGGTCACGTAATAGCGGCCGTCCAGCTCGAACGCCAGGTCGATGAAGCCCTTGAACATGCCATTGAGCTGGGACGCCTGCGCCGCTGGCCGAGCGGCGCCAGCGTGGGTGTGACGGGTCACCAGCTGGTCGAGGCGCAGCACATCGACCTGATGGCTGGCGAACCAGAACTCCATCTCGATCTGGTACTGCCGCAAGTGCGCAAGGGTCAGCTGCGCGCCTGGCGCCTGTAAAGGCAGCGGTTCGTTGAGCATGTGCCCAAGCCATTGGCTCAAGGCGGGGATCCAGCCGGTCCAGTCACGCCGATTGCAGCGCTGGCCAACGGTGCGCTCGATCAATTCGGGGTTGGCGCTGATTTCGGCAAAGCCTTCGCGCCCAGCCCACTCCAACAGCCCATGGAGGAAGGTGCCTGGGCCTGGGCCACGGGGGAAGCGATGAATGTCGCCGCTCTCGGCAGGGATTTCACGCAACTGTTGGGCATCGACTCGCTCATCATCCATCAACTGCTGGGCTTGCGAGCTGTCGGCACCCAGGGTCTGGTCGCCGACGCGCAGGGCGCTGTAGGAGGCAATCCACCAGTTCTCTGCGGCAGACCGACGCGGCTTGCGTGCGGGCATCAATTCGCGGGCGTCGTCAGGGAGCAGATAGCGCACCTCATCCGGCGCGGGCACGCTGGCGCAGGCGATATGGGTACTGCCCGCTTGCAGGGCGTGTAGCCAGTCCGTGAGCTGCGGCGAGGCGGCCAGGGGCTGACCGCCGCCAAGCAGATAGCCCAGGGCCGAACGATGCAGCTGCGAGTGCTTCTGGTTGCCACGCTTGAGGTCGGCGACGCCGAGCCAGCAGGCATGCTGGGCGCGGGTCAGGGCGACGTAGAGCAGGCGCAGGTCTTCAGCCAGGCGCTCATCGTCGGCGCGGGCGATCTGCTGCTCATCCGGGGTTAGTGTCAGGTGGGCATTGCCCTGTTCGTCGTGCCAGGTCAGCGGCAGGCGCTGGCCATCGACTGGCTTGCTGGTGCAGATGAACGGTAGGTAGACCAACGGATATTCAAGGCCCTTGGACTTGTGGATGGTCACCACCTTGACCAGCTGTTCGTCGCTTTCCAGACGCAGGATTTGCTCTTCGCCGGCCTGACCAGCACCGGCCAGGTTCTCCGCAAGATGACGAATCAGTGCCTGCTCGCCATCCAGCTCGCCAGCGGCTTGTTGCAGCAGCTCGGCCAGGTGCAGCAGGTTGGTCAGCACCCGCTCGCCATCACTGCGGGCGATCAGCGTGCGTGGCAGTTTGAAGTCGTGCAGCAAGCGGCGCAGCATCGGCAGCACGCCCTGGCGTTGCCAGGTCTCGCGATACAGGCGAAAACGCATGACCCAGTCTTCCCAGATCCGCTCGTCCTGGTTCAGGCGCTCAAGCTCGGCCAGCGACTGGTCGAGGGTCAGGCTCGCCAGCGCAGCCTTGAGCAAGCGCTCTGAGTCCGGCTCGGCGCAGGCCTTCAGCCAGGCCAGCAGGTCATGGGCCTCCTGGGCGGCGAACACCGAGTCCTTGTCCGACAGGTACACGCTACGCACATCGCGGGCAGCCAGCTCGCTGCGGATCAACTGCGCCTCGCGGCCATCACGCACGAGGATGGCGATGTCCGAAGGCAGGCAGGGCCGCAGCAGGCCGTCAGCGTTGCTGAAACCGGTTACGCCGCGTTGTCCGCCATTGAGCAGGGCGACGATCTGGCTGGCGCAGCTGGCGGCCAACTGTTGCCGGTACAGGGTGCTGGACACCGGCTCTTCGCTTTCCAGCCGCCAGCAGTGCAAGGCAGCGGTCGGTTGGCCCTCGATCAGCAACCGCTCGCCGCGTCCCTTGGCGTTCACTTCAATGAAAGGCAAGGGGTTGTCCTGCCCCTCGCGGAACAGGAACGCACCGCGTCCTTGCTCACGTGCCTCCGCCTGGAGGAACACGCGGTTGACCGCGCCGACCATGGCCTGGCTGGAGCGGAAGTTGGTATCCAGGCTGTGCAGCCGGCCTGCGGTGGCGCGCCGGGCAGCGAGGTAGGTGAAAATGTCGGCACCGCGGAACGCATAGATCGCCTGTTTGGGGTCGCCGATCATGAACAAGCCGGTTTCCGTGCGATTCTCGCTGATCCGGTAGATGCGC
Source organism: Pseudomonas sp. Je.1.5.c (assembly GCF_051129895.1). Lineage (NCBI taxonomy): Bacteria > Pseudomonadati > Pseudomonadota > Gammaproteobacteria > Pseudomonadales > Pseudomonadaceae > Pseudomonas > Pseudomonas sp. Je.1.5.c. The sequence goes on from NZ_JBCPSP010000017.1 coordinate 98,894, forward strand.
TCGAAGATGCCGTACTGGACCGGATCGGTGTCCTGGAATTCGTCAATCATCGCCACCGGGAACTGCTCGCGGATCAATCCGGCCAGGCGTTCGCCAGCCTCTTGCCCAAGGGCGTGCTGCAGACGCAGGAGCATGTCGTCGAAGCCCATTTCAGCGCGGCGGCGCTTTTCCACTTCGAAACGTGCAGATACCCAGTTGGCAGCATGCTCGAGCAAGCGTACATCGGGGCTAGGCAGCGCCTGTAGCTGCTGAGGCAGGCTTTGCATGGCGTGCAGCGCTGGGTGCTGCGGCGGCTCGCCAACCTTCCAGGCCTCGGCCATACCCGCCGGGGTGAGACGGGTGAAGCCCGTGCCCAGGTCCAGTTCCAGCGCCTGCTCATCAGTGGCCCAGCTGCGCAGCTTGTCAAACCAGGGCTCGAAGAAACGCGCCTGCATTTTGCGGCCATCGACCTGCTTGGCTGCCACGGCATCGCGGCAGATCTGCTGCAACTGCTCGGCCCACTCTGCCCACGGCGCCTTCAGTTGGCTAAGCTGCTCGCTGCGCTGTTGCAGGGTGGCCTCGATCAACGCCTGCGGCTCGACCTCTTCCTGCTCGGCTGTGGCACGGGCGAACAGCGGGCGGATGCGCGGCAACAACGCATCGGGGCTGATCCAGCGAGCGCGGACCCAGGCCAGGGCTTCGCCACGCATGCTGTAGCAGTAGCGGCGCCAGTAATCACGCATGACCTGGCCGAGCAGTTCGCTGTGATCGGTTTCCAGGCTTTGGGTAAACAGGCTGCCGCTGTCGAAGGCATGCTCTCGAAGCATGCGCTGGCACCAGCCGTGAATGGTCGACACCGCCGCCTCGTCCATCCACTGCACGGCCACCTCCAGGCGACTGGCACAGCGTGGCCAAAGCGCTTCGGGATAGTCGTCGCGCAGTAGCTGCAGCAGTGGATCGGCGTCGGCCAGCTCGCCACGGAAGAAGCGCGCAGCTTCTGCCAGGCGGGTGCGGATACGCTCGCGCAACTCTTTGGTGGCGGCGTCGGTGAAGGTCACTACGAGGATCTGCGGCGGCAACAGTTCGCGGCCAAAGCCCTGCTCGTCGCCATGCCCGAGGATCAGGCGCAGGTACAGCGCCGAGATAGTGAAGGTTTTACCGGTACCGGCGCTGGCTTCGATCAGTTGGCTGCCATGCAGCGGAAAGCTCAAGGCCAAAGGGCGGGCCTGGGTCATGCGGCACTCTCCGGATTGCCCAGGGTCTGCCAGGGCGCGGCGAACAGGGGGCGGTACAGGGCTTCACACCAGCCTTCGAATGTTTCATCAGCCGTAAGCGCGGCAAAGTCGCGAAACTGCCGGGCCAGGGCCAGGCTTTCGCTGCGCTCGCCAAAGCTGTTCTGGCCGTCGCCTTCGTAGGCGCGGGCAGCGGCAGCCAAGGCTTTGTCGGCATCATCCTGGGCCAGCCAAGCGAATGCGGTCTTGGCCGCCACTGGCAGCGGCGCGTTCATTGCGGCTTGGCGCGAGATCAGCAGATCGCCCAGCAGATCGGCGGCCTGTGCCTGTGGTAGCGGCTCAAGCAGCAGGGTCAGGTCACTGGCAACCAGGGCGCTGTGCAGCGGGTAGCCGGCGGCGCAGGCCGCCAGGTGCATCACCCAGGTGGGGATCAGGCGATGTCGCTTGAGGTTGTTGCGCCCTGCACTGATGGTGTTGGGCACGGTGGTGATGCTCAACAAGCTCTGGTCATCGGCCTGATAAACCCGGCCCAGCCAGCCCTGCAAGCGATCGCTACCGCGTTCGAAGTGAATCGGCAGGGCGCCCTCGACCAGGGTCGGCCAGCGCTGCAGCAGTTGCCGATGGCGTTGCAGCAGGTCCGGCAGCGGCTGAATCAGCTCGGCCTGGAGGATCTCGCCAAACCCCGCCAGTGGCAGCAGGCCACATGCCTGTAGGCGACGCGCCTGGGTGTGCAAGGCGCGTTCGGCGTTGTCTGGATCGGCCAGCGCTGCGCCCAGCAATGTCTCGCTAAGGCCGTATCGCTGTAGCGCATCGAGGACGAAAGGCTCTTCGTCCGGAGTCGGCGCTTCAAGTGCCTCGAAGAACACCTTCAAGCGTTGACTGAAGAAATGCCGAACCGGGTGGCGCAAGAAGTCCTGCAGTTGCACCAGGTTCAGTGGCTCGTCACTCACATACGGCGGCAATGGTTGATCAGCCGGAAGCGGCGAGTCGTCGGTCTGGTGCAATACCTGCCACTCATGGGCATAACTGAACAGCGGGCTGCCCTTCTGGAAATAGCGCTGGCTGAAGGGCTGCAAGGGGTGCTCCTGGGTCAGCGCGTGCAGCAGTTGCTGGCCAGGGTCGTCACGCAGCCCTTGCTTGGCTCCGGCCAGTCGCCATCCTGCTGCGAGGTGATCCCGCAACTGGCCAATCAGCACCGATGCCGGACGCTCACTGTTGTCGCGGATGCTGCGACCGACCCAGCTGACGTACAACTGGTCCCGGGCCGAGAGCAGTGCTTCGAGCAGCAGGTAGCGGTCATCCTCGCGCCGCGAACGGTCACCTGGGCGATAGTCGCTGGCCATCAGGTCGAAGTCCAGGGGTTGCTGGGCGCGCGGATAATCGCCGTCGTTCATGCCCAGCAGACAGACCACCCGGAAGGGGATCGCACGCATGGGCATCAGGGTGCAGAAGTTCACCGAGCCCGCAAGAAAGCGCTGCGACAGCTTGCCCTGATCCAGGCCGGACAACCAGGCTTCGCGCACCACCGTCAGCGGCAAGGGGTCTTGCAGGCCGACGGTGTCGCAGGTTTGCAGCCAGGTGTCTTGCAGGTCTTGCAGCTGCACCAGAAGAAACTCGTCGTGTTCGTTTTCAGCCAGGAAGAACACCTGCAGCAAGGCGTTCAGGCGCTCGCCCCACTGCGCTGCGGTGGCGGGTTGCGACAATGCCAGGCAGGCCACATCGAGGGCATCGAGCAAGGCTACTAGCGGGCCGATCAAGGCTGCGTCCAGGCCGCCAATTTCGTCATAAGGTTCGATGCCATCACAGCCCTCGCCCACCCCAACGGCGTAGCCAAGCAGCATGCGTCGCAGGCCGAAGCGCCAACTGTTCTGCTCCAGGCCTTGCGGCAAACCAAGGGTAGCGCGCTGTTCGGCATTCAGGCCCCAGCGGATACCGGCGCCCTCGATCCAGCGGTGCAGGGTTGGCAAATCGCTTTCCTGGATGGCGAAGCGAGCACGTAGCGCAGGAACATCGAGCAGGTCGAGGACTTCACTCACCGCGAAGCGGCTTTCCGGCAACTTGAGCAAGTGCTCCAGGGCAATCAGCAGTGGGTCGCGACCGCGCTGGCCCTGGTCGGTCAGGGTGAAGGGGATATAGCGCGGATCATGGCGATCCAACTGGCCAAACACCGCGCGGATGTGGGGGGCATAGTCATCGATCGCTGGCAGCATGACGATAATGTCGCGCGGGCGCAGGGTTGGGTCGGCGCTGAAACGGGCTAGCAGTTGGTCATGAAGGATTTCAACTTCACGCTGGGCACTGTGCGCGACGTGGAAGCGTATCGAGCGATCCTTGCCGGGATCGACTGGCGGCCACACGTCGCGGGTCTCGGCCAAAGGCCGCAACTCAAGGATGTCATCCTGCAGCTGGTTGAGCAGGTTGGTCGGCTGGCCCTCGCTGAACAGGTCGATACGACCGTCGCTGAACACCCCTTGGTAGCTGGCGGGGTCGTCATAGCTATCGAGCAAGTTGATGTAGTCACGGCCCTGCTTACCCCAGGCGGCCAGCAGTGGATGGGCATGCTGGTGCAGCGAGTCGTCGTCCAATTGCAGCGGCATGCCCTGCTTGCGTTGTTGACGCTTGTACTGGTGCCGGAGCAGATCTTTGTCGGCAACGATATCGGCCCAATGGTGGCGACAGGGGTTATGCACGCATAACAGCACCTGGCTGAAACGGGCCAGGCCAGCAAGGGCTTCGAGGGCTTGCGCGGGCAAGGAAGAGATGCCGAATACGATCGCTCTGCCGGGGAGACCGCTGGGCGCTTGCGCCAGGCTGTGCATGCGCTCGATAAAGCGTTGGTGCACCCCGGCACGGCTCTGGGCCATGCCTTCCAGGCCGACATCTTCGAGTAATGCGCGCCACAACTCGGCCTGCCAGCGATTACCGGGAGCCAAAGGCTTGCGCTCGCCGCGAGCGCTGTTAAGCACATGCTCACCGCCAGCCCAGTCCTTGAGCCAGTCGGCGCGGTAGACCTGGTATTGGTCGAACAGATCGGCCAATCGCTCGGCCAGCTGATAGCGCTTGCGCAGGTCGCTGTCGTCGGTCAGAAAGCGTCGCAGCGGTTCGAAATGCGGGCGCTTGATCAACTCGGGGAGCAGGCGCATCAGCCGCCAGGTCAACGGCGCCTTGTCGAGCAAGGACACTTCTGGGATTTCATCACGGCCCAGGACCTTGCGGTACAGCTGCCACATGAAGCTACCCGGCAATTGCACATCGATGGCAGCGGCAATGCCACAGCCACCTTGGTCGTCGTCCTGTGGGTCTTCGGCCAGGGCCAGCTTGAGCCATTGGGCGATGCCATTGCTCTGTACCAAGGCGACTTCGTTCTCCAGGGGCGCGAGCGGGTAACGACGCATCCAGCTCACAACCAGGCTACGCAGGTCATCCAGGCGGTTGCCGTGAACGATCATGAAGCCGGGGTGCAAGGGGGTATTTGCCATTGGGCACTCTCTGGAGGGCAGTCGGTCCTGGGGAGGAACCATATCATGGGGATGGGCTGCGAACTGAAACCCACACAGCCACATTTCTTTTCAGCCAGAAAGACAAAACCCCTACCTGCTCACGCAGATAGGGGTTTTGCGAAATGAATCTTGACGATGACCTACTCTCACATGGGGAAACCCCACACTACCATCGGCGATGCATCGTTTCACTACTGAGTTCGGGATGGGATCAGGTGGTTCCAATGCTCTATGGTCGTCAA
>NZ_JBCPSP010000018.1:0-103503 GCF_051129895.1 Pseudomonas sp. Je.1.5.c
GCGATAGTGCCAGGTGTGGTGGATAGTTGGCCGCCAGCGCGGGGCAAGCCCGCTCCCACGAGTCACCGCCAACCAAAAGCGGCGCGGTATCGTGGGAGCGGGCTTGCCCCGCGAAGAGGCCGGAACAAACAACACAAAAGAAAAATTCAGACCTTGGCCTTGGCCTTGGCTTCTGCGAGAGCGTAGCGATTCGCTGCTCTTGATCTTCGTGCGAGCAATTCCAGGCGACGCAGATTCGCGACTTCAGGAGGCTGAGCAGAGGTGCCTGTAGGGCCAGGTGCGTTAGCACCCTTCGGCGCAGCCGAAGGCGCGAGATGTAGATTTGCGCAGCAAATCGTAGGCCGCGCGGGCCCGGAAGGCGCCGGCGCGAAGGGACCCGTAGCGCAGCGCAGGGCCGGATGGTGGAGCGCAGACCTTTTTGGTTACTTTTTGGGGCGTTTGCCAAAAAGTGACCCGCCGTAAGGGCGGAAGGGTGCCTAAATGTCACCATCGCTCATGGATATGCACCCAATCCCACAAACCAACACCGAGCAAATCAGCAATCAGCAATCAGCAATCAGCAATCAGCAATCAGCAATCAGCAATCAGCAATCAGCGAGCCTCAATGTGCGCAATCATCAACTGCACACTCTCATTCCCGCGAAACTCATTCACATCCAGCTTATAAGCCAACTCCACCCAGCGCACGGTAGGATTCGGCCAAACCTCCCGATCAATCCCAAACGCGATCCCATCCAACCTGACCGCCCCACATTCGCTCTTGAGCACCACCTTCAAATGCCGCTCACCCACCACCCGCTGCTCGACCAACTGAAACACCCCGTGGAACAGCGGCTCAGGAAAGTGCTGCCCCCAAGGCCCGGCATTGCGTAGCGCCCGCGCCAGATCAAGGTGAAACTCCTCGACCGCCAAGGTGCCATCGGACAACAACCGCCCAGTCAGATCATCCTCGCTCAACTGCCGCCGCGTCTCTTGATCGAACGCCTCGGCAAACGCCGGAAGGTTCTCCGCTGGCAGCGACAAACCCGCCGCCATGGCATGCCCGCCAAACTTGCTGATCAATTGCGGATGCCGCGCCGCCACCGCATCCAACGCATCACGAATGTGAAAACCCGGCACCGATCGCGCCGAGCCCTTGAGCATGCCCTCGCCCGCATCGGCGAAGGCAATGGTCGGCCGGTGATAACGCTCTTTCAGACGCGAGGCGAGAATACCGATCACCCCCTGGTGCCAATCGGCATCGAACAAGCACAAGCCATAGGGCATGGACTCAACCGGCAAATCCTTGAGCTGAGCCAGCGCCTCACGCTGCATGCCCTGCTCGATGGACTTACGATCCTGGTTCAGGCCATCGAGCTGTTCGGCCATATCACGCGCCAACGCCGGGTCTTCGCAGAGCAGGCATTCGATGCCCAGGCTCATGTCATCCAGACGCCCAGCAGCATTCAATCGTGGGCCGAGGATGAAGCCAAGGTCAGTGGAGGTGATGCGCTGATGATCCCGTCGAGCCACCTCAAGAATGGCCTTGAGCCCCGCGCGCGCGCGTCCAGCCCGAATGCGCTCCAGGCCTTGATGGACCAGGATGCGGTTGTTGGCATCCAGCGGCACCACGTCAGCCACGCTCCCCAAGGCGACCAGATCGAGCAGCTCGCCAATGTTCGGCTGTGGCTGGCTGTCGTAGCGGCCAAGGCTACGCAGGCGCGCGCGCAGGGCCATCAGCACGTAGAAGATCACCCCCACCCCGGCCAGCGCCTTGCTGGGGAAGGCGCAGCCCGGTTGGTTCGGGTTGACGATGGCATCAGCATCCGGCAGTTGCGGACCTGGCAAGTGGTGGTCTGTGACCAGCACCTTGAGCCCGGCTGCCTTGGCTGCCGCCACGCCCTCCACACTGGAAATGCCATTATCCACGGTTACCAGCAGGTGCGGCTGACGCTGCAGCGCCACCTCGACAATTTCCGGGGTCAGGCCATAGCCATACTCGAAGCGATTGGGTACCAGGTAGTCGACATGCGCTGCGCCCAGCAGACGCAAACCCAGCACGCCGACGGTACTGGCCGTAGCACCGTCGGCGTCGAAGTCGCCGACGATCAGGATGCGCTGACGCTGATCCAGCGCCTCGACCAGCAGATCCACCGCCGCGTCGATGCCCTTGAGCTGAGCAAACGGCAGCAAGCGCGCCAGGCTCTTGTCCAGCTCAGCCTCGGACTGCACGCCACGGGCGGCGTACAGGCGGGTCAGCAAAGGGGGCAGGCTGCCAAGAAACGGCAGGGTCGGCGGCAGGGGGCGAGGTTCGATACGCATGGGGCCTTCAGCAGTCAATTAGGGTTGAAATCAGCCGCGCTCGCCGAGCAGCCACTGCAGCTGCACTTCGTGCTGGCCACGGTCGTCAGTGACGAACACCGTGCCTTCACTGATCATCACGTCCCACTTGATGCTGCGCGGCATGTCCTTGGCCAGGACCTCCAGCACCTCTTGCGGTACCGCAGCGATGTGCAGGTTCTTCAGATTCTTGACCGCGCCAACCACCTTGGTCTCCCAGACCCGCAGGCTGCCATAGGCCAACAGGCTGGTGCGCTCGGTCCGGCGCGAGCACCAGGTCAGGCGGTCAGCGTCAGGCTGGCCGACTTCGATCCAGTGCAGCACGCGGTCGTCGAGGCTCTTTTCCCACAGGGCAGGCTCATCAACGTCCGACAATCCGCGGCCAAACGACAGGTTCTCGTTGTACCAAAGCGCGTAAGCCAACAGACGAACGGCCATGCGCTCCTCGGTTTCCGAAGGGTGACGGGCGATGGTCTGCTTGACGCTTTCGTACACGCCGCGATCGAGGTCGGTCAGGTTCAGTTCGAATTTGTAGGTGGTGGACGGCTGGGCCATGGGCAGCGGGCTTCTTGCAAGAGAAAAGTCGCACAGTCTAACTGATCCAGGCTTGCTTGCGTCGCAGCAGTATCTGCCGCTGGCGACCTATGATAAAACCACCGCTCTGCCCTGTTGCCACGGATGCCCCATGCCCACGCCCAGCAAACCCCTCGCAGGTCTTAAAGTCATCGAGCTTGGCACCCTGATCGCTGGCCCGTTCGCTTCGCGCATCTGCGCCGAGTTCGGCGCCGAGGTGATCAAGGTCGAGTCCCCCGACGGCGGCGACCCGCTGCGCAAGTGGCGCAAGCTTTACGAGGGCACCTCGCTGTGGTGGTTCGTGCAGGCGCGTAACAAGCAGTCGCTGACCCTCAACCTCAAGCATGAGCAAGGACGCGAGATTCTCAAGCGCCTGCTGGCCGAGGCGGACATCCTGATCGAGAACTTCCGCCCGGGGGTACTGGAAAAGCTCGGCTTGGGTTGGGATGTGTTGCATGCGCTCAATCCGCGCTTGGTCATGGTGCGCCTGTCGGGCTTCGGCCAGACCGGGCCGATGAAAGACCAGCCAGGCTTTGGCGCGGTAGGTGAGTCGATGGGCGGGCTGCGCTATATCACGGGCTTCGAGGACCGCCCGCCGGTGCGCACCGGGATTTCCATCGGCGACTCGATTGCCGCGTTGTGGGGGGTGATCGGCGCCTTGATGGCCTTGCGTCACCGGGAGGTGAACGGCGGTGAGGGCCAGGTGGTGGATGTCGCCCTGTATGAAGCCATTTTCGCCATGATGGAGAGCATGGTCCCGGAGTTCGACGTGTTCGGCTTCATTCGCGAGCGCACCGGCAACATCATGCCGGGGATCACGCCTTCCTGTATCCACACCAGCGCCGACGGTAAGCATGTGCAGATCGGCGCCAACGGCGATGCCATCTTCAAGCGTTTGATGCAGGCCATCGGCCGCGACGACCTGGCCAATGACCCCAGCCTGGCCAGCAACGATGGCCGCGACCTGCGCCGGGACGAGCTGTATGGGGTGATCGATCGCTGGGTCAATGGCCTGGCGCTGGACCAAGTGATGCAGACCCTCAACGACGCTCAGGTGCCTGCCAGCCGCATTTACTCCGCCGAAGACATGTTCAGCGACCCGCAATTTCTCGCGCGGGAGATGTTCCTGCAAGGTCGACTGCCGGACGGCAAACCCTTCAAGATGCCTGGCATCGTGCCCAAACTCTCCGATACCCCAGGATCCACCGAATGGGTAGGCCCGGCCCTTGGGGAACACACTGAAGCGCTGCTGACTCGCCTTGGCTACGACGCTGCGGCGATCGCCCGCTTGCGTGAGGCCGGTGCGGTCTGACCCCGCGCCGCTCGCCATGCCCATGCGCGCCAGCCGTCTGCTTCGTACCCTGATCCTGCTCTGCGCTCTGCTGCCTGTGGTCGCTGAGGCCAAGGAGCGCCTGCTCTGGCTGGTGCGCGACTTGCCGCCGTTCACCATCTTCGAAGGCCCGGAGAAGGGCCAGGGGGTGATCGACCGCATGCTGCCTATGTTGATCGAGCAGATGCCCGAATACGACCACAGCATCGTGCGGGTCAATCGCGCCCGCGGCATCCAGATGCTTCAAGAACCCAGCTTTACCTGCGATCCCACGCTGTTATGGACGCCAGAACGGGCGAAATATGCGCTGTTTTCCAAGCCCACACTGGGCGTGTTGAGCAGCGGTGTGGTGGTGCGTAAACGAGACCAGGCCGTGATCGAACCTTTTCTCGATGCACAGCAAGTCGATCTCAAGCAATTGCTGGCAGAAACCCGGCTCAAGCTGGGTATCGTCGCCGAGCGCAGCTACAGCGCACAGGTGGATGACATCCTGCGCCAGTTGCCCGATAGCGCCTTCAGTCGCCATTACGGCAACGACGCCACAGCGAGCTTGTTGCAGATGCAGCAACTAGGGCGTTTGCAATTGGTCCTGGGCTATTGGCCTGAAGTTCGCTATCTGATTCAACAGCAAGGTGGCAGGCTGGATGATTACCTGTTCTATCCGATCCAGGGGGTAAACCCCTATCAGTTCCTGCATGTCGCTTGTTCCAACACACCACTGGGGCGTGAAGCGATTGCTCATATCGACCAACTGCTCCCACCACTGCGCCGCGACACCCTGCCCCAGCTCTATGCCCATTGGCTCGACCCGGAATTGCGTGAGGGTTATTTGCAGCAGGCTCGACAGCTCACCGAGCAAACCCTGCCAAACGCCACGCCGCAGCCCTGATAACGGCAAAAAGAAACCCCGGTCGCTGGGGAAGACGACCGGGGCTAATCGAAAGTCCTCGCGAACTTCCCGTGACAACCTGACGACACCGGAGCAAAGCGCCGCTGGGCTGCCATTACTGTGTCTGACGGATCGCTCAGGCGAAGGTTCCATGAATATGTTGCTGATGCTGCAGCGCTGCAATGACACACGGCTGCAGGCGTCCTTCGGCGATCTGCAGGTCGCGGTGCAAACCATCTACCAGATCGATCAGCAGACTTTGCTCCTGCAGTTGTCGCTGGCTGACCATGCGTTGCAAGGTGACGCTGCCGTGGCTGTCGTGCACGGTCAATTGCCGGTTTGCATTGGCGTCAACTGCGCCAAGTTGGGCCGTGTAGGGAGTCAGGGCATCATTGAGCAGTCTGCAGATTCTTTCCATCCGGCGTACTCGCTTTGTTTTGGGACATATCGGTACTGACCCTCGGACGCTGCGCAAAGTTCGCAGCTACAGGCCTGTTTCACTGAGCATGCGCGTGCAACATGACAGTTTGAAAACCTTCCCTGGCGACAACCGGGGAGCGGCTACACAGGCGTTTTAGCGCCTGCTCAAGCCTAGGCATCGTGATTGGCCAAGAGAGCTCAGCCAGCACCCACAAACCGCGTTGACGGGCTTCGCGTGCAAGATCCGCCCGGCTCGCGCACGGTTCGCCGACAAACAAGATCGCCCTTACCCCGTGCACGCTACACAGATGATTGAGTAAGCGTTTGCCAGCCGTCTCGGACATGGCATGGTCGAGGATCAGCAGGTCGAACAACGGTTCGCTCGCCAAGCAGGCCTTGGCGGCCGGCAGGTCTTCTGCCAGGCGTACATTGAATACCCCCTGGGCATTGCACGCCTGATGCAGGGTCATTTGCTGGGAGGGGCGTTCCTGGTAGATCAGGACGTTGAGCCGATTCATGAAGCGCTCCTGGGCGCCACACGCCCGGATTGAGGTGTCGGCAACTCTAGGAAACACCCTGAATGGGTGAAATAGGAAATTACTTAAAGTCGGGGGTAACAATTCCTCAAAAACAAGAGAGCCCGTCACAGGACGGGCTCTTTACACGCACGCAGATCGCTTACAGCGGCTTACCGCGATTACCGTGCTGGCTGACAAACGCCTGGACGGCCTTCAGGTCATTGGCCAACACCGTGCATCGCTCTTCGCGGCTGAACAGATCGCTCAGGTGTGCCGGCAGCTCCAGCGCCTTGCCTACGCCGGCCTTCTCCACCGCTTCCGGGAACTTGACCGGATGCGCGGTACCCAGCACTACCATCGGCGTGTCCAGGCTACGGCGGCACTCACGAGCGGCCTTGACGCCAATCGCCGTGTGCGGATCGAGCACTTCGCCGGTGCTGGCGAAGACTTCGGCGATGGTCTCGCAGGTTTGCTCGTCGCTGACGGCCAGCGAGTCGAACAACTTGCGCGCTTCAGTCCAACGATCTTCATCGACGCTGAAACCGCCGCCTTGCTTGAAGTTGCCCATCAGCTCGGCAATCGCCGCGCCATTGCGACCGTGCAGATCGAACAACAGGCGCTCGAAGTTGGACGAGACCATGATGTCCATCGACGGCGACAAGGTTGCGTGCAAGGTCTCTTTGACATACTGGTTGCCGCTCATGAAGCGGTGCAGGATGTCGTTGCGGTTGGTCGCCACGACCAGCTGGCTGATCGGCAGGCCCATGTTGCGCGCCAGGTAACCGGCGAAGATGTCGCCGAAGTTGCCGGTTGGAACCGAGAACGCCACCGAACGCGCCGGGCCACCCAGCTGCAAGGCTGCGTGGAAGTAGTAGACGATCTGGGCCATGATCCGCGCCCAGTTGATCGAGTTGACGGCAACCAGACGCGTGCCTTTGAGGAACGACTGGTCGGCGAAGCTGGCCTTGACCATCTCCTGGCAGTCGTCGAAGTTGCCTTCGATGGCGATGTTGTGGATGTTGTCACCGAAGATGGTGGTCATCTGCCGGCGCTGCACTTCCGACACGCGCTGGTGTGGATGCAGGATGAAGATGTCGACGTTGTCGCAACGACGGCAGCCCTCAATGGCCGCAGAACCGGTGTCACCACTGGTGGCGCCGACGATCACCACACGCTCGCCGCGCTTGGCCAATACGTGATCGAGCAGGCGACCGAGCAGTTGCAGGGCGAAGTCCTTGAACGCCAGGGTCGGGCCGTGGAACAGCTCCATGACCCACTCGTTGCTGTTGAGCTGGCGCAGCGGTGCCACAGCGGCGTGGGAGAACGCGCCGTAGGTTTCTTCGAGGATCTTCTTGAAGTCAGCATCGGCGATGCTGCCGGCAACGAACGGGCGCATGACGCGGAAGGCCAGCTCGTGGTACGGCAGGCCAGCCCACGAGGCGATTTCTTCCTGGGTGAAGCGTGGCAGGTTCTCCGGGACATACAGGCCGCCATCGCTGGCAAGGCCTGCGAGCAGGACGTCTTCGAAGTTCAGGGCCGGGGCCTGGCCGCGAGTACTGATATAGCGCATAGGGGCAAACCTTTAATGCTGGGGCCCGGGCCGCGCAGGCGGCCCGTTGGCGAAATTAGTTGAGCTGTTCGACGCGGATACGCACGACCTTGCCGATCACATCCTGCAGCGATTCCAGGGCGAGGATGGCGTCGTTGATGCGTTTTTCGACCACACGGTGAGTGACCAGGATCATCGGCACCAGACCGTCCTGCTCCTCGGCTTCCTTCTGCATGATCGACTCGATGTTGATGCCGCGCTCCGACAGGATGCTCGCCACCTGGGCCAGTACGCCCGGATGATCCTTGGCCTGAATGCGCAGGTAGTAGGCGCTTTCGCAGGCCTCGATCGGCAGAATCGGGTGGGCCGACAACGCGTCCGGCTGGAAGGCCAGGTGCGGTACGCGGTTTTCCGGGTCGGAGGTCATCGCCCGGACCACATCGACCAGGTCGGCGACGACCGACGAGGCCGTCGGCTCCATCCCGGCACCAGCGCCGTAGTACAAGGTGGAACCGGCGGCATCGCCATTGACCATCACCGCGTTCATCACGCCGTTGACGTTGGCAATCAGGCGGTCGCTAGGGATCAGCGTCGGATGCACGCGCAGCTCGATACCAGCGTCGGTGCTGCGCGCCACGCCCAGGTGCTTGATGCGGTAGCCCAGCGCTTCGGCGTAGTTGACATCGGCAGTGGTCAGCTGGGTGATGCCCTCGGTGTAGGCCTTGTCGAACTGCAGCGGGATGCCAAAGGCAATCGAGGCCAGGATGGTCAGCTTATGCGCCGCATCGATGCCTTCGACATCGAAGGTCGGGTCGGCTTCGGCATAACCCAAGGCCTGCGCTTCGGCGAGCACGTCAGGGAAGGTACGGCCCTTGTCGCGCATCTCGGTGAGGATGAAGTTGCCAGTGCCGTTGATGATCCCGGCCAGCCAGTTGATGCGGTTGGCCGAAAGACCTTCGCGGATCGCCTTGATCACCGGGATGCCACCAGCGACAGCCGCTTCGAAGGCGACGATGACGCCCTTCTCGCGGGCCTTGGCAAAGATCTCGTTGCCGTGCACGGCGATCAGCGCCTTGTTGGCAGTCACCACGTGCTTGCCGTTCTCGATGGCCTTCAGGACCAGGTCACGGGCAATGGTGTAGCCACCGATCAGCTCGATGACGATATCAATCTCTGGGTTGCTCGCAACCTCGAACACATCAGCGGTAATGGGGGTACCGGTAATCTGGCAGTTCGGGTTCTGCGAGCGCATGGCAATCTGTGCAACTTCAATACCGCGCCCGGCACGGCGGGCAATCTCCTCGGCGTTGCGCTGAAGTACATTGAAGGTTCCGCCACCGACGGTCCCCAACCCACAGATGCCTACTTTGACCGGTTTCACTGTGAACTCCCCATTGAACGGCCGGCGCTGTGCCGACCGTGAAACATGCCGTCACCCCATGACGACGGCGTACTGAATTGGATTACTTGCTTGGTGCCAAGGCCAGCTTGGCCACTTGCGGAGCGGGTTGATAGCCCGGAATCACCTGGCCGCTTTCCAGGACGATGGCCGGCGTACCGTTGACACCGATCGACTGGCCCAGATGGAACTGCTTGCCGACCGGGTTGGCGCACTTGGCGGCTTTGATTTCCTTGCCATCCACCATCTTGTCCATCGCCGCGCGACGATCGCTGGAGCACCACACTGCCTGCAACTGCTCGTCACCTGGCGAGCCCAGGCCCTGACGTGGGAAGGCGACGTAGCGCACTTCGATACCACGACGGTTGAGCTCCGGCACTTCGGCGTGCAGCTTGTGGCAATACGGGCAGGTGGTGTCGGTGAACACGGTGATGTGCGACTTGGTTTCGCCCTTGGCAGGATAAACCACCATCTCGCCCGCTGGAATGCCGTTGATGAGCTTGGCGATGCCCTGACGCTCAGTTTTTTCAGTCAGGTTGACCGGCTTGCCGTCCTGGATCTGGAACAGGTAGCCCTGCATCACGAACTGGCCGTCAGCGCTAGCGTACAGCACCCGACCGCCCTGCAGCTTGACTTCATACAGGCCATTGAGCGGGCTGCTGGCGACGCTTTCGACCGGCACTTCCAACTCAAGGGTTTGCAAGGTCTTGCGGATCGCCTGCTCGGCACCGGCGTTGGCATCGGTGGCTGCGGCGGCGGCAAAGGTGCTGGCCAGCGCCAAAGCGGCGGCGGCGAAAATCTGGGTCACGCGCATGGGGTACTCCTGAAGACGGACGGGGCCGCAGGACGTCGCCTGCGGGAAAAATCGCGGCAACCGGGCGGCCCTTGGTGCAAACCGCTCAAGCCTACCACATCAAGCTGCGGCTGGATGAGTCCTCACGTGCCGGTCGGCGGAACATGAAAATCATTCATCCACGCGGATGGTGTTGTGCGTGCAGCTGCTGCAGTCGAGCCTTGGCCACATGGGTGTAGATCTGCGTGGTGGAGAGATCGCTGTGGCCGAGCAACATCTGCACTACGCGCAGGTCGGCGCCGTGGTTGAGCAGATGGGTGGCGAAGGCGTGGCGCAAGGTATGCGGCGACAGTGACTTGTCGATGCCAGCGACCTGGGCCTGGTGCTTGATCCGGTGCCAGAACGTCTGGCGGGTCATCTGCTCGCCACGCTGGCTGGGGAACAGGACATCGCTGGGGCGCTCTTTGAGCAACTCGGCGCGGGCCTGGCGCAAGTAGCGCTCCAACCACAGCACCGCCTCCTCGCCCATGGGTACCAGACGCTCCTTGCTGCCCTTGCCCATGACCCGCAATACCCCCTGGCGCAGGTTGACTTGATCGAGGGTCAGGCTGACCAGCTCGGTCACCCGCAGGCCACAGGCGTAGAGCACTTCAAGCATGGCGCGATCACGCTGGCCGATGGCCTCGCTCAGGTCGGGGGCTTGCAGTAAGGCTTCGACGTCAGCTTCCGACAGCGATTTGGGCAACGGCTTACCCAATTGCGGCATGTCGATTTGTAGGGTCGGGTCTACAGCGATCAGCTTTTCCCGCAACAAATAACGAAAGAAGCCACGCAGGCCGGAGATAAACCGTGCAGTTGAGCGAGGTTTATAACCTTGCTCGAGACGCCAGGCCAGATGATCGAGGATCAGCTCGCGGCCTGCGTCCGGCAGTGCTACGCCGTGCTCCTGCAGCCATCCGTTGAACAGGGCCAAGTCACTGCGATAGGACACGCGGGTGTTATCGGAGAGGCCTTTTTCCAGCCACAGGGCGTCGAGGAATTGATCGATCAGAGGATGGTCGAGGGCGGGCATGCGCAATCGCTGGATATGAAAGTGCGTTCAGTGTTTCACAGGCGGTGATGTGTTGTCTGTACTGGCCCTATCGCAGGGCAAGCCCGCTGCCACGCTCGCCGAGAAAACACTCCAGCGTGGGAGCGGGCTTGCCCCGCGATGCAGGCGACTCAGGCCGACCAGACTGGCGTAGTAGGGCCAGTACAGACAACAACACTTATCAGGCCTCAGCCAAAACCGGCACTGGCCGCTTGTCTTCATCGATGGCAACAAAGCTGAACACGCCATGAATCGCCCGCTCACGACCATCCAGGTACATGTTCTCGACGAACACATCCACCTGCACCTGCAAGCTGGTATTGCCCACCTTGACCACCGTCCCGACCAACTCAACGATCGAGCCCGCCGGAATCGGGTGCTTGAAGTCGATGCGGTCAGTGGACACGGTCACCAGCGGCAGGCGGCAGAAGCGGGTGGCGGCGATGAACGACACTTCGTCCATCCAGGCCAGCGCGGTACCGCCGAACAAGGTGTTGTGGTGGTTGGTGGTGTTAGGAAACACCGCCTTGGTCACGCGGGTCACCGACAGCTCGGTGCGGCGCTGGATTTCCTGGTCTCGGGTGCTGGTCATGATTACTTCACATCGCAAGGGCAAGGTTTCAGAAAGCAAAAAAGCAGCCCGAAGGCTGCTTTTTTTCTCGCATGGTGGCCGCAGCCACCAGTCAAACTGCACTCAAGACAGTTTTTCTTTGATGCGAGCGGCTTTGCCGGACAGGTCACGCAGGTAGTACAGCTTGGCTTTACGCACGTCACCACGACGTTTCACGGCCAGGCTGTCGATTTGCGGGCTGTAGGTCTGGAAGGTACGCTCAACGCCAACGCCGCTGGAGATCTTGCGCACGGTGAAGGCGCTGTTCAGACCACGGTTGCGCTTGGCGATAACAACGCCTTCGAACGCCTGCAGACGGGAACGATCACCTTCCTTCACTTTAACCTGGACGACAACGGTGTCGCCTGGTGCGAAGGTCGGGATTTCCTTGCTCATCTGCTCTGCTTCGAGCTGCTGGATGATTTTGTTAGTCATGCTGTGCTCCTAAGGTGGAAAACGTGATCCACCATCGATACGTTAACTATCGTTCCGCTCGCGGAGGTATTCCTCGAGCAGCTTCTTCTCTTCTCCAGAAAGTGAGCGACTTTCCAGAAGATCGGCGCGTCGTTCGAAGGTCCTACCAAGGGACTGCTTCATCCGCCAACGCCGGATATGTGCATGGTTGCCACTTAGCAACACG
This sequence comes from Pseudomonas sp. Je.1.5.c, assembly GCF_051129895.1. Lineage (NCBI taxonomy): Bacteria > Pseudomonadati > Pseudomonadota > Gammaproteobacteria > Pseudomonadales > Pseudomonadaceae > Pseudomonas > Pseudomonas sp. Je.1.5.c. Next base: position 12,131 of record NZ_JBCPSP010000018.1, read on the forward strand.
TCGGGTACACGCTGATCCGCATACACCTCAGGTCGGGTGTAGTGCGGGCAATCCAGCAAGCCATCGGTGAAGGAGTCTTCCTCCGCCGAGCCTACATGCCCTAAAGCTCCGGGCAGCAGCCGCGTAACCGCATCGATCAGGACCATGGCCGGCAGCTCGCCACCGGAAAGTACATAGTCGCCAATCGACCACTCTTCATCGACATGAGCCTCAATAAAACGCTCGTCAATGCCTTCATAACGACCGGCGATCAGGATCAGAGATTCCTGTTCGGCCAGGCCTTGAACCGCCTGCTGATCCAGCTTGCGGCCCTGTGGCGAGAGGTAGATCACCTTCGCCGCGGCTCCAGTCGCTTGCCTGGCGCTAGCCAAGGCATCTTCCAGAGGCTTGATCTTCATCACCATGCCCGGACCACCGCCAAACGGCCGATCATCCACTGTATGGTGGCGATCAGTGGTGTAGTCCCGCGGGTTCCAGCAGGTGACTTGCAACAAGCCCTGCTTCACCGCGCGGCTGGTAATGCCGTACTCAGTAATGGCCGAAAACATCTCGGGGAACAACGTGATGACTTCTACGCGAAGGTTACCCATCAGTTAGAAATCCGCGTCCCATTCGACTCGCATCACGCCTGCTTCCAGGTCGACTGCCAGCACGCATTGCGCCGTATAGGGCAACAAACGCTCGCGATCATCCAGGCTGCCTGCGCAAGGCTTGACCACCATTACATCGTTCGCGCCGGTCTCCAACAGGTGATCAATCTTGCCGAACAGCTGTTCGTCTTGATTGATGACTTTCAGACCTTGCAACTGGTACCAGTAGTACTCGTCTTCAGTCAGGTTGGGCAAAAGGCTGCGCGAGATGCAAATCTCGTAACCGCTCAGAAGACGTGCTTCATCACGATCGTCGAGCCCTTTGAGCTTGGCGACCAGCTCCTTTTTATTGGAACGGCCACTGACCAGCTCGACCTGCTTGACCGACCCTTCGCGCCGAAGCGTCCAGTTACGGTAATCCAACAGGTTTTCAATCGGATCGGTAAAGGAATACACCTTCACCTCGCCGCGAACGCCGTGAACCGAAAAAATCTTGCCAACAACGATCAGGTCATCAGCATTTTCTGGCGTCGCGTTCATACTGTTCAGGCAGCAGCCTTGGCAGCTTCCTTCAGCAGCTGAGCAACGCGCTCAGACGGCTGTGCGCCGATGCTCAGCCAGTGAGCAACGCGGTCTTGTTTAACGGACAGACGAACTTCCTGACCACGAGCGATTGGGTTGAAGAAGCCAACCTGTTCGATGTGGGAGCCGTCACGCGGGTTACGCGAGTCGGTTACGGTCAGTTGGTAGAACGGGCGCTTTTTGGAGCCGCCACGGGCAAGACGAATGGTAAGCATTGAACATCGTTCCTGTAGTCGGTGCTGCAAATCATAATGCACAGCGGGCACACGGGTGCCCGAAAGGCCGCACATTCTCAAGGAATATCCGGACTTTTGCAAATGCCTTTTTACGTTGAGAAAAAAGGCCAGCCTGCCGATTCGCGATTTAAGCTGCCTTATATAAGGCAGCGGTGTACCCGCCGAGGCGGGGTTCGGTCGACAGCGGTTAGGCTGGCGACCAGATTCGGGGTTACAGCTTGGGCATGCCGCCACCAGGCATCATGCCACCAAGGCCGCGCATCATCTTGGCCATGCCGCCCTTGGTAGAGAATTTCTTCATCATCTTCTGCATCTGCTTGTGCTGCTTGATCAGCCGGCCGACGTCCTGCACCTGGGTGCCGGAGCCCAGAGCGATACGACGCTTGCGCGAACCGCTGAGCAGGTCCGGGTCGCGGCGCTCGGCCGGGGTCATGGAGTTGATGATCGCCTCCATTTGCTTGAACTGCTTCTCGGCCGCGCCCTGGGCGTTGCCCATCTGCGACAGGTTGACCCCGCCGATGCTCGGCAGCTTGTCCATCAAGCCGCCCAGGCCGCCCATGTTCTTCATTTGCTGCAGCTGGTCGCGGAAGTCTTCGAGGTCGAAGCCCTTGCCCTTCTTGAGCTTCTTGGCCAGCTTGTCGGCCTTGGCCTTGTCGATGTTCTGCTCGGCCTGCTCGATCAGGCTGAGCACGTCACCCATGCCAAGGATGCGCGAGGCGATCCGGTCTGGGTGGAACGGCTCGAGTGCTTCGCTCTTCTCGCCCATACCGATGAACTTGATCGGCTTGCCGGTGATGGCGCGCACCGACAGCGCAGCACCGCCACGGGCGTCACCGTCGACCTTGGTCAGCACCACGCCGGTCAGCGGCAGGGCGTCACCAAAGGCCTTGGCGGTGTTGGCGGCGTCCTGACCGGTCATGGCGTCGACCACGAACAGGGTCTCGATCGGCTTGACCGCAGCGTGCAGGTCCTTGATCTCGTCCATCATGTCGGCGTCGATGTGCAGACGGCCGGCGGTGTCGACGATGACCACGTCGATGAACTTGAGCTTGGCTTCGCGGATCGCCGCCTCAGCGATGGCTACCGGCTTCTGGCTGATATCGGACGGGAAGAAGGTCACGCCGATGTCGTTGGCCAGGGTTTCCAGCTGCTTGATAGCCGCCGGACGGTAGACGTCAGCCGAGACCACCATGACGCTCTTTTTCTTGCGCTCTTTAAGGAAGCGCGCCAGCTTGCCGGCAGTGGTGGTCTTACCCGCACCCTGCAGACCGGCCATCAGCACTACCGCAGGCGGGGCCGAGTTCAGCGCGAGGTCTTCGTTGGCCGCGCCCATCAGGCTTTCCAGCTCGGCCTGGACGATCTTCACGAACGCCTGGCCTGGGGTCAGGCTGCGCGACACTTCGGTGCCGACCGCACGCTCTTTGATGCTGTTGACGAAATCCTTGACCACCGGCAGGGCGACGTCGGCTTCCAGCAGCGCCATGCGCACTTCGCGCAACGTGTCCTTGATGTTGTCTTCAGTCAGCTTGGCCTTGCCGGTGACATGGCGCAGCGTCTGTGACAGGCGGTCGGTCAGGTTTTCGAACATGGTGATCCTTTCAGGCTTGGCAAAGCCGAGGTTTGTCAGGCGCCCAGGCGCAAATCGAACACGCGCAAGGCACAGCAAGCCGGCGATTATAACCAAGACTGCTCGCGGCGCACACCATGCTCGGATGGATGCACCTGCCGTGTGCAAAATAGGCCTGCGACTTGGACCCTGGCGCAGCGAGCTCAGCCGTGAACAGGCCAGCATGATCGATATCAATGCCCCAGCCTGCCCGCAGACTTCCTTGGCAGCGGCGTTCTATGCCAAACTCCCTCTCTTTCAGGGCTTGCCTACCAGGACTTATGCTCTCTTCACCCAGTCTTATCCCCAATCTGATCGCCGCCGGCCTGTACATCGCCGCCGCGCTCTATCACGGCAGTCGCCTGGCCCAAGGCACCCGCGCCGACAAACGGCTGCTCGGCCTGCTCGGTGCCATCGCGGTGATCGCCCAAGGCGGCGCGCTGTTCTTCCAACTGCTCACGCCGCTGGGCCTGAGCCTGGACTTCTTCAGCGCCTCCAGCCTGATTGCCGTGGCCGTCATCGGCCTGACGCTGCTGGCCTGCCTGCGCATACCCGTGGAAAACCTGTTGGTGTTGCTGTTCCCGCTCGGCGCTATAACCGCCCTGCTGGCCCAGTTCGCGCCACCCGGTACGGTACCGCTGATCAACGAAGAACCGGGGATCCTCGCGCACATCCTGCTGTCGATCCTGGCCTACGGGCTATTCACCATCGCGGTGTTCCAAGCCCTGCTGCTGCTACTGCAAGACCACCAGCTCAAGCACAAGCACCCGTCCGGACTGATCCGCAACTTCCCGCCGCTGCAAACCATGGAAAGCCTGCTGTTTGGTTTCCTCTGGGCCGGCTGGGCGTTGCTATCGCTGTCGCTGATCTCCGGCTGGCTGTTCCTCGACAACCTGTTCGCCCAGCACCTGGTGCACAAGACCCTGCTCGCCTGCGTCGCCTGGATCGTGTTCAGCGTCTTGCTGTGGGGGCGCACCCGCCTGGGCTGGCGTGGACACAAGGCGATTCGCTGGACCCTGGCCGGTTTCTGCCTGTTGATGCTGGCCTACTTCGGCAGCAAGCTGGTACGCGAATTCATCCTGCACATCTGACGGTCACCTATGGATAGCCTGCCGTTTGCCCCGCTGCTTGGTACCTTGGCCCTGGCACTGCTGTGGGCGGCGTTGTTTACCGCGGTCGATGCAGCACGCCAGTTACTCAATGGCCATGCCCGCGGCGCAGAAACCGGCGAACCCAACCTACCCGCCCAGGCACTGGTGTTCGGCGCCAGCCTGGGCAAGCTGCTGGTGCTCGGCCTGGCTTGCCTGATTGGCCAACGCCTTAGCGGCGAACATGGCTTCTGGCTCGGCGGCCTGGCCGCCAGCCTGGCGCTGCTGGTACTGGCCGAGTATCTGCCGCGGCGCCTGGCCCGGCGCAACCCCCAGGCCTTCGTCAGCCTCGGTGCCAGCCTGCTCAGACTTCCCCTGGCCCTGCTACAACCCTTTGCCTGCCTGCTCGACGGCACAGCCAAGCTGATCCTGCGCCCGTTCCGCCCACAGCCCACAGCGGTTGCCTTGCATGAGCAGGAACAGCATGAGGACGATGACCAGCAGCACGAGACGCCCCGTCATGGCCTGCTCGATGGCCTGCAAGCGCTGGACAAGATCACCGTCAACGACATCCTGGTGCCGCGCAACGAAGTCGATGGCATCAACCTGGACGACCCCATCGAACAGATCATCGAGCAACTGATCGTCAGCCGGCATACCCGCCTGCCGGTGTACCACAACGACATCAACCAGGTTGAAGCGATCCTCAATACCAAGCTGATCAGTCACCTGCTGCCGCGTGCCGAGCTGACCCTCGAAGCCCTCCACGGCGCCTGCTACGAGCCTTACTTCGTTCCCGAAAGCACCCCACTGCAACTGCAGCTGCTGAATTTCCACAAGCAGCAGCGGCGCCTGGGCGTGGTGGTGGATGAGTATGGCGAAGTGCTGGGCATCGTTACCCTGGAGGACATCCTCGAGGAGATCGTCGGCGAGTTCGAAGACGAGCAGAGCCTGGACAACCCGCACATCCACCCCCAGGCCGATGGCCGTTTCGTCATCGAAGGTACCGCTTCGCTGCGCGAACTCAACCGCAGCCTGGGCTGGCACCTGCCTTGCGATGGCGGGCCGAAGACCCTCAATGGCCTGGTCACCGAAGCGCTGGAGAGCATTCCAGCCAGCGCCGTGTGCCTGAAAATCGGCCGTTATCGCCTGGAAATCCTCGAAACAGAGGACAATTGTGCCAGCAAGGTACTGGTCTGGACCGTGACCCGATAGCTATACTCCGGTCACGCTTACCCAGCCCTGCCGTCCCGCCCGCTACCCGCGCCCGGCGTCACACGGCCAGTCCGCTTCACTGATAGCCCTGCGGTCCTGCTTCAACACCCCGAACAGCCCCGCTCCCCTCCTTATCCCCTGGGCCATCGTCAGTCGAGCGACTCACAACAATACGCTCCGGCGCCCGCGCGCCCGTGCCTGCCTGGGCACAGTGCGGCTTGCCAGCGAGCATCTGACTGTCAGGGATCCACGCAATGACAACCAGCAGCACCTTCGCCGACTCGACCCCGGTCGCGCCGGTCAACTCGCCCGCGCGGGTGGCCTCCGCCAGCTTCATCGGCACCGCCATCGAGTTCTACGACTTTTATGTATACGCCACCGCTGCTGCGCTGGTGATCGGCCCGGTATTCTTCCCCTCGGGGTCGGGCACCGCGCAAATGCTCGCCGCCTTCCTCACCTTTGGTATTGCCTTCCTTGCCCGGCCACTGGGCTCGGCGCTGTTCGGCCACTTCGGCGACCGCATCGGGCGCAAGTCGACCCTGGTGGCCTCGTTGCTGCTGATGGGTGTTTCGACCACAGCAATTGGCGTTCTGCCTGGCTACGACAGTATTGGCGTCTGGGCGCCGATCATCCTTTGCCTGCTGCGCTTCGGCCAGGGCCTGGGGCTGGGCGGCGAATGGGGTGGCGCGGCGTTGCTGGCCACGGAAAACGCCCCGCCGGGCAAGCGCGCCTGGTTCGGCATGTTCCCGCAACTGGGCCCGTCGATCGGCTTCCTGGCCGCCAACGGCCTGTTCCTGAGCCTGGCACTGACCCTTAGCGACGAGCAGTTCCGTGAGTGGGGCTGGCGTATTCCGTTCCTGCTCAGCGCCGCGCTGGTGCTGGTCGGCCTGTACGTGCGCCTCAAGCTTGAAGAGAGCCCAGTGTTCGCCAAAGCCGTGGCCCAGCACCAACGGGTCAAGATGCCAGTAGTCGATCTATTCGCCAAGCACTGGCGGCCGACCCTGCTTGGCGCTGCGGCGATGGTGGTGTGCTATGCGCTGTTCTACATCTCCACGGTGTTCTCGCTCAGCTACGGCGTCTCGACCCTGGGCTACAGCCGGGAGACTTTCCTCGGCCTGCTGTGTTTCGCGGTGGTGTTCATGGCCCTGGCCACGCCGCTGTCGGCCTGGCTCAGCGATCGTTACGGGCGCAAGCCGGTGTTGATCGTCGGCGGTCTGCTGGCGGTGGCATCGGGCTTTACCATGGAGCCGCTGCTGACCTCGGGCTCGACCACGGGCGTGGCGCTGTTCCTGGCCATCGAGCTGTTCTTGATGGGGGTGACCTTCGCGCCGATGGGGGCATTGCTGCCCGAGCTGTTCCCGACCCATGTGCGCTATACCGGCGCCTCGGCAGCCTACAACCTGGGCGGTATCGTCGGGGCTTCGGCCGCACCGTTCTTTGCGCAGAAACTGGTGAGCATGGGCGGTTTGAGTTGGGTAGGAGGCTACGTGTCGGCAGCAGCAGTGCTCAGCTTGATTGCTGTGCTGTGCTTGAAAGAGACGCGTAACGCAGAGCTCTAAAGCCAGGCAAACATCGCGGGGCAAGCCCGCTCCCACGCCATATGAGGCAGGCAGCACCGCGGTTGGCGACGCTGCTCTGCTCCCACGCAGCCATATGAGGATTGCGTGGGAGCAGGCTTGCCCCGCGATTGACGTTAGAACTCGACTTTGACCGCCTGCGAAGCACGAGTCGCCTTGGCCCGCGCCGCTTCGATCGACTCATCGCGCGCCAGGCACACGCCCATGCGCCGCTGGCCATTGATCTCGGGCTTGCCGAACAGGCGAATGGCGGTATCCGGCTCGCTCAAGGCAGCATCGAGGTTGGCGAAGCTGGTCTGCTGCGACTGGCCTTGCGGCAAAATCACCGCCGAAGCCGATGGGCCGAACTGGCGCACCAGCGGAATCGGCAAGCCGAGAATCGCCCGCGCATGCAGGGCGAACTGCGACAGGTCTTGCGAGATCAGGGTCACCAGGCCGGTGTCATGCGGACGCGGCGAGACTTCGCTGAACCACACCTGATCGCCCTTGACGAACAGCTCCACGCCGAACAGACCCCGCCCGCCCAGGGCATCAGTAACCGCCTTGGCCACCCGCTGCGATTCGGCCAGCGCCTTGGCGCTCATCGCCTGCGGCTGCCACGACTCTTGGTAGTCGCCCTTCTCCTGACGATGGCCAACCGGCTCGAGGAAGGTGGTGCCGCCCACATGGCGCACGGTAAGCAGGGTGATTTCGTATTCGAAATCGATAAAGCCTTCAACGATCACCCGGCCCTTGCCAGCACGACCGCCTTCTTGTGCGTAGTCCCAGGATTTCTGCAGGTCAGCGTCGCTGCGCAGCAGGCTCTGGCCCTTGCCCGAGGAACTCATCACCGGCTTGACCACGCAGGGGTAGCCGACATCGGCGACAGCCTTGGCGTAGTCCTCGAAGGTGTCGGCGAAGTGGTAGGGCGAGGTCGGCAGATCGAGCTCTTCAGCGGCCAGGCGACGGATGCCCTCGCGGTTCATGGTCAGCTGGGTAGCGCGGGCGGTAGGCACCACGTTGAAGCCTTCGTTCTCAAGCTCCACCAAGGTGGCGGTGGCGATGGCTTCGATTTCAGGGACGATGTAATGCGGCTTCTCAGCCTCGATCACCGCACGCAGGGCAACGCCGTCGAGCATGTTGATGACGTGGCTGCGATGGGCAACCTGCATGGCCGGGGCATTGGCGTAACGGTCCACGGCGATCACTTCGACGCCCAGGCGCTGCAGTTCGATCACCACTTCTTTACCCAGTTCGCCGCAGCCGCACAGCAGTACTCGGGTCGCGGTGGGCGACAATGGGGTTCCGATACGGGTCATTTCAGGTCCTCGAAGGCGTCCGGGGCTGCGTCAGGCTGTGCGCTGCCCGCTGAAAAAGGACCGATATTCTACATCAGGTTGCGGGCGCGCCGCAGGTCAGCCTGCCAAGGCGTTTTTCCGCGCTCGCCAGGTCATCGCCAGCCACACCGCCGTTACCCCAGCAAACTTCGACGCCAGCGCGGTACCAGCGACCGCGGGTGTCAGCGCGCCGATCATGCCGAAGAAAATGAAGGTATCGACGGGAATGCTCAGCGCCGAACTCAGCCACAGGCGATCGCGCAGCGGTCGACGGGTGATGCTGAACACCAGCCAATCGATCAATTCGGAGACGAAGAAAGCGGTAGCGCTGGCCAGGGCGATGGCCGGCTCCGAGGTGATGTAGGACAGCAACAAGGCCGCCAGCATGGCCAGCAGCGCGCCGTGACCATAGCGGGTCTGCACCATGTCGCGCAGGATGAACACCAGCCCGCCCCAGGCAGACCAGATCACGTCCAAGTGCGGGGCGCTGGAAAAGGCGTAGTTGATCAGCACTACGCTGCTGATATAGGCGATCAGATAGAACATGGCTGGCAATCGTCGGACAAGCCGCACAGATTACTTGATTTTCGAGTCAGCGCCAGCCTCTTCGCGGGTAAATCCGCTCCTACAGGCTCAGCGTAAATCCTGTAGAAGCGGGCTTGTCCCGCGAAGAGGCCGTACGGCAACCGGTAAATTCAAAGGCCGAGGATCATCCCCGCCGCCACCGCCCTCTCATGGCACAGCTTGAGCACTTGGCGACGCTCAGCGTTATCCATCCGCCCCCAACGGGTAATCTCCGCCACGCTGCGCTGGCAACCGGTGCAAATGTCCTGCTCATCCAGCGCGCAGATACTGACGCAGGGCGAAGCCACGGGGCGTTCGGCGTCACTCATCTCAATCCTCCTGGGGTGCCAGGTCGCGTGCATAACGTTCGGCGTTATGCACGTAGTGGGCAGCGCTGGCTTCCAGCATACGCTTCTGCGCATCGGTCAGCTCACGCACCACTTTGCCGGGCGAGCCCATCACCAGCGAGCCGTCAGGAATTTCCTTGCCCTCAGGGATCAGCGCATTGGCGCCGATGATGCAGTGCTTGCCAATCTTCGCGCCATTGAGGATCACCGCGTTGATGCCGATCAGACTGTAGTCGCCCACCGTGCAGCCATGCAGCATGGCGTTGTGACCAATGGTCACGCCCTTGCCAAGGGTCAGCGGCGAACCCATGTCGGTGTGCATCACAGTGCCATCCTGGACATTGCTGTCCTCGCCGATGTCGATCAGCTCGTTGTCACCGCGCAGCACCGCACCGAACCAGACGCTGGCGCGCGCTTGCAGGCGAACCTTGCCGATCAGCGTGGCAGTGGGCGCCGCCCAGCTGCTGGGATGGGTTTCTACCCGCATGTCACCCAAGCGGTATTTCATGGATAGCTCCTCACGGTCTGGCGAGTGGCGGGGTCGACCCCGCTCAGTTCTGGATGAAACGCTCTGGTGGCTTGTGCAAGCTGATGCCGGCATCGAACAGCAGGTTGACCAGCTCGACGATCATGATCGCCGACAACCCCCAGATCTTGTACTCGCCATAGCGATAACTGGGCACGTACCAGCTGCGCCCTTGATAATCGATCCGGTGGGTGTGGTCACGCGGGTCCTGGCGGAAGAATTCCAGCGGAACGGTGAATACTGCCGCGATCTCGGCATCATTGGCGTGGTATTCGACGTAATCGGGGATCAAACCGACGAATGGCGTCACCTTCAGGCCATGCAGGGAAATCAGCGGACTGAGCGGGCCGATCACCTCGACCAGGCCTGGCGGCAAGCCGATTTCTTCCTGCGCCTCGCGCAGGGCGGTGAAGATCAGGTCAGGGTCTTCCGGATCGCGCCGCCCCCCCGGAAAAGCCACTTCCCCACCATGGGTGGAAAGCCCCTGGGCGCGCAGCGTCAGTACCAGTTCGGGCTCTTCGCTGCGGGTGATGGGCAAGAGTACCGCCGCCTCGGGAAAACGGCGATCCGCCTCCAGTGACGCGGGGATATGGTTGCTCATTCGGCGAAGAAGCTCGTCCAGCATTACGCACTCTCGATTCCAAAGCCTGGCCTGCATGATGCACCAAAAGCCCCAAGGCACCCAAGCCCTGCCAGGGGGCGGCTTGCGGCCCATGCCCCAGGCGCGCCAAGATAAGCTGATCTTAAGGGAAGCAAAGCATGAATTTCTGCAGCGCGTGCGGCCAACCGGTCATTCAACGGATACCCGAAGGCGATAGCCGCTTGCGCTACGTCTGCGAGCATTGCCAGACCATCCATTACCAGAACCCGAATATCGTCGCCGGCGTGCTGCCCATATGGGGGAGCAAGGTGCTGTTGTGCCGCCGGGCGATCGAGCCGCGCCGGGGTTTCTGGACCCTACCGGCCGGCTTTATGGAAAACGGCGAGACCACCGACGCTGCCGCTCGTCGCGAAACGGTCGAGGAAGCCTGCGCTCGGGTCGGGGAAATGAGCCTGTATCAGCTGTTCGATCTGCCGCACATCAACCAGGTGCACCTGTTCTTCCGCGCGCAACTGGCGGACCTGGACTTCGCCGTGGGGCAAGAGAGCCTGGAGGTGCGTTTGTTCGAGGAGGAGGAAATCCCTTGGGGGGAGCTGGCTTTTCGGACAGTCACTCGCACACTAGAATGCTACTATCGCGACCGCATCAGGCAGCACTTCCCCATAGGCCATGAATACCTGCCGCCGATGAACGTCTCGTCGTCCACTTAAATCGTTTGCAGGGATACCGTTTCATGCGTTGGTTGCTCGCCCTCTTCTGCCTCAGCGTTGTATCGGTGTCCCAGGCGGCCTTCACCGAGACGATCATTCGCAAACCCCAGGCGCAGGTGCAAACCCAGGCCCCTGCGCAGGAACATCCGCTGATCGACAAGGTACTGGTGATCAAGTCCGAACGTCGCCTACAGCTAATCAGCCGTGGCGAGCCGCTCAAGACCTACCGCATTTCGCTGGGCAAGCAGCCCAAGGGCGCCAAGGAGCGCGAAGGCGACAAGCGCACCCCCGAAGGCTTCTACTGGCTGGACTGGCGCAAGGTCAGCGACCGCTTCAACCTGGCCATGCACATCTCTTACCCGAATATCAGCGATGCCGCCAAGGCGCGCCGTGAAGGTGTAGCTGCCGGCAGCATGATCATGATCCACGGCACGCCGATCAACGAAGACTATCCGGAGTGGTATTTCCATACCCTGGATTGGACCGAGGGCTGCATCGCCATGCGTAACGATGACATGCGCGAAGTGTGGAGCATGGTCAAGGATGGCACCATGATCGAGATTCGTCCTTAAGCTGCGCTATTTATTCTTACTCGCACCCCGACCAATGAGACTTTGGTTCAGCTGCTCCCGCAATGGGAGCAGTGGCTAAGCAGTTATTTTGCGGCTGCGCGTATTCAATATGTACTAACCACTTCTAACCAGAAATAAATCCTACACACCAAGCATTGGGCCCCAGCTAGGGGACTTAACAAAGCTTGCTCGAAACTCGTCGTAGATCCCCCGCAGTCATTAGACATAATTGGACAACTAGGCAGGCCGCCCACTTAATGCGGCGTTAATTTCACTTACCTCCGCTCTCATCTCTCCAACTTTCCCACACGCCAACATCCGCTACCCCACGTGGCGGATGTCATATAACCACATTCAAACAAATGTCTTGACCCTTAGGATTCACGCAAATGGATTCCTTTTTTCTTATATAATTTGCGAGGTTCTTCAATGTCATCCTGGGTGCACCCTATTGCCCGCAGCTTACTTGCCTGCGGCGCGATTACGCTGCTGACGATTGCCCCTACCCAGGCCGACCCTGCCAGCCAGCAACTACGAGACCAGCAGCAAGCTCAGCGTCAACGCGAACAGCTGCAGCAACTCGAGCGTTTGCAACGCCTGCAACCGATCACTTCGCATGATGACAGGAGCGCTTTCACCGACACCTCAGACAACTGCTGGTCGATTACCGGTGTGCGCATGACCGGTAATCAAAAACTTCCAACCCACCAGTTGCAGCCAACCGTACAAGCGTTGTCGCAGCCTTGCATGGGCATCGCCAGCATCAACCAGCTGCTCAAGGGCCTGACCCAGCAGTATGTAGAGGCAGGCTACCCGACCAGCCGGCCATACCTTGCTCGCCCTCCTAAGCATGAGCAACCGCTGGATATAGTCATCATCGAAGGATTCGTCGAATCGATCGAGCTGACTGACGGCGAGCTGCCGCTATCACTCCAAGGCGCCTTTCCCGGCCTGCTGGGCAAACCACTGCATCTTCCGGATATCGAGCAAGGGTTGGACCAGCTCAATCGATTGCGTGCCTACGATCTAGGTATCGAGCTACTCCCAGGCGAACTGCAGGGTGGAACCCGGGTAGTGGTGCAACCTCGCCAAGTCACTTCACCCTGGCACTTGGACACACGCCTGGACAATCGTGGCAGCGAGCTGGTCGGCCGCCACCGCCTGAACCTGGGGCTTGGCCTGGACAGTCCACTGGGAATGAACGGCGACCTGCGCTTGTCGATGGCTTCGACCGTATTCAATGCACCCGGTCAGAGCCGCGGCCTCAACCTCTACTACAGCCTTCCCTACGGGCCCTGGACTTTTACCCTCAACGCCAGCCGGATGAGCTATCGCGCACCGGTACCAGAAAGCCACATCGTCAGCAACGGCAAGAGCCGTTTCCTTGGCCTTGGCGCCGAACGGCTGCTGTGGCGTAACCAGCGCGGCATACTCAGCGCCAGCGCCCGAGTAGATCGCAAGCAACTGATCACCCGCTCCGATAGCACCGTAATTAGCTTGCAGAGCCCGACCCTGGCCACGCTGGAGGCGGGGCTCAATCTGCTCTGGATCGACCGTGGCCTGTGGAATGCTTACTTGGGCGTGAGCCAGGGAATGGCCTGGTTTGGCGCAGATCGCCCCTTGCCACAAGCGCAGACGCCGCGACCTGATTTCCTCAAGTACCGCGTCAACCTGTTGCATCTGCGCCAGGGACCTTGGCATTGGCCTTGGCGCTGGCAAAGCGAGCTGACCGGACAATACAGCGCCGATGTCTTGCCAGCGGTCGAGCAATTCCAACTCAGTGATGACTCTGCCGTACGCGGGTTCCGCCAGCACACCGCCTCCGGTGCCAGCGCTGCGGTCTGGCGCAATACCCTCAGTCAACCACTTGACCTTGCCTGGACCCACTCAGTGCAGGTGCGCCCCACCGTGGGGCTTGACCTGGGCTGGACCCGCTTCGCGCGCGCCAGCGCTTCGCAACGCTTGGCCGGTGCTGCAGCAGGGGTCGAACTCAGCCTGCCGCAAAGCCGCCTGCGCCTCGATTACCAGCGCGCCCTGTATGCCAGTGACAAGCCCGCAAAAGGCCTGGAGCGCGGCTACTGGGTGCTGGACTGGACCCTGACCATCTGACTTCCCCCTACCACCACTGGAAAAAGTGATCCTGTCTATGCCCCCCTCCTCCCCCCATCGCCTGTCCGCCAAGCCAGATACCCTGCGCTGGACGATCTTCCTCGCCCTGCTAGGCACGGCCAGCGTGCACGCCCAAGGCGGCCTGCAACCGAAGTTAGATTTGGGCAGTTCGCCAATCATCAACCATAAGCATGGCGTGCCTGTGATCAACATCGTCGCCCCCGATGCCAATGGTCTGTCGCACAACAAATTCATCGACTACAACGTTGGCAAGCAAGGCGTCGTGCTGAACAACGCCTTGCAGGAGGGTGGATCGCAACTGGCAGGCATCCTGACTGCCAACCCTCAGTTTCAAGGCCAAGCCGCTTCGACCATTCTCAACGAAGTCGTTAGCCGCAACGCTTCGCTGATCGAAGGCACTCAGGAAATCTTCGGTCAGCGAGCTAACTACATTCTCGCCAACCCCAATGGCATCACACTCAACGGCGGCCGATTCATCAACACACCTAAGGCGGCCTTCGTAGTCGGGAAGCCCGGATTCCAAAACGAGCAGTTGCAAACCTTCGAGACGCTAAACGCCGACGGCAGACTGACTGTTAAGGGCGATGGTCAGACTAATACCGAAGGTGCCCTGTACCTGATCGCACCACGCCTGGACAGCACCGGTCTACTCGCAGCGAAAGACAGTCTCAACATCACCTTGGGCCGTAACCTCATCAGCAAACGGGAGGGCAAGATCATCAGGCACGAGTCCGGCAGCCTATCGGACATTGATGCCAACCTACTCGGCGCAATGTATGCGGGCCGAATCCAGATCCGCAGCACCGCCGAGGGTGCAGGCGTGCGCATGGGGCCGATCAGGGTTGAAGCCGACCACGACATCCTTATTGATTCAGCAGGTGACTTAGAGGTCTTCGGCGACCCGATATCCTCCAGCACGCTTAAAGCCAAACAAGGTGGGTTACGACTCAAAGCCGCTGGAGACCTGACACTACGCGCGGTTGATGGCTCTGCCCAGCGGATCGCTGTTACCGCTGGAAAACAGCTGAAGCTTGATACTGAGACCGGTAAAAAAGAAGACCGTCACAACGACCAGGTGCAAAAGCGCTTTACCACCGTTTACCGACCACGCGGCACCCAGTTGCACAGCAGCGGTGAGATCAGCCTGCAATCGCATGGCGATATGGCACTGCAAGCCGCCACCGTTCAAGCGCAGGAGGGTCTGCGCCTGGAGAGTAAAGGCAACATAGATGTCAGCGCAGCTATCGAAGAAACCAATACCAGACGCTACCAACGCGAAAACAGCGACAAATCTTGGCCTGATGCTACTTACACCTCTGACACCCAGCAAAAAGCACATGCCAGTACATTGAGCGCCAACCACTTGGAGATCAAAGCAGCCAACGCCCTGGACATCAAGAGCAGCAACCTGGAAAGTGCAGGCCACCTGCAACTTGAGGCCAGAGATATTAATCTGGCTGGTCAAAGGCTTGAGGACGACGTTCAACGTTGGGCGACCTCTGACCGCCATGTATCCAAAGCCCCAGCCAATAAACACCAGCGACCATGGCGCTATTCCGGTACTAACGTGACGGCGGCAGCCCTCGCCGCCCAGGGCGAGCGGATCACTATCCGCGGCAGTGAAGTGACCAGTAAGGGCGATGCACAGCTCCATAGCACCAAGGGCTCACTGACAGTGGCGGCAGGTTCTTCTGGTGAAAGCACAATTACCTCTGACCACAACAGCAAGGTGTTAGGCCTCGCGCTGAGCCATGCCGTCCATCAACGGCCGCAACTCAGTAATATCAAATCCGGCGCTAACTTGGACCTCTCCAGCACTGACGATTTGAAGATTCTGGGGGCGCGTATCGAGGCGGCAGGGCACATGAATGTAAATGCCACTAAAGCCCTAGTAATCGATAGCGCACTTGAACGCAACGACTTTTCAACCCTGAGCGCTCTGCACACATTTGATTTTGGTACCCGCGAAACCCAGCCCGCGCAAGATGGCAAGCCCGGTTCTCACCAATGGGAGTTCTATGGCGGCTATCGCGCACCTGTGACGATTAAAGAAAGTGTTCAATATAAACAGCACGCCAGTGAACTTGCAGCAGCTTCGCTGAGCCTTCGCAGCGACACTCACCTACGGGCCCGGGGTGCCAAACTCAATGCCCGGGCGGGTGATCTCAACCTGCAAGGCAACAAGATTAGCCTGACCGCCGTTGACGATACACTATCGTTTTCCAGTCGTTTAGATGAGCTCGGCGAGGCCGTGGCGCTCAGCGTTGGTGTCGAGCGAGTCGGCTTCGCGCTGGAAGCACTGCAAAGCACCGAAACCTCAAAAAGCGAAAACAGCAAGGTGCAGCGCAGTGAACTGCTAGCTACAGGCAATGTGGCGATCAATAGCGACAATGATCTGCTCAATGAAGCCAGTCGTATCGACGCCGGCAAGCACCTCAAGATTCACGCTGGCAACATCGTGAATCGCGCGGCATCGAACGAACTGAACATTGCGGCAGATAGCAATCATTGGCGGGCCAGCCTCGGTGCCAGCCTGGAATATCACGGCCTGACCAAACCCATCGTAGAGATAGTGGATGGCCAGCCAGCCGACCGCTTCCAGCAAGATTCGATCGTCGATGCGTTCACTCCACCAAGCGTTGGCATTGACGTAACTTTTCGCTACAAAGATCGCCAGGAGAACTGGAGCAAAGAGTACGCACAGGTCAATGAATTGTCCGGCGCATCAGTCGAGGTCAAGGCAGCTGTCATTGATGACCAAGGCACCGCCTGGCACGCACGCAGCGGTCTTCTGGAGATCGACGCGAAGCAGCACAACATGCTGACCGCACAAAATACCAGCGTGCACACCGTGCACAACCTCAGCGCCGACGCCGATGTTCGCGTTGACACCACCACAGGATCGGATGTCGGTGTGCGCCTCGCCGGTAAGGGTGGCTCGCTTGATACGGTAGAAAACACCAGCACCGCAGTGCTGGGCAGTCTTAAAGGTCAAGGCATAAATATCAGGCTCAGTGGTGATGGCGTTTATCAAGGCAGCCAAATCAATGCAGCTACGGCTGGGGTACATATTCTCAGCGGTGGCTCGTTGTCGGTGCTTCAAGCAAGCAGCCTGAGAAGCAAGGAATCAGGCTCGCTCAATGCGAAGGCTCGACTCAAAGTCAGCAGTAAGCCGGGCGAGAAGGGTGCGGAATTCCGCGGTTACTTCGATACGGCTGACAGCTCAAGTTCAAAGTCCGTGGCTAAGGTGGCATCGATCAAGGCAGACGGTGAGGTACTCCTAAGCAGCGCTGGCGATCTACTGCTTGAAGGAACACGGATTGGTAGTGAGGCCGCCAAGGTCGGCGACATCAATTTGCACAGTGGCGGGAACTTGCAGATCAGCTCAGCCCGTAACACGCATAAGGCCCAAAGCAACAGGCTAGATGGCGGTCTGGAAGTGTCTGCCAAACAAGGTGACACCAAAGGTGGGGGTATTGGCGGCCACCTGGGATATGGCAATGTCGACGAAGATGACATCGAGGCTGTAGATAGCCATTTACACAGCAACGGCCAGTTGACGCTCTCCAGTCGTGCTAACAACGAGCGAGCCCTACATCTACAGGGTGTGCAGGCATCAGCCGGGCTCATCCAGTTACAGGCATGGAATGGCGGCGCGCTGATTGAATCCTCGGCAAACCAGACAAAGCACAACAACCTCGATATCACCGGAGGTGTAGGCGGTCTAAATCAGCAGGGCAAAACCGCTACCGAAGGCCTATGGCTGCGCGGCAAACTCGACCTGGACCTGCGCGATAACCAGACGTGGAACGCCAGCACATTTACAGCGCGAACCATTGCTTTGAATAGCAAAGGCGATACCCGGCTGCAAGGTACCAGCCTTAAGGCCGATCATATCCAAGGCACTATCGGCGGCGACCTGCACGTTGAAAGCCGCAAGGATAACGTCGACACCTGGATTGCGGATGTCGATATCAAAGCTAGCCACGAAAAAAATCCGCAGGGCTGGGCCAATACAGTCAATTCGATTGCCGGACCGTGGGGCCAGGAAGCCAAGCAGCAGCTTAAATTCTTGACCAAGCACAAGCCCGAGAACTACTTGGCACCCGACATCTATGTACTGCGTGAGAAGCGTGACAATGTCGCCCATCAAGCAGGGCTTGAAGGTGCTGAGGGGATCGATCTGAAGGTCGGTGGCGCTATCAATCTGGTGGGTGCCCGCTTGGCGTCAGCTCATGGCGATGTCGCGCATAGCGCAGAAAAGGTGACCACTGAGACCTTGACCGGCAATAACTACCGGGTGGACGGGGGCATCAAGTTCTCCACTTCATTAGTCGAGGAGGCACTGGCCCTGGTGAAGCAATCCAATGAAAAAAGTACTGCGGGCAATCCAAGCGGGTTCAATCTGTACGGGCTCGCTCAGGGCAGTTACCTGAACCACGATCAGGAATTGGTATCGAGCATTCAAGGACAAGCCAAGTGACTATTGCCGCCAGTTTCTTCACGGCAATGCACCGCGCCGTCGCTGATAGTCGATAGCCTGACTACCAGCCAACCTTGCGCTGCCCTACCCTCTCGGTTGGTCCCAACCATTGCAGGGCGCGCAAGATTGGCGTCAGGGCAGCATCGTTTTGTAGCTTAAAGTCGACCTTGGCGCGCCGTGCCGACAGGTCGGCATCCAGCTCCAACTGATGCTGTCCTGGCTGATTCAATTGTCCGAACAGATGCCAGCCGCTGCTGCAGTCCATCTGCATTGATCCACGCCCAAGGCCAAGCGACCACGGCTCGACCAGCGCCAGATCCTCGATAGATATTTGCCCATCAGCCCCGCTGCAGCGTGCGCCCGCCCCCCGCATGCGCAACGTACCTTGCCATTGCCCCGCCAATCGGTAACCGGTCGCCACCCTGGCCTGGCCAGACAACGCTTGCAGTTCTGCCTGCCAATTCCATGGCCACCCCGACAATCGTGCTTGCCAGCCCTGCCCCTGAAACCCCAGGTGCACTTGCGTTTGCAAGGGCCACGCAGTGATTTCCCAGCGCAATGGCCCCACCGGCCCCCACTGCACCGCCTGGCCGCGCCAGAGGCTGCCGCTGACCCCACTGATCGCCAGCCCTTGAGTGAGCCAACGGGCCGGCAGTTCGGCCAGCAGCGTGACGCTGAAAACCAGTAACAGCCATACAGCCCCATGCCACCTCACGGCTGCACCTGCACAGCGAAACGTAGCCCTTGGTCCCCCTGCTCCAACGCCCATTGCAGTGGCTGAGCGCCCTCCGCCTGCAATGCCAGCAACCACTGCTGCAAGGTTTTTTCATCGCTCACCTGACCGCGCAACTGCCAACCCCCTTCATTGGAGTCGATCTCCAGCAGGCTGATCTGCCGCGCCTGGGCTGACTGGCGCAGGCGCTCAAGCCCCATTGGCGGAGCATCGCACAGGCTCGCCGCCGACTCGGCCAACGCCTGCCACTGGGCCAGTTCACGCCACTGTGCCAGCCCTTCGCGCACCGCCAGCGACAGCACCAGCATTGCGATCAGCGCCCATGCCAAGGGCATGCGGTAGTGCTGCAACAGCTCACGATTCATCACACCGCTCCCAGATCGAAGACCACGCGCCACTGCGCCGCCTGCCCGGCATCGCTCACCTCGACCTGGGCGCCAGCCTGATTGGCCATGTCCTGCCAGGCAGGTGCAGGGCCCTCGCCGTCCAAGTGCACATGCCAACGCTGTCCATCGAAGCGCACCGCTTGCAAACGCCAACCAGGGTGCTGCTCCAGCCACGCCTGCAATTGCCCTTGCAGCCCATCGAGCTTGCGCAGGCGCAACTGCCGTTCACTCGCAGCGTCCCGCAAGCGTTTGAGCGCCACGCTCGCCTGACGCAACGAGGCCTGCTCGCCCGTTACTGCCAGTACCTGCTGGCGATAGAGCTGGGCCTGGCGCCATTGCTGGCTCAGCCACAAGCCCGCCCAGGCCGTGGCCAGAATCAGGCAAGCCGCCACCAAGCGCAGGTGCCCGCGCGGCAGGCTCAAGCGCGCACGGACGCGGCGCTGTTCGAACAGGCTGGGCAGGCTGTCCAGCGCTACCAATTGCGCCGGCCAACGCCCCTCGATGCAATCGATTCGCAGCGTTGCCCAGGGCACCGCCGGGGGATCGCCGAGCCCCCGCGGCCACGACAGCCAATGCTCGCGACCATCACTGGCAACACCTTTGTATAAATCCTCATGCTCATGCGGCCATCTCCAGCCAGCCCCGGGGGCCGAGGCCGGTAACAGCTGCAGTTGTGCCCAGCAGCGTTCAATCGAAAGCCCCCAGTCGGCGCACTGTTTGCGCCAGCCATCGAGCTGCGCACGCTCCACCAGCGCCAGGCGCAACTGTCCAGGCAGGCGTTCGATACAGGCAAACAGCAGCTGATCGCTGGCTTGCAGCAGCCGGTCTTCCAGCAGCAACGGCCACTCGTCACGCTTGAGCCCCGGGGGGGCTGGCAGTTGGAAATGGCTGCACAGCTGGCCAGGAATGATCAGCGCCACCCGTGCATCGAGATCATTGGGCGGCTCGCCCTGCCCTTCTCGGCTCGGCACGCCGCGCTCAACCAATAGCCAGTCCCACGGCTGCGCGGCAGCACCCGGTCGCAGCAACAGCCACGCCCGGCGAGGGCCACGGCGACGCCACTTAAGTTTCATCCGGCCTCCGTTCATGACAGCCCATGTGGCAATGCAAAGGTGCAGACATAAGGTGCTCCATCACGCTGCAATTGCACGCGCACGCCACGACCGGGGTGCGCGGGTTGATCCGAGGGCCAGGCCAGCCAGCGGCCACCCTGGTGGTAAAGCACCTGCCATGCGCTGACCCGCTCCAACCGCTCGCGGACCACCCAGTGCGGCTCACCTGCGGCGTACAGGTCCGCCGAGGTTTCCAGCAGCAGGCGCTGCTCACGTGGATCAAAGCGCAGGCGCTGGCGTTGCAGGCGCGAGCCGCCCTCGGCTTGCGGCCAGGCCGCGACAGCCACCCACAGCAGCTGGTTGTTCTGCGCCTGCCAGTCGAGCCAGCGCGTGGCCAACGGCAAGCGCTGCTCGTAGACCCGGCGCAGCACCGGGCTATCGAAACGTCGCTCCAGGGCCAGGCAGAACTCCAGCACACCGGCATTGGCGGCGGGTGACGCGAGCCGCTCGCGCACCTTCAGCCAGCCGTTGACCAAGGCCGCAAGCATGATGCCGAGCACTGCGGTCAAGGCCAGCGCAACCATCAGTTCGATCAAGGTCAGGCCTGCTTGCTGACGCTTCATGGGCGCTCCAGAAATACGCTGTACTGGCCTAGCGGCAGGCGCTGATCGCGGTCGGCGAACAGCTGCAGATCACCTCGGCGCAGGTCGCGCACGCCGGTCCTGCGCAATTGCAGTTGCCAATGGCAGGCTTGGCCGCCTTGATTCAGCACACCGCTGTTGTGGTTGGCGGCTGGCCAATACTGCTCGACGGCAAAGCGTGCTTGCAGCTCGCGGGCACAGAGCAGGCCCAGCCGGTGCTGTTGGACGCTGTCCTGTACCGCCAGCCGTTGGCGCAAAACCTGGCTGGCGATCACCGCCAGCACGGCGGCGATCGCCAGGGCCACAGTCACTTCCAACAAGGTAAAGCCACGCTGGCCACGTTTCATGGCGACGAAGCCGTGCGCAGTTGTCCGGCGCGATCCCACTGCCAGCGCTGGCTGCCCTGCGGCCACTGCCACAGCACGGCACCAGGGCGTGCCCAGCCCTCGGGGGTGAAGATCAACTGCGGCGTGCGACTGGCTGGCCAATCGGGGCGCAGGCCCTTGGGCCAGTCGCCCAGGCGCGCTGGCTCCAGCACCCAGCCCTCCTTCTCGCGCCGAACCAACTCCGGGCGCTGGCCATTCCAGCGCAGCCCACGCAGTTGCCCGGCATGCCGAGCCAGCGCGCCCTGCTCGCGAACGTGCCCGGCCAGTCGATCCAGGGCCTGCTCGACGCTGCTGTTGCCACTGTCGAGCCAGGCCACACTCAGGCCCGTCATCAAGCCAGCGATGGCCAGCACCACCAACAGCTCGATCAGGCTGAAGCCACGCTGGCCGCTCACCCTTCACAGCTCCCAGTTGCCCAGGTCGGCATCGAGCTCTTCGCCACCCGGCACGCCGTCGGCGCCCAGCGAGTAGACATCGACCCGACCATGTTCACCGGGCATGCGGTACTGGTATGGCGTACCCCACGGGTCCTCTGGCAGACGGCGAATGTAGCCATCGCTGCGCCAGGCACGCGGCAGCGGCTCCTGGGTAGGTTTGTTCACCAGTGCGGCCAGGCCTTGCTCGCTGCTGGGAAAACGCAGGTTGTCCAGCCGATACATATCCAGCGCCTGCTCCAGGGTGGCAAGGTCGGCCAAGACCTTCTGGCGCATGGCCTTGTCCTGGTTGCCCAGCACACTGGGCGCGACCACGGCGATCAGCAGGCCGATGATGAAGATCACCACCATGATTTCCATCAGGGTGAAACCCCGCTGGCGGGTACGTCGATGTCGCATGTTGGTGCTCCTTGTCATAGTTGCAGGCCTTGGTTCAGTTGCATGATCGGCAGCAGCACGGCCAGCACGATGAACAGCACCACCGCGCCCATCACCAGGATCATCAGCGGCTCGAACAGCGCCATGGCGGTGTCCACCTGGCGGGCGAAACCGCGCTCCTGGTCATCGGCCACCCGTTCGAGCATGTCAGCCAAAGTGCCGCTGGCCTCGCCACTGCCGACCATGTTCACCAGCAGCGGTGGAAATTGTTGGCTGGCATCCAGCGCCCTATGCAGGCTGGTGCCGCCCTGGACCTGCTGGCGCACCTGCTCCATGGCCAGGCGAATGCGTCGGTTACCGACGGTTTCGGTGGCCACCTGCAACGCTTCGAGCAGGGCCACGCCACTGCTGCAGAGGATCGCCAGACTGCGCGCCAGGCGGGCGCTTTCCAGCACCTGCAACAGGCCGCCAACACGCGGCAGGCGCAGCAGTAGCTCGTCGCGGCGCAGGCACCAGTGCGGTTTGCGCAGCAACCAGCTGCCGAGCAATGCCAGCAAGAGTGCTGCGCACAACAGCCACGGCCCGGCACTGACCAGGCCCTGGCTGATGCCAATCAGCAATGAAGTGACCCAGGGCAAGCTCTGCCCGGAATGGGCGAACTGCTCAGTAAGCTTGGGCACCACGAACGTCATCAGGCCGACCACCACCGCCAGCGACACGCCCATCAACACGCTGGGGTAGATCAAGGCGGTGCGTGCCTTGTGTTGCTGGCGCTGCACTTGCTCTAGGTGATCGGCCAGGCGCGTCAGCACCTGGGCCAAACGCCCCGAGCGCTCGCCCGCTTCGACCAACGCGCAATACAGGCCGGTGAATGGCGCGCCTTGCCGGGCGAGGCTGCGTGCCAGGCCCAAGCCCTCGGCCAGCGCGCCGCGTACCGACACCAACACGGCCTGCAGGGCGGGTTGGCGCAGCTGCCGCTCAAGGGTGGCCAAAGCATCGACCAGGGCAATACCGGCGCCGGTGAGGGTCGCCAATTGGCGAGTCAATTCGCACAACTGCGCGCGATTCAACCGCTGGCGACGCGGTTGCGCCGCGGCGCTGCCCTGGCGCTTGAGCTGCCGGGCGAACAGCCCCTGCTCACGCAACAACTGCCGCGCATGGCGCTCGCTGTCGGCCTGCAGCGTAGCGCTGTGGCTTTTGCCGGCCAAATCGACTGCCTGATAGCGATAGGTCGGCATAGGCTAGCCCTGTACCACACGCAGTACTTCGGCAAGGCTGGTCTGGCCTCGGCGCAGGCAATCGCTGGCCATGCTCACCAGGCTCTGGCGGCGCTCGGCCAGATAGTCCTGCATGGCCAGTTCGCTGGCGCCGTCGTAGAGCAGCGCGACCAGGCCTGGGTCCAGTTCGATGAATTCATAAAGGCCCAATCGCCCGTTGTAGCCACTGCCTTGGCAATCGTCGCAGCCGACCGCATGAAAGGTGCCGCCCAGCGACCCCAACTCTGGCCATAGCCTGCGTTCAGCCGCCTGCAACGGCTGCTCTACCGCGCAATGACACAGCCGCCGCACCAGGCGCTGGGCCAGCACGCCGCGCAGGCACGAGGCAATCAAGAACGGCTCGATACCCATGTCGCGCAAACGCGTCACCGCGCCCACAGCGCTGTTGGTGTGCAGGGTCGACAGCACCAGGTGCCCGGTGAGGCTGGCCTGCACGGCGATCTGCGCGGTTTCCTGATCGCGGATCTCGCCGAGCATGATCACGTCCGGGTCCTGGCGCAGAATCGCCCGCAGGCCGCTGGCGAAGGTCAGGCCGGCACGGGGGTTGATTGCGGTCTGGCCAATGCCGGCGATGGCGTACTCCACCGGGTCTTCAACGGTGAGGATATTGCGGCTGCCATCGTTGAGGCTGTTGAGGCTGGCGTAGAGCGTGGTGGTCTTGCCAGAACCGGTGGGGCCAGTGCTCAGGACAATACCGTTGGGCCTGGCCAGGCAGCTGCGCAAACCCTCCAGCACAGAGTCAGGCATGCCTAGGTTATCCAGCGCCAAGAGGCTGGCCTGCTTGTCCAGCACCCGCATCACCACCCGTTCACCATGGATCCCGGGCAATGTCGACACCCGCACATCCACTTCCCGGCCGGCGGCGCGCAAGGTGATTCGGCCATCCTGCGGCTGACGCTTCTCGGCGATGTCCAGCCGCGCCATGACCTTGATCCGCGACACCAGCATCGCCGACAGCGCCCGCGGTGGGCGCAGCACTTCGCGCAGGTGACCATCGACACGCAGGCGCACCACCAGGCTCTGCTCGAAGGTCTCGATATGAATGTCGGAAGCGCGCAGGCGCAGGGCCTGGCCGAACAGGCCGTTGATCAGGCGAATCACGGGCGCTTCGTCGTCGCTTTCGAGCAAGTCCTCGATGCGCGGCATTTCGCTCATCAGGCTGTCCAGGTCGACCTGCTCGCCGATGCCTTCGATCAGCGCCGCGGTGCTGGCACTACCCGCTTCGTAAAGTTGGCCCAGCCGGGCATCGAAGGCTGCTGTGTCCAGGTACTCAAGGCTCGCTGGCTGACCATGGACGCGCAGCAGTTCCTGCAACTGATCGCTGTCGGCGTCTGGCCGCAGCCACAGCTGCCAGCCCTCGGCAAGCGGCGCCATCGCCAGGCCAGTCTGGCGCGCCAGACGATAAGGCAGCATCACCAGTCGCCCCCTTCCAGGCGCGCCCGGCTGGCGGGGAACACCTTGAGCAGCGGCGTGCCCTCGGCCAGCTCCGGCAGTTGCAACGGCGTGGTCTGTTGCAGGGTGCGGTATTTGTCCTGGCTCAGCCCGGCCAGGCTCGGCCCATCACGCAGGATGCGCGGGCGAATGAACACCATCAGGTTCTGCTTGGTGTTCTTGCTCGCGTCGGAACGGAACAACCGACCCAGCCCGGGGATGTCGCCCAAAAACGGCACGCGCTGATTGCTGGTGCTGAGTTCGTCGCTGATCAAGCCGCCGAGGATCACCAGGCCGTTGTCCTCGACCATGACCTTGGTCTTGATCTCGCGCTTATTGGTGATGACATCGCTGGCGCTGGTGGTGTCGGCAATCGACGAGACTTCCTGGACGATATCCAGGCGCACGCTGTTGTCGATGTTCACCTGCGGCTTGATGCGCAGCTTGACCCCGACCTCCTTGCGCTCGATGGTCTGGTAGGGGTTGGCGTTGTTCTGGGTGACCGAGCCTGTGACGAAGGGTACTTCCTGGCCGACCAGGATCGACGCCTCGGCGTTGTCCAGGGTCAGCAGGGTCGGCGTCGACAGCAGGTTGAAGCCGCTCTTGCCCTTGAGCGCATTGATCAGCATGGCGAAGTTGAAGCCACCCCCGAAGTGGCCGATGCCTGCAGTGACACCGGTGGTGCTCGACAGCAGGTCGCCCAAGGCTTCGTTGTCGCCGCTGGCGGCAGCCCCAGCGATGCTGGCGATGTTCACGCCATTGCTGCCGAAGTTGACGATACCGGCACCGAACTTCTCGTCGGCGAACAACCATTGCACGCCCAGCTCCTGGGCCTGGCTGTCGGAGACCTCGGCGATGATCGCCTCGACCACCACTTGCGCGCGACGGATGTCGAGCTGCTCGACGATGCTGCGATAGGCCGCCAGTTCGCTGTCCGGGCCAACCATGACCACGGCATTGGTGCCTTCTTCGTATTCCAGGCGAATGCCAGACTCGCTGGCCATCGCCACCGGGCGGTCCTTGCCCTCGGCGTCGCCTTCGGCCGGCACGCTGCCTTCCTGGCTGAGGCCGCGCAGCACCTTGACCACTTCGCTGGCGTTGGCGTGACGTAGGTAGATCACTTGGGTGTTGCTGTTGTGCTGAGTGTCGCTGGGGCGGTCGAGCTGGGCCAGCAAGGCCCTTACCCGCTCGCGGCTGTCGGCGCTGCCACGCACCAGCAACGCATTACTGCGCGGATCAGCCACCACCTGGGCAGTGTCGCCGGCCTGCTGGTTGGCCAGCAAGCGGGTGACCAGCTGGGCGGTGTCGGCGGCGCTGGCATGCTGCAGCTTCATCACCTGCAGCGGCTCGTCACTGACCTGATCGAGCTGGCGCAACAGGCTGTCTATGCGCTCAAGGTTGCTGCGCCAGTCGGTAACCACCAACAGGTTGGCTGCCGGATACGGAGTGATCACGCCCACACGCGGGTCGATCAGCGGCTTGAGGATACCCAGCATCTGTTCGCTGGCGGCATTGCGTACGTTGAACACGCGGGTGGCAACCCCGTCGCTGCCCTCGGCTTTCTTGCCACCGCCCTCGACCGGCACCGGTTCCAGGCGTGCAGCCTGGTCGGGGACGATCTTCACGCTGCCATTGGGCAAGTCGACCGCGGCGTAGCCCTGGGCGCGCAGCTGGGCGAGGAAGATGTCGTAGATGGCCTCGGCGTCATGCCGATCGACGGTACGCACCGTGACCTTGCCCTTGACCCGCGGATCGACGATGAAGGTGGTGCCGGTGATGCGCGAGACGCTGTCGATGAACTCGCCCAGGTCGGTATCGACGAAGTTCACCTCATAGATCGGCGTGCCGCTGTCGTCGAATGTTTCCGGCTCTTCGGCCCAGGCCAATGACAGGCTCAGGCTGAGCACTCCGGCCACGCAGTATCTTGCAAACATCGCTCATCCTTGCCGCTTGAAGCCGGTCACGGCAGGCCGTGGCGGCCAGGGCAGGCGCTCGCGCCGCCCCTGGTTGTTGAAAATCAGGCCATCGGCGTCGATGTCCTGCAGGACGATGCCGGGTGCCAGGCGCTGGCCACGCACCAGGCTGCGGGTCTGTTGGCCATAGCGCAGCACCACCACGGTCGCCGAAAGCGGCTTGGCCTTGAGCCCGCCGAGGTACTGCAGCGGCAGGCGAGTCAGCGGGATCAGGCCGTCGTCGGCAGGCGCCTGCCAATGACCGACCAGCAAGCCGGGCAAGGGCAGCTCAGCGAGCGAAGGCGCGCGGGCAGGCAGCGGCTCACGGCTGAGCTGCAGCACGCATTGGCCAGCCAGCCAACCGGCCAGGGTCAGCAGTGCTACGCCGACTAAACGACTGGGTGTGCTCAAGAGAGCAACTGCCGTGGATGCCAACCCGGATGGCCCTGCACGTAGCGCACCTGCGGCAGTTGCAGCGCTGCCAGTTGCCAATCGCCCGACTGGCGCGCCAGCCAGGCTTCAACGCGCTGCCAGAGTGGCTCACCGGCCTGCGGGTCGAATTGCAAACCAAAGGTGCGGCACAGCCCCTGCACCGGTTCGAGGCCGGCGATGCGTTTGCCTTGCGGGCTATAGCTAACCTGCCAGGCCTGGCTTTGCCAGCGCGGTAAGTCCTGGCTGTTGTCCAGCAGCAGCGGATCGCCGAACAGCTGCTCGGCGGCGTTCTCCAGTACCTGCTCGACCTGCCGGGCAGGCGCCTCGACCACTGGCGCGGGGTAGCCGCCCGTGAGGCTGATCAAGTGTTCACGCGTGATCGAATCACCCGCGGTCAAAGGGTAGTCGTAACGCAGTCCCGGCAGCAGCACCGGCATGCTGCTGTCATCAGCCAGGGCCTGGTGCAGCAAACGGTCCCAGCTGCCGCCACGGGTGTCGCGCCGCCACAGTGCTTGTGGAGCGCGGGCCAAAGGTTGGTCGAGCCAGGCGGCGTGGCCGGCACGTTGTTGGCGCAGCACACTGCGCAGTTGGCTGGCGCGGGCCTGAGCGACTGGCGTCAGGTGATGTTCGAAGGCAGCAAAGTAGCGCGCCTCAAAACGCCACTGGCCGGCCACTTGCTGACAGCGTAGGCGGAACGCGCCGCTGCCACGGCAGCCGGCGAACAGCACTGGAACCCGACGACCGCTCGCTTGACTTACCTCGACCGGTGCTGGCCACAAGTCCTGGCCGCGCGCGCACAGCAGCACGTCGACTTCATTGAAGCGTTCGGCCAACCACAGCCCTGGCCCGGTGCCGACATCGGCCAGCGCCACCACCAGGTCAGCCTCGCGGCGCGCCTGCTGGAAGATTGGCTGCAGCGATTGGTACCACTGTTTGAGCGAAGCTTTCTGATCCTGGGCGTACGGGTCGGTGACACCCACCACGGCAATTCGCGCACCGCCCCGTTCGAAAATCCGCTGGGGCTCGATGCCAAGCGACTTTGCCTGATCATTGGCCAGTCCAGCCCCCAGGGTAATAGAGGAAGACTGGCGATAAAGTCCGGCGCAGCGTTGCGGCCAGAGCACTCGTTCATCGCTGCTGACGCGCACTTCACTGGCAAGCAGTTGGCTGCCTTGCACGCCGCTCTCGCCTTGAGTCAGGTAGGCCAAGCCGCTGCCATTCCAGCCCTGACCGTTTTCCAAGGTCAGGCAATTACTGGCTCCGGCTTCGCTGCGCAATTGCTCAAGCAACGCGGCCAGCACCGCATAGCCACCCAATTGCGCACTGCCTGCCTGACTGGCATCGAGCAAGGGCGCAAGCTCAGGGTAGGCGGCGGTGGCACTGCTGCCAGTCATCCACGGCGCCCGCCCCAGATGGCTCACCGGCCCAAGTCGGGTGGCAGGTACCACGGGCATACCAGGCTGGCGGGCATCGAGAGTGTCGGCGACGTAGAGTAGATCGACCGCCGCACTGCCAGCACGCTGGCCAGGGAGCGCAGAGCAGGCGCCGAGCAGCGGTGCCAGCGCACCGACACCCATCCAGCTGATTACTTCGCGTCTGCCCACACTACTAGCCATCAGGCCCGCATCCTTTCCGAGTTCACTTAGGGACCCGGATATTGCGGCGCTCACATGACAGTTTAATGGCAGATATCCGACAGCAATCGCGGAATGTTCTTTCAAGACAGGTTGCTAAGAACTGCTAGTTTTAAGCGGACCTTAATATTTCTGCCAAGGAATCATCACACTTGCGCACTAAAGTCGCGGTTTCTTTCAACTCAGCCACTATAAGGACACCCTGATGAGTCGAGACACCGGCGACAACCTAGACCGCAATCTAAGCGGCAACCTGCCAATGGCCAGCGTCATGGACGCCTACCTGAGCCGTCGCACCGTGATGCGCGGCAGCCTTGGCGCCGCGATCGCGATGATCGCCGGGACCGGCCTGACCGGCTGCTTCGACGGCGGTGGCGGTTCGGATGACGACGATTCGGCTCCAACCACCCCGGAAACGCCGAAACTCAAGCTAGGCTTCAACTCCATCGCAGGCTCGCGTACCGACGCCTGCGTGGTCGCCGCCGGCTACAGCGCCTATGTCCTGGCGCCATGGGGCACGCCGCTGAACAGCAATGGCAACCCGTGGAAATCCGACGGCAGCAACAGCTCGACCGACCAGGCCAACGCCATGGGCATGCACCACGACGGCATGCACTTCTTCCCTATCAACGGCAGCTCCGATGACGGCTTGCTGGCGATCAACTTCGAGTACATCGACGCCCAAGCCTTGCATCCGGCAGGGCCCACCACCGATGGCAGCGGCAAGCGCCCGGTCGAAGAAGCGCGCAAGGAAATCAACGCCCACGGCGCTGGCGTGGTTCGCCTGAGCAAGGTCAACGGCCGCTGGCAGGTGGTCGACAACGACCCGCTCAATCGCCGCTTCACCACCGTTTCGCTGATGGACATCGCCGGCCCCCTGCGCGGCACCGACCACGTCAAGACCAAGTTCTCCCCGGCCGGCACCCAGTGCCGCGGCACCAACAACAACTGCGGCAATGGCTACACGCCGTGGGGCACCTACCTGACTTGCGAGGAGAACTGGCCGGGCATCTTCGTCAACAAAGGCACCCGTCCAGCCGACCAGTCGCGTATCGGCGTGGGTACTTCCAGCGGCCAGTACAAGTGGGAAACCTGCGCAGGTGACCCAAGCGAGGTGGACGACGAGTTCGCCCGCTTCGACGTTACCCCGACCGGCGCCAGCGCCACCGACGACTTCCGCAACGAAGCCAGCACCTACGGCTACATCGTCGAGATCGATCCGTACAACGCCAGCACCCTGGCGGTCAAACGCACCGCCCTGGGTCGCTTCCGCCACGAGGGCTGCTGCCCGGGCCTGCCGGTGGCGGGCAAGCCGCTGGTCTGGTACACCGGTGACGACTCCAACAACGAGTACCTGTACAAGTTCGTCTCCGATGCCGTGTGGGACCCAGCAGACGCCACTCCAGCCGACCGCCTGGCCACCGGCGCCAAGTACATGGACCAAGGCAAGCTGTATGTCGCCCGCTTCAATGCCGACGGCAGCGGTAACTGGCTGCTGCTCGACGTCGCCACCGCTACCACCGCTGGCAGCACCCTCGGTGCGTTGTACGGTGACTTGCCGGGGATCATCTTGCACACCCGTGGCGCCGCCGATGCCGTCGGTGCCACGCCGATGGACCGCCCCGAGTGGACTGCCGTCAACCCACTCAACGGCGACGTCTACCTGACCCTGA
The DNA here is from genome assembly GCF_051129895.1 of Pseudomonas sp. Je.1.5.c. Lineage (NCBI taxonomy): Bacteria > Pseudomonadati > Pseudomonadota > Gammaproteobacteria > Pseudomonadales > Pseudomonadaceae > Pseudomonas > Pseudomonas sp. Je.1.5.c. The sequence continues at coordinate 42,683 of NZ_JBCPSP010000018.1, forward strand.
CCAACAACAGCTCGCGTACCCCGGAAAAAGTCGATGCGGCCAACCCACGTGGGCCGAACCGCCATGGCCACATCATTCGCTGGCACGACAGCGATGATCACGCCAGCTTCAACTGGGACATCTTCGTATTCGGCGCCAACGCCGCCGGCACCGCCGACATCAACCGCTCAGGCCTGACCGAACTGAACCAGTTCGCTAGCCCCGACGGCATGAGCTTCGATAGCCGTGGGGTGTTGTGGTTCGAGACCGACAACGGTGAGTCGACCTTGACCAGCTACACCAACGACCAACTGCTGGCGGTGATTCCGACCGATCTGGTGGATGCTGCCGGCAAGCAGATTCCGGTCAACGCGCAGAACCAGGTGGACCTGCGGCGCTTCTTCGTCGGCCCCAACGGCTGCGAGGTCACCGGGATAGCCTTTGCCCCGGACAACAAGTCGATGTTCGTCAACATCCAGCACCCGGAGAACTGGCCGTTCAACGATGTGGCGACCGACGCCGCGCCGGCCGGAACTACCGTGCGACCACGGGCTTCGACGGTGGTGATTCAGCGTAATGATGGCGGCGAGATCGGCACCGCCTGATGGATTTTCGGGGGCCGCTCTGCGGCCCTCGACTACTTGCTATCACCACGGCAAAGGCTCACGGCTGCGCACTCGCACCTGCTGCGCCGGTACTCGTGCGTGCCACTGCACCACCCCCAACGCCTCCACCTGAAACTGACTGCGCAACTTCAGCCCCTCCTCCTCGAACGACAGCTGCAACAGGTAATGCCCACTGTTGAGCAGCAACCCCTCGCTCAAGCGCTCGAACGTTTCGTCATCCACTGCCCCCAACGCCTGGCGCAACGCCGCCGCATCCACATACCCCGCCGCTGGACGCCCCGTGACGATGCGGCTCAGCAACGAGCGCGAATAACGCCCCTCATACAACGCCTCAAGCAGGGGCAGGTGTTCCAGGCCAAGTGCGTTGGCATTGAGCCGCCAGCCGCTGGTCTGCGCCAGTGCACAGAGCATCGCGTAACGGCCCTGGCGCTGCGCGTCGGGGGCCAGCAATAGATTCAGCTCGCTGCTGTCGACCATCGGCTGGTTAGCCGCCAGGCGCGCGGGTTGCTGACGTAGATACTGGGCACTCTCCGCACCTTGCAGGCGTGCGTCACTGTCAGCATCGATCCAGTCAGCCAGCGCGTGCACCAGGCGCTCGGCGGCCATGTCATCGCCCAGCAGCAGACGCAACTGACGCTCAGCCCGCTCGCCGTCCTCGCCCAACAGCGCATTGACGTTGAAGCAGGTGTGCTGATCACGCACGCGCAGCTGCGCCTTGCCTGCGCCAAAGTCATAGTCCAGCGGCTGACCGCGCAAGGCTTGCCAGAACAACGGGCTGGCCCGCCAGGCAGGATCGCGCAGCGCCTGTTCGGCATAGGCCAGCCCGGCCTGCTCCATGGCCCGCGCTTGCACCCGCTGCTGTAACAGGCGCACTTCATCCACCTGCCGACGTCCGCTTTCCACCAGCCAGGTCAGACCCGCAGCGATCATCGCCAGCGCGACCATCACCATCAACAACGCAGCACCTTGCTGGTGTTTGCCACCCATCCTCGCCCTCCTTTTTCCAACCGGCAAAGAGGCCAGTAAACACCGCGCTTGTTTCAGGCAGATGGCAATACCTGACAGTAATCATCGCGTCATCTAGGCAAGGCAGGATTGCTGCTCTTTTTATGACCTTACAGGAGTGGTCTGACATGGGTGGTATCGGAATCTGGCAATTGGTGATCGTGCTGTTGATTGTCTTCCTGCTGTTTGGCACCAAGCGTCTGAAAGGCCTGGGCAGCGATGTTGGCGAGGCGATCCAGGGTTTTCGCAAGTCCATGGGCGGTGACAGTGAAGCCAGCCCAAGCAACCCGCAGGTGCAACAACAAACACCGCTGAACGGCCAGACCATGCAGCAAACGCAAGCGGATCGTCAGGCCTGATGTTCGAGATCGGCTTTACCGAAATGATTCTGGTCGGGGTCGTCGCCCTGCTGGTGCTCGGCCCCGAGCGCCTGCCGGTGGCGGCGCGCGCCGTTGGCCGTGGGTTAGGCCAAGCACGACGGGCGATGCATGCGCTGCGCACCCAGGTGGAGCGGGAAATCGACCTGCCGGCGCTGGACGCCGCACCGCTGCAGCGGCTGGAACAGGAGATTCGCCAGGGCATCCGCCTGGAGGGAGAACCGGCCAATGACGCCGCAGCGCCAGTACCTGCCAAGGAGAACGTCTCATGAGCATTGCCATGCAACAGCAAGGGCGCATGCCGTTGACCGAACACCTGAGGGATCTGCGCAAGCGCCTGATGCGCTCGTTGTTGGTGATCGCGCTGCTGTTCGGCGCGTTGTTCCCGTTCGCCCAAACCCTCTACACGCTGATCTCCGAACCGTTGCGCCGTTATCTGCCGGAAGGCACCAGTATGATCGCCACCAGCGTCACCTCGCCGTTCTTGACCCCGTTCAAGTTGACCGCGATGTGCGCGCTGTTCCTGGCCATGCCGTTGTTGTTGCACCAGGCCTGGGGGTTCATTGCCCCGGGGCTGTACCGCCGCGAACGGCGCATTGCCCTGCCGCTGCTGGTATCGAGCATCGTGCTGTTCTATGGCGGGATGGCCTTTGCGTTCTTCCTGGTGTTTCCGATGATGTTCGGCTTCTTCGCCAGCGTTACCCCCGATGGGGTGGCGATGATGACCGATATCGGCCTGTATCTGGACTTCATCATGGCGCTGTTCCTCGCCTTCGGCCTGGCGTTCGAGATACCGGTGGCGACGTTCATCGTGGTCTGGGCGGGGCTGACCGATGTCGCCACGCTGCGCCGTAGTCGGCCCTATGTGATCGTCGGCTGCTTCGTGGTGGGGATGATTCTGACACCGCCTGATGTGTTTTCTCAGACGATGCTGGCAGTGCCGATGTGGGTGTTGTTCGAGCTGGGGCTTGTGGCGTGCGCACTGGTGCATAGGCCTCGTAGTGATGGTTGAAAGCACTGGGCAAGCCGGTAATCCCTGACAGGATGGGGCTTACCGGCTAGAATTAGCTTGCTTCAAATGCTCCACATAATGATGAAAATCATACCAACACTGTAAGCAGAATCTGACTTCGTTGCAGGGTCGTTATTTCCATATTTATCTACCGCACCTGAGCAACCAATCTGGGCGTCCCAAACATCGGTTGAGGACGTCTTGTGAAAAAGCTTACTGATAATGCCCCCCAGCAACTAAAACCAATGCCTCGGTTTGGAGCAGGCCTTGGCGATTCTGCGGAGAGTCATGGCCACGAGTCCATCGCTCACGTACTGAACCTTTCGGGTTTCAATGCCGTTGAAGTCAAACAAATCTATTTCGGCAACTGGCTGCGCGACCACTCACAGCTAATCGACCCCAAAACTGTTCGCCCGCCGTACGCGCCAAGGAACTTTCCGAAGAAAATCTCCAGAGAAGTGCTTACTCAGTTTGTCGATCTGTTAGCACTAAAAGAATTCAACCTTCTGCAGATGACCGACGAGGGCCGCGCTGCCTACACTGTTACCCCAGAGATACTCGGCGTCTACCGCCCATCAGAACATATCGACAACCCCACCAACTTGAACGAAGACGCAATCGATCCACAGACGATCGATGAGGACTTTGAACCCTTGGTACGGCCCGGTGACAGGCTGACCACCGTCCATTACGCACGCTCCATGACATTGCATATAAAGGAAGCCGAACGCTACATGCGCAGAAAACTGCGCGCGGCTATGCGAGCAGGCAAGACCCCCACAGGCATGCGCTACTTTGGTGAAGCCTTGCATGTGCTTGAAGATTTCTTTGCTCACTCCAACTTCGTAGAGCTCAGCCTGCGCAAGGTCGGCTACACCGATGTATTGGCCTGGACCACCGAGAAACCATGCAAACATCGCTGGCCGGTCGTGACCGGTCTGTTCAGCGGTTCGGACATCATCGCCAGCGTCGCCGAGCCCTTGGCCAAAATGCTGTTTCCAGTACCCGGTCATGTATTCAAACCCACTGTTCCCGGAGAACGAAGTGATGGCGAACAAGCGTTGCTGATTCTTCTCAAAGAAGAACCCGAGGCTAGAGAGGTACTCGTAAAAGCACTCGAAGTGCGAGATGAGCTAGCTAAAAGCTCGACATTCCAGACGGTCGAGTATCTGGACTGGCTAGCCGGCACCCCTCTTCGAATTCTGCGAAATCACACCAACGGCCTTATGCAAACGGTAGTGGAGTGGGCAGGTGATCAAATCGACGACCTGCAAACGTACTGGGGCGACGACCCCAATACTCATTCGCATGTAAGTGCTACCCACTCACAGCTGGCTAAAGATCACGGCACCCACCCCTTCCATGTGATAGCACAATTGCTGGCTCGGCATGCCGTCTTTGAGGTGGGTAAGTCGATGCACAAATACTGGGAGGGGGACGGTGAGCAAGACCCCGTCGAAGTGGCGAGCAGCTATCTACGGCATCCGAAGGATCTCAACTGGCAGGACCCAATCGTGGAACACTGGGCCGACAGAAACCCGGAAAAAATCGAGGAAGGCACCGAACTCAGTCGTCATATCAAGCGCTATGAGGAATACCAAGCAGCCGCTCGGAAACGCTTGGAGGAACTGGAGATACGCGAACCTCTGGATCTGATCGGCGTGGGAGAGAATCTGAGCGGCTCGGGCTTTGGCTTATGACCGCTTTGAATTGAGCAATCAGTGACGCAATAGGTGAGCGTTCGCTCCCCATTGCATCACTGAGTTGATCAGTACCTCTGTCAGATATCCACCAGACGCCAGACCTCATAGGCTGGCGTCTCATACGGATGACTCGTTTTGAGGGCAGCGACGACCTGAGCAATCAGCTCATCCGCCACTACCAGCTCGACCTTCCACTCCTCCACCACTTCGACCTGCCCGGTTTGCCCGAGGTACGGCTGGCTGCCGTCCAACGGGCGAAACTGGCCTTGGCCGAGGGTCTGCCAAGCGCAGTGGTCATAGGCGCCGATGCGTCCACCACCCGCGGCGAACACAGCGGCCTTGACCACTTCGACATGGCTCGCCGGGACGAAGAAGACGAGCTTGTACACCTTAGTTCACCCACACCCGCGCATTGCGGAACATGCGCATCCAGGCGGCATCTTCCTGCCACTCGTCCGGGCGCCAGGAGTTCTGCACAGCACGGAACACACGCTCCGGGTGAGGCATCATGATGGTCACGCGGCCGTCGCGGCTGGTGAGACCGGTGATACCCCGTGGCGAGCCATTGGGGTTGGCCGGGTAGCTCTCGGTGACCTTGCCGTGGTTGTCGACGAAGCGCAGCGCCACGCAACCGGACAGGTCAGCTTCAAGCAGTGCTTCCTGGCTGGCGAACTCGGCATGGCCTTCACCGTGGGCAATGGCGATCGGCATGTGCGAACCGGCCATACCCTGGAGGAAGATCGAGTTGGACTTCTGCACCTCGACCATGGCCACTCGCGCCTCGAACTGCTCCGAGCGGTTGCGCACGAAGTGCGGCCAGTACTCGGTGCCCGGGATCAGCTCGTGCAGGTTGGACATCATCTGGCAACCGTTGCACACGCCCAGGGTGAAGCTGTCGGTACGCTCGAAGAACGCTTGGAAGGCATCGCGGGCGCGGCTGTTGAACAGCGCCGACTTGGCCCAGCCTTCACCGGCACCGAGCACGTCGCCGTAGGAGAAGCCACCGCAGGCCACCAGGCCTTTGAAGGTGTCGAGGTCGACCCGACCGGCGAGGATGTCGCTCATGTGCACGTCGATGGCATTGAAGCCCGCGCGGTCGAACGCCGCCGCCATTTCCACCTGGCCGTTGACGCCCTGCTCACGCAGGATCGCCACTTGCGGGCGCACGCCCTTCTTGATGTAAGGCGCAGCGATGTCCTGGTTGACATCGAAGCCGAGCTTGACGCTCAGACCTGGATTGTCTTCTTCGAGCAGGACGTCGAATTCCTGGTCGGCGCAGTCAGCGTTGTCGCGCAGGCGCTGGATCTGGTAGCTGGTTTCTGCCCACTGGCGTTGCAGCAGGCGACGGTCGCCCTTGAACAGCTCTTCCCCGGCCAGCTTGATCAGCACTTCGCCGTTGTTGATCGGCTGGCCGATCACCGCGACGCAGTCTTCACCCAGGCCAGCCGCGCTGAATTGAGCCAGTACGTCTGGGGTGGCGTCCTGACGTACCTGGATCACCGCACCCAGCTCTTCGTTGAAGAGGATGGCCGCGACTTTCTCGCGCTTGCTGGTCAGGGTGTCCAGCTCCAGGTCCAGACCGCAGTGGCCAGCGAAGGCCATTTCCAGCACGGTGGTCAGCAGGCCACCGTCGGAGCGGTCGTGGTAAGCCAGCAGGTGGCCGTCGGCGTTCAGGCCCTGGATCACGGCGAAGAACGCCTTGAGGTCTTCGGCGTCGTCCACGTCCGGTGCCTGGGCGCCGAGCTTGCCGTGGGTCTGGGCGAGAATCGAAGCGCCCATGCGGTTTTTGCCGCGACCCAGGTCGATCAGGATCAGGTCGGTCTCGCCCTTGTCCATGCGCAGTTGCGGGGTCAGGGTCTTGCGGATGTCGACCACTGGCGCGAAGCCGCTGACGATCAGCGACATTGGCGAGGTAACACTCTTCTCGGCGCCCTCTTCGCTCCACTTGGTCTTCATCGACATGGAGTCCTTGCCGACCGGAATGGTCAGGCCCAGCTCCGGGCACAGCTCCATGCCGACAGCCTTGACGGTGTCGTACAGGCGGGCGTCTTCACCGGGGTGACCGGCGGCAGACATCCAGTTGGCCGACAGTTTGATGTCGGACAGCTTTTCGATGCGCGAGGCGGCCAGGTTGGTCAGGGTCTCGCCGATCGCCATACGGCCCGACGCCGGGGCGTCGAGCAGCGCCAGCGGAGTACGCTCGCCCATGGCCATGGCTTCACCGGTGTAGACGTCGAAGCTGGTGGCGGTGACGGCGCAGTCGGCCACCGGCACCTGCCACGGGCCAACCATCTGGTCACGGGCAACCAGGCCGGTGATGGTGCGGTCGCCGATGGTGATCAGGAAGCTCTTGCTGGCGACTGCCGGGTGACGCAGGACGCGCTCGACCGAATCTTTCAGTTCCAGCGCGCTTGGGTCGAAATCATCGCCCAGCTCCGCTTCGCGGGTGACCGAGCGGTGCATGCGTGGCGGCTTGCCCAGCAGCACATCGAGCGGCATATCTACCGGGGTGTTGCCGAAGTGGCTGTCGGTCACGGTCAGGTGCGGCTCTTCGGTCGCCTCGCCGACGACAGCGAACGGGCAACGCTCACGCTCACAGATCGCCTTGAAGCGCTCGAAGTCGCCAGCGCTGACGGCCAGCACATAACGCTCTTGCGATTCGTTGCTCCAGATTTCGTGCGGGGCCATGCCCGGCTCGTCGTTGGGCACGTTGCGCAGCTCGAAGCGGCCACCACGACCACCGTCGTTGACCAGCTCAGGGAAGGCGTTGGAAATACCACCGGCGCCGACGTCATGGATGAAGGCGATCGGGTTGTGCTGACCCAGCTGCCAGCAGCGGTCGATGACCTCTTGGCAGCGGCGTTCCATTTCCGGGTTCTCGCGCTGTACCGAGGCAAAATCCAGGTCAGCCGAACTGGCGCCGGTAGCGACCGACGACGCCGCGCCGCCGCCCAGGCCGATCAGCATGGCCGGGCCGCCGAGCACGATCAGCTTGGCACCGACGGTGATCTCGCCTTTCTGCACGTGGTCTTCACGGATGTTGCCCAGGCCGCCGGCAAGCATGATCGGCTTGTGGTAGCCGCGGACTTCTTCGCCGTGCGGGGTGTTGATCGACTGCTCGAAGGTCCGGAAGTAACCGGTCAGCGCCGGACGGCCGAACTCGTTGTTGAAGGCAGCGCCGCCCAGCGGGCCTTCGACCATGATATCGAGGGCGTTGACGATGCGTTCTGGCTTGCCGTAAGCCTTCTCCCAAGGCTGTTCGAAGCCTGGGATGCGCAGGTTGGACACGGTGAAACCGGTCAGGCCAGCCTTGGGCTTGGCACCGCGACCGGTCGCGCCTTCGTCACGAATTTCGCCACCGGAACCGGTGGAAGCGCCGGAGAACGGCGAGATGGCGGTCGGGTGGTTGTGCGTCTCGACCTTCATCAGGATGTGCACCGGCTCCTGCACCGCGCCGTACTGGCGGGTCTCAGGATTCGGGTAGAAGCGACCGGCCACGGAACCGACGATCACCGAGGCGTTGTCCTTGTATGCGGACAACACGCCTTCGCTGTGCATCTGGTAGGTGTTCTTGATCATGCCGAACAGGCTCTTGTCCTGCGCCTGGCCGTCGATGTCCCAGCTGGCGTTGAAGATCTTGTGCCGGCAGTGCTCGGAGTTGGCCTGGGCGAACATCATCAGCTCGATGTCGTTCGGGTTGCGCTTGAGCCCCTGGAAGGCAGCGACCAGGTAGTCGATCTCGTCTTCGGCCAGGGCCAGGCCCAGGTCGAGGTTGGCTTGCGCCAGGGCGTCACGCCCGCCGGCGAGGATGTCTACCGAGGTCATCGGCTTGGGCTGGGCGTGGCTGAACAGATCGCCCGCCTCTTCCAGACGGCCCAGCACGCGCTGGGTCATGCGGTCGTGCAGCTCGGCGGCGACCACTGCGGCATCGGCGTCAGACAGGTTGCCTGCCACGTAGTAGGCGATCCCACGCTCCAGGCGCTGGATGTTCTGCAGGCCGCAGTTGTGGGCGATGTCGCTGGCCTTGGAAGCCCATGGCGAAATCGTGCCCAGACGCGGTACCACCAGGAACAGGCGGCCACTTGGCTCCTGCACCGGGACGCTCGGACCGTACTTGAGTAGACGGGCCAGCACCTGCTGCTGGTCAGCGGTCAACTCACCGTCGACTTCGGCGAAGTGGGCGAATTCGGCATACAAGCCGGTAACAGCGGGGACTTTCTGGCTCAGTTGCTCGAGTAGCTTACCGTGGCGAAAGGCAGAAAGGGCAGGAGCGCCGCGCAGGATCAACATCGTCGGGACAGCCTCAGGAAGGGGTGTGCTTAGAGGCCGTGCATTCTAGCGTAATTTCACGCGTTTCGGCACCCGCTCTAAGCCAATGCTGCCGGGCGGCCGAACCGGACTTCAGGGTCAGAAAAACCACCTCTTGATTGAACGTGCACGCGGCCCCTGTGGGAGCGGGTTTGGCTGAGAATGGGTCAATGCATTGGCCGCCGCCTTCGCGGGTAAAGCCGCCCCCATGGGGTCCGCGAGCCGAGATAAGGCTGAAACCGCTAGCAGACAAGCCAGCTATTGTCGAGATATGGCGCGGGCTGCCCTTTGCGTATACTGCAACCTATGTTCGCCCACACTGCTTTGCGCCAGCGTTGCGCCAAATGGCTCTTCGCAACCGGACTCTTCCTGATGCTCGGTGCCTGTGTTGAAAAACCCAGCACCCTCGAACGCGTCAAGGAGGACGGCGTGCTGCGCGTGATAACCCGCAACAGCCCGGCCACCTACTTCCAGGACCGCAACGGCGAAACCGGCTTCGAATACGAACTGGTCAAGCGCTTTGCCGATGACCTGGGGGTCAAGCTTGAGATCGAGACTGCCGACAATCTCGACCAGTTGTTCGATCAACTGGGCAAACCCTCAGGCCCAGTGCTGGCTGCCGCTGGCCTGGTCAGCAGCGAAAAACGCAACACCCAGGCGAAGTTCTCCCACCCCTACCTGGAAGTCACCCCACAGGTCATCTACCGCAATGGCCGCTCGCGTCCGACCCAAGCCAAGGGGTTGGTCGGCAAAAAGATCATGGTGCTCAAGGGCAGCAGCCATGCCGAACAGCTGGCGGCGCTGAAAAAGCAGTTCCCTACCCTTGAATATGAAGAGTCCGATGCGGTCGAGGTGGTCGACCTGCTGCGTATGGTCGATGAGGGTCAGATCGACCTGACCCTGGTGGATTCCAACGAGCTGGCGATGAACCAGGTCTATTTCCCCAACGTGCGCGTGGCCTTCGACCTGGGCGACAGCCGCGATCAGCGCTGGGCAGTGGTTGCCGGTGAAGACAACAGCCTGCTCAACGAGGTCAACGAGTTTCTCGACAAGGCCGAGAAGAACGGCACCCTGCAACGCCTGAAAGATCGCTATTACGGCCATGTCGACGTTCTCGGCTATGTCGGCGCCTATACCTTCGCCCAGCATTTGCAGCAACGCCTGCCCAAGTACGAGAAACACTTCAAGGCCTCGGCCAAGGTCGAAGAGGTCGACTGGCGCCTGCTCGCGGCGATTGGCTACCAGGAGTCGATGTGGCAGCCGGAGGTCACCTCCAAGACTGGCGTACGCGGCCTGATGATGCTGACCCAACGCACCGCCCAGGCCATGGGCGTGTCCAACCGCCTGGACCCCAAGCAGAGCATTACCGGTGGCGCCAAGTACTTCATGCTGGTCAAGGAACAGCTCGACGACAGCATCAAGGAGCCGGACCGCACCTGGTTCGCCCTGGCCGCCTACAACGTCGGCAGCGGCCACCTGGAAGATGCGCGCACCCTGGCCAAGCGCGAAAAGCTCAACCCGAACAAGTGGCTGGACGTGAAGAAGATGCTGCCGCGCCTGTCGCAGAAACAGTGGTACAGCAAGACTAAATACGGCTATGCCCGCGGCGGCGAGCCGGTGCACTTCGTGGCCAACATTCGCCGTTACTACGACATCCTGACCTGGGTGACCCAGCCGCAGCTTGAAGGCCAGGTAGCCGAGGGCAGCTTGCATGTGCCTGGGGTCAACAAGGACAAGCCGGCGGAACAGTCGCCGCCGATGTGAGGCGCAGGGGTTGTGTGGCTGCTGCCCGGCGATAGGGCCGGCACAACCTCGATCACTGCAGCGTCTTACACCTTCGCCCGGCGCGCCTTGAAGAACTCGCTCAAGATCTGCCCGCACTCCTCGGCCAGCACCCCACCCTCGAACATCACTCGATGATTGAGAAAGCCCTGGGTAAAGAACTGCCCCTGGCTCTGCACGATCCCCGCCTTGGGCTCCAGCGCGCCATACACCACCCGCATCACCCGCGAATGGACGATCAAGCCCGCGCACATGCTGCACGGCTCCAGGGTCACGTACAGGGTGCTGCCAGGCAGTCGATAGTTGCTGGCCGCCGTGGCCGCCGCGCGAATCGCGACCATCTCGGCATGGGCACTGGGATCGCTATCGATGATCGGCCGATTGAATCCGCTGCCGATGACCTGGCCGTGCTGCACCAGCACTGCGCCCACCGGCACCTCACCCAACGCCGCGCCCTCGGCAGCCAGTTGTAGCGCCAGACGCATGAATTCCTGATCACGGCTGCGATCGATGATCTGCGGGCGCATCAGACCACCGCAATCGCGGCCATCAGGCCGGTTTCCATGTGGTCGATGACGTGGCAGTGGAACATCCAGGTGCCCGGGTTATCGGCCACCAATGCGATCTGCGCGCGTTCGTTCTTGCCCAGCAGGTAAGTATCGGTGAACCACGGCTCGGTGATCTTGTGACGATTGGAGCCGATCACCTTGAAACTCATGCCATGTAGGTGAATCGGGTGCTGGTACTGGGTCATGTTCTTAAGTTCGAAGATGTAGCTCTTGCCCTTCTGCAGCGTGGCTATTGGCCGCTCGGCGCAGGTCTTGTCGGTAATGTCCCAGGCCTGGCCGTTGATCTGCCACAGGCTCGGCGGCTTGCCGTTCTCGGTGCCGACCGACACCTTGCCAGCCCACTCGAAATTGAAGTTGAGCTTCTCGGCACTTTCCAGATCCGGCTCGGCAATCGGGTTGGCCGGCAGGGCGGGCGGCCATTCACCCGGCGCCTCGGCACTCGCCACTGAACGCAGGGTGCCCAGGCGTACGAAACCATCACGCAAGGAGATTTCTTCACCCGCCTGAGGAATACGGATGGCCAGGCAGATGCGCATGCCCGGACCCAGCCAATAGTCTTTCTTCAGCGGCCGCGGGGTGATCGGGTTGCCGTCCAGCGCATAGATCATCGCCTCGCAGTTGCCGCGCAGGTTGATCCGGTAGGTCCAGGTGTTATCCAGGTTCAGCAGGCGGACCCGAACCACTTGGCCGGCGGGCAGCTCAGTGACTGACCCGGCCTGGCCATTGATGGTGATCAGCCGCCCCGCTGTGCCGTTGCGCGCCGCCTCACGCGGTACGCTGAAGGGCATCCAGCCGCCCTGCTCGTCAACGTGCCAGGTCTTCAGGCTCAAGGTCCGCTCGTGAACAAATCCGGTAGGCTCGCGCTCCTCGACGATCAACGGCCCGACCAGGCCGCGCCCAAGCTCTTCGGAGCTGGCGACGTGCGGGTGATACCAATAGCTGCCAGCATCCGGCACGCGGAACTTGTAGTCGAAGAACTCGCCCGGTTTGACCGGCAGTTGCGACACATAGGGCACACCGTCCATTTCCAGCGGCAGGCGGATGCCATGCCAGTGAATGGTGGTTTCCACCGGCAGGTGGTTGATGAACCGCACCCGCAGCCAGGTGCCCTGGCGTACCCGCAATTCGGTACCCGGCACCGACGGACCGAACGCCCAGGCCTCACTCTTGAAGCCAGGTACCAGCTCGACCTCGAGCGGCGCGGCGATCAGTTCGTAGTCGTGTCCGGCATTCTCGTCCTCGACCTTGCCCAGCCAATAGCGCGCTGCGCCTCCAGCGCCCAGGCCAACCACGACCAGGCCGGTCAGGCCCTTGAGCATTTGTCGACGGGTAAAGGACATCGGTGCAGGTACCTCTTATGCGCAATCAGTCTGCCAGCAGTGGCCGGCGATGAAGGGCGAATACGATACACCTGCAAGTGAGAAAGATTAAGTGAAGTGTTGTCGCGGCAGGTCAATCGCCGCCATGGATAAAGCACAGGGACGAAACACAGAACAGATCAGCACAAACAACAAGGGCGCCTTGCGGCGCCCTTGTGGCTCAACTCACTCCCACTCGATGGTGGCAGGCGGCTTGCTCGATACGTCATAGGTGACGCGCGAGATGCCTTCGATCTCGTTGATGATGCGGCCGCTGACGGTCTCCAGCAGCTCGTACGGCAGGTGCGCCCAACGAGCAGTCATGAAGTCCACGGTCTCGACCGCACGCAGGGCAACTACCCAGGCGTAGCGACGGCCATCACCCACCACACCCACCGACTTGACCGGCTGGAACACCACGAAGGCCTGGCTGGTCTTGTGGTACCAGTCAGCCTTGCGCAGCTCTTCGATGAAGATGTGGTCGGCGCGACGCAGGATGTCGGCGTACTCTTTCTTCACTTCACCGAGGATACGCACGCCCAGGCCTGGGCCTGGGAACGGGTGGCGGTAGACCATGTCGTACGGCAGGCCCAGCTCCAGGCCGATCTTGCGTACTTCGTCCTTGAACAGTTCGCGCAGCGGCTCGACCAGCTTGAGGTTCATCTCCTCCGGCAGGCCACCGACGTTGTGGTGCGACTTGATCACGTGGGCCTTGCCGCTCTTGGCGCCTGCCGACTCGATCACGTCCGGGTAGATGGTGCCCTGGGCGAGGAACTGGATGTTCTCCAGCTTGCTGGCTTCGGCATCGAAGACGTCGATGAAGGTGCGACCAATGATCTTACGCTTCTTCTCTGGGTCCGCCTCGCCAGCCAGGTTACCCAGGAACTGCGCTTCAGCGTTGGCGCGGATTACCTTGACGCCCATGTTCTCGGCGAACATGGCCATCACCTGCTCGCCTTCGTGCAGGCGCAGCAGGCCATTGTCGACGAATACGCAGGTCAGTTGGTCGCCAATGGCGCGGTGCAGCAGCGCGGCAACCACCGAGGAGTCGACGCCGCCGGACAGGCCGAGCAAGACGTTGGCCGAACCTACCTGCTCACGCACCTGGGCAATGGCGTCTTCAACGATGTTCGAGGCCGTCCACAGCGCTTCACAGCCGCAGATGTCGAGGATGAAGCGCGACAGGATGCGCCCGCCCTGCTTGGTGTGGGTCACTTCGGGGTGGAACTGCACGCCGTAGTAGCCACGCGCATCGTCGAACATGCCGGCGATGGGGCAGCTTGGCGTGCTGGCCAGGACGTGGAAGTTCTCTGGCATCTTGGTGACTTTGTCACCGTGGCTCATCCACACGTCCAGGCCGAATACGCCATCATCGTCGATGTGGTCTTCGATGCCGTCGAGCAGGCGGCTCTTGCCGACTACGTCAACCCGGGCATAGCCGAATTCGCGCAGCTCGGAACCTTCGACCTTGCCGCCCATTTGCTCGGCCATGGTTTGCATGCCGTAGCAGATGCCCAGCACTGGTACGTTGAGGTCGAAGACCGCTTGCGGGGCACGTGGGCTGTTGGCTTCGTGGACCGACTCTGGGCCGCCAGCGAGGATGATGCCGCGCGGGTTGAATGCGCGGATCGCTTCATCGTCCATGTCGAACGGGTGCAGTTCGCAGTAGACACCGATCTCGCGCACGCGGCGGGCGATCAGCTGGGTGTACTGGGAACCGAAATCGAGGATCAGGATGCGGTGAGCGTGAATGTCGAGGGCCATGACTCAATCTCGTCAGTGGAAATCGGAAACGACACGGGGCTGTCGTAACAGCCCCGCTTGCTAGTGATGCTGGAAGCCTCAACCTACGCGGTAGTTGGGCGCTTCCTTGGTGATCTGCACGTCATGCACGTGAGACTCGGCCATGCCGGCTCCGGTGATGCGTACGAACTCAGGCTTGGTGCGCATCTCTTCGATGGTCGCGCTGCCGGTGTAGCCCATGGACGAACGCAGGCCGCCCATCAGCTGGTGGATGATCGCAGCCAGCGCGCCCTTGTACGGCACACGGCCTTCGATGCCTTCCGGCACCAGCTTCTCGGCACCGGCCGAGGAGTCCTGGAAGTAACGGTCCGAGGAGCCCTGCGCCTGCGCCATGGCACCCAGCGAACCCATGCCACGGTAAGCCTTGTACGAGCGGCCCTGGAACAGCTCGACTTCGCCCGGCGCTTCTTCGGTACCGGCGAACATCGAACCCATCATCACGCACGAGGCGCCAGAGACGATGGCCTTGGACAGGTCACCGGAGAAGCGGATACCGCCGTCGGCGATCAGTGGCACACCCGTGCCTTCCAGCGCGGCAGCGACGTTGGCGATGGCGCTGATTTGCGGCACGCCGACGCCAGCAACGATACGGGTGGTGCAGATCGAGCCTGGGCCGATACCGACCTTGACCGCGTCAGCGCCGGCTTCTGCCAGGGCCTTGGCCGCAGCGCCGGTCGCGATGTTGCCACCGATGACCTGGACTTGCGGGTAGGTCTCCTTGACCCAACGAACGCGATCGATCACACCTTTGGAGTGACCGTGAGCGGTATCCACCACCACCACGTCGACGCCAGCAGCCACCAGGGCGGCTACGCGCTCGCCGGTGTCCTTGCCAGTACCGACGGCAGCGCCGACGCGCAGGCGACCCTGGTCGTCCTTGCTCGCCAGCGGGTAGGCCTTGGCCTTCTCGATGTCCTTGACGGTCATCATGCCCTTGAGGCTGAACTTGTCGTCGACGATCAGCACTTTCTCGAGGCGATGCTTGTGCAGCAGCTCGCGCACTTCGTTCTTGTCGGCGCCTTCGCGGACGGTGACCAGACGCTCTTTAGGCGTCATCACATCACGCACCTTGGCGTCCAGACGGGTCTCGAAGCGCACGTCACGGGAAGTGACGATACCGACCAGGTCGCCGTTCTCCAGCACTGGAACACCGGAGATGTTGTTCAGGCGAGTCAGGTCGAACAGGTCACGCACAGTGGCGTCGGCGTCGATGGTGATCGGGTCCTTGACCACGCCAGCCTCGAACTTCTTGACCTTGCGTACTTCGCCGGCCTGTTGCTCGATGGTCATGTTCTTGTGGATGATGCCGATACCGCCTTCCTGGGCCATGGCGATGGCCAGGCGCGCTTCGGTGACGGTATCCATGGCAGCGGAGACCAGCGGAATGTTCAGTTCGATGCCACGGGTCAAACGGGTCTTGAGACTGACTTCATTAGGCAGTACCTCAGAATAACCAGGTACAAGGAGGATATCGTCGAAGGTCAGGGCTTCTTGGCTGATACGCAGCATCGCGGGGGCTCCCGGGCGGGAAAAATGGAAGCGCGCCATTATACTCATGCATGGCGCGCCGCTCAATGCAAAATAAGGGCCTTCGGTCAGGGTTATGGCAGTTTTACCTGCACAACCGCCACCTTCTGGTCGAGCCAGTCGGCGAAGGCGTCGAGGAAGGCCGGGGTAAATCCGGCCTCGCCCCAGTTGTTGAAGATGAATCCCAGGTTGGAAAAGGCACATGGCTGGAGGAACAGGAAGCCATTGATGTCATCTTCAAAACCGCACAGCGGGCAGGTGAAGTTATCGCTCACCGCCGGCATCCATTCCTCCAGGCTCTCGAACAACGGCTCGCCGACTTCCCGTCGACACTCTGGGCAACCGGCCTCTTCTAGAAAGCCTTCGGCAGGGGTATAGATGCAGCGCTTGAGCATCACTTCCAGGCCATTGACCGGCTGATCGAAGGGCAGCTTTTCTGGGTGCAAGGCGATCTTCCGGGCGCCTGCGGCCAGGGCATAACCCATGCGGTTGCCGGTGCGACCGCAGGTGCTCAGTTGCTCTTCGACGATTTTCTCGCGTACCAGCCAGCGCAGGATCGCTCGGGCGCGGGCTTCATGCACCGGCACAGTGGACAGTTTGGGAACGATGATGCTCTGGGTGTTCATGAACAAGGCGGGCCTGGGGAGTTCGGTAATGCTGCAATTCTACCGCCTGCTCAACCGCTCAGATAGCGACCAATCAACGCCAGGCCGCTGGCCAGCACCAGCCAGGTGACCAGACGTACGAAAGCATCGCGCGATAATTTCAGGGTTAGCCGCCGCCCGAGCCACAGCCCGATGAACATCACCGGCAACAAACAGGCGGCGAGCAACAACAAGCGGCTATCGGCATACACCCCGGCAATCAGGAACAACGACAGGCGTACCACCGTGCTGCAACTGATCAACGCACTCTGCGTCGCCCGCGCCTGCTCCTTGGACTCAAGCCGTGCATTGAGGTAGATCGCATAGAGGAAGCCGCCACTGCCAAACAGCGCCCCGAACAGCCCGCCGACAGTGCCCATGGGCGCCGCCCAAAGGCCGCGCAGACGCGCTGGGCGCACCTTCACCGCCAGGCTGTAGACGGCATAGAGACTGATGAACAGGCCCATCAATAACAGTAGAAAGTCCGACTTGAGCTGCAACAAGAAGATCACGCCCAAGGTGCAACCCAGCGCCATGAACGGCAACAGCCGCAGCAGTTCATCCCGCGCCACCGCCTTGCGTGCCGGCAGCCAGTTGCCGAACGCAGCGACGAAATCCAGCAGCACCAACAACGGGATGATCTTCGCCAGCGGCATGAAGTGAATCAGCACCGGCCCGGCGACCAACGCCGTACCGAAGCCGGCGATGCCAAAGACGATGTAGGCGACGCCGACACCCAGCAGGATCGGCAGCCAGTCGAGGGTAGAGAAAGGCAGTTGGGCAAGCATGTGCAGATTTCCAGAAAGGACAGGCAAAGGTTAGCCAGCCACGAGCCATGCCGACTAATATGGCTTTCTCCATTCACTCATCTCGAAAAAGCATGACTTCCATTCGCCAGCTGCGCTACTTCGTGGAAATCGCCGAGTGCGGCAGCTTTAGCGCTGCCGCCGAACGGCTATTCATCGCCCAGTCGGCATTGAGCCGACAGATCAAGGAGCTGGAGCAGCAGCTTGCTACGCCGTTGTTCGAGCGCACGGCGCGCCTACCCCGGCTGACGGCGGCCGGGCAGGTGTTTCTCGACCGTGCGCGGCAACTGTTGGCCGACCTGGACAAGGCCGAACGCCTGGCCCAGGAAATTGGCCAAGGGCTGCGCGGCAGCCTGCGGCTCAATCATTCCAGTACGGTGCCGTTGACGGGTCGATTGCTGCAGCGCCTGGGCGGATACCTGGAAGACAATCCAAACGTTTCGCTGGAGATTGCCCAGCAGTCCTCTGAAGCGCAGCTGGAGGATATTGCCCAGGGGCGCCTGGAAATCGGCCTGCTGCGGTTACCGGTGCTGCGCCAGCACGAGGGGGTTGAGATTCACCCCTTGTTCAGCGAGCCGCTGCTGCTTGCGGTCGCGGCCAATCACCCATTGGCTGACGCAAGCTGCGTGCAACTTGGGCAATTGCGCGATCAGCGGTTCATTTCCATCCCGCATCGCCAGCGGGGCGGATTGAGCTATCTGTCGGCCTCACTGTGCATGCAGGCGGGATTCTTTCCGCAGGCGGCGCAGGTGGTTTCGCGCAAGACCACCCAACTGCAGTTGATCCAGGCAGGGTTTGGCGTGGCGTTGTTGCCTGAGTGCATGCGCGATCTTGCTCCGCCCTCGGTAGCCTTTGTGCCATTGCAGGAGGCGTGTAGCAGCACGGTAGCGCTGGCGTGTCGGCGCCAGCCTGGTGATCTGGTGGGGAAGTTTTTACAAGCGATGGGTGGATGAATTTTTCACGCCTCGGTTTTGGGGCTGCCTTGCAGCCCCAGGCTTCTGCGCTCAAGCCCATTCACCCGCCAGCACGGTGCATCAGGCCGACTTGTCCTTTATGATGCCCGGCATGATCAAAGACCCTTTCGAACGACTCGGCCTGGACCGCGAGGTCCTCACCGTCAGCCAACTGAACGGCCGCGCCCGCGTGCTGCTCGAAGATGTGTTCCGCAACGTCTGGGTAGAAGGCGAGATTTCCAACCTGGCCCGCCCGGCATCCGGCCACATCTATTTCACCCTCAAGGACAGCGGCGCACAGGTGCGCTGCGCCTTGTTCCGGCAAAACGCCGCCCGTGTGCGCCAGGCACTGCGCGATGGCCTGGCGGTGCGGGTGCGTGGCAAGGTGTCGCTGTTCGAGGGGCGTGGCGACTACCAACTGATTCTCGACACCGTCGAACCGGCCGGTGATGGCGCGCTGCGTTTGGCTTTCGAGGCGCTGAAAGAAAAGCTCGGCGGCGAAGGCTTGTTCAGCGCCGAAGGCAAGAAGCCCTTGCCCGCCCATCCGCAGCGCATCGGCATCATTACCTCGCCGACCGGCGCGGTGATCCGCGACATCATCAGCGTATTCCGCCGCCGCGCACCGCAGGTCGAGCTGAACCTGATCCCCACCGCAGTGCAGGGCCGCGAGGCGATCAACCAGATCGTCCGCGCCCTGCGCCTGGCTGACAGCCGGGGGTTCGATGCGCTGATCCTGGCCCGCGGTGGCGGCTCGCTGGAAGACCTCTGGTGCTTCAACGAAGAAGCCGTAGCGCGCGCCATAGCCGCCTGCGTCACGCCCATCGTCAGCGCCGTAGGGCATGAGACCGACGTGTCGATCAGCGATTTCGTCGCTGACGTGCGCGCCCCGACGCCCTCGGCCGCCGCCGAGCTGCTGGCCCCGGACAGCAGCGGCCTGCAATTGCGTCTGGATGGCCTGCAACGCCGCCTGCTGCTGCGTATGCAGAACCGCCTGAGCCACGACCGCCTGCGCGTCGAAGGCCTGGCCCGGCGCCTGCGCCACCCAGGCGAACGCCTACGCCAGCAGGCCCAGCGCCTGGACGACCTGGACATGCGCCTGCGCCGCGCCTTCATGCTCACCATGAAGCAGCGCCACGAGCGCCTGGGGCGGCTCGACATGCGTCTGTCCGCCCAGCATCCAGGACGCGCGCTGAAGCTGCTTAGCCAGCGTTTGGACAGCCTCGCCGAGCGCCTGCCACGGGCCATGCGTGAAGTGCTCAAGGACCGCCGCCAGCGCTTCCAGGCCCAATTGCAGACCCTGCAGGTGGTCAGCCCCCTGGCGACCCTGGCGCGCGGCTACAGCATCCTGCTCGATGACCGCGGCCACGCTATCCGCAGCGCCGCCCAGACCCGCAACGGCCAACGCCTGACTGCCCGCCTCAACGAGGGCGAACTGCAGGTGCGAGTCGAAGACAACCACCAGACTCCGGTCACCCTCTCGCTACTGGACTGACACATGCCGCGCCTGTTCGCTCCCCTGCTTGCCCTCTCCCTGGCGCTACTGACTAGCGTTGCCCAGGCCAGCTACATCACCCGCACGCTGAACAAGCCAGTGCCGGGCGGCGTCGCCGTGGTCAACCTGGGGCCAGGCGCCAGTGCGCCGGATGCTCGTTTCGACGGCAAGCCGGTGCTGGTGGTCAAGGAGCAAGATGCCTGGCTGGCGATCGTCGGCATCCCGCTGACGCAAAAGCCCGGCACGGCCACCCTGAGCCAAGGCACACGCAGCCTGCCCTTCACGGTCGGCAGCAAGAAATACCCCGAGCAGCACATCACCCTCAAGAACAAGCGACAGGTCAACCCGAACCCGGCCGACCTCAAGCGCATCGACCGCGAGCTGGCCGAGCAGATCAAGGCCTACCGCAGCTTCAGCCCTAACCTGCCGAGCAACCTGATCCTCGACAAGCCGGTTAGCGGGCCGCTGTCGAGCAAGTTTGGTGTGCGTCGGTTCTTCAACGGCGAAGAACGCAATCCGCATGCAGGCCTGGACTTTGCCGTACCTGCAGGCACCCCGATCAAGACCCCGGCCAATGGCAGGGTGATTCTGGTGGGTGACTACTTCTTCAATGGCCGGACCGTGTTCGTCGACCATGGCCAGGGCTTCATCAGCATGTTCTGCCACATGTCGAAGATCGACGTGCAGCCTGGGCAGCAACTGCGCCGCGGTGAAGTGGTTGGCCGAGTGGGCTCCACTGGCCGGGCCACCGGGCCGCACATGCACTGGAACGTCAGCCTGAATGATGCGCGGGTGGATCCTGCGATCTTCATCGGCGCATTCCAGCCCTAGACGCCGCTGCCCTCTGCGCGGATAAACCCGCTGCTCGACCGAGCCTGGGAAGGACGAGCAGCAGGACGAGCAGCGGCTTGCGCCATCTAATTACACCGCGCAACCAGCACCTTTCATAACCAGAAATATCGCGACAAAATCTCGCCAATCCGCTTTTTTTAAGCATTCCTCTCAATTTTTTCCGAAGGCTTGCCATCCTTCACCTCTGTGGTTAGGGTTGAAGGCATGAAAACCTCTACCACCCTCATTCTGCTCCGCCAACACCGCAGCCTCTGCCTGGTCAGTGCACGACTACCAGGGTGAATCGCGTCGCCTCGCCTTTTCATCTCGTTATCGTTCGGCAGGCCCGATCTCGGCCGCACACTAAAGGAATACTTCCATGACCATGCTCAAAGACCCTTCGAAGAAATACCGCGCCTTCCCGACCATCGACCTGCCCGACCGCACCTGGCCGTCGAAAGCCATCACCGAGGCGCCAATCTGGTGCAGCTCGGACCTGCGTGATGGCAACCAGTCGCTGATCGAGCCGATGGACGCGGAGAAGAAGCTGCGGTTCTGGAAGACCCTGGTGCAAGTGGGCGTGAAGGAGATCGAGGCATCGTTCCCTTCGGCCTCGCAGACCGATTTCGACTTCGTGCGCACCCTGATCGAAGACGGCCACATCCCTGACGACACCACCATCCAGGTGCTGACCCAGGCCCGTGAAGACTTGATCGCGCGGACCTTCGAGTCCCTGCGCGGCGCCAAGAAGGCCATCGTTCACCTGTACAACGCTACCAGCCCGTCGTTCCGCCGTATCGTCTTCAACCAAGACAAGCAAGGCGTGAAGGACATCGCGGTGAACGCGGCCAAGCTGTTCGTCAAATACGCCGCGCAGCAGCCGGAAACCCACTGGACCTTCCAGTACTCGCCAGAGACCTTCAGCGCCACTGAGCTGGAGTTCGCCAAGGAAGTCTGTGACGCGGTCATCGAGGTGTGGAACCCGACCCCTGAGCACAAGATCATCCTCAACCTGCCAGCCACCGTGGAAGTGGCCACGCCGAACGTCTACGCCGACCAGATCGAATGGTTTTGCCGCAACGTCAATCGCCGCGACAGCGTGATCATCAGCCTGCACTGCCACAACGACCGTGGCACCGGCATCGCTGCGACCGAGCTGGGCTTGATGGCCGGTGCCGACCGCGCCGAAGGCTGCCTGTTCGGCAACGGCGAGCGGACCGGCAACGTCGACCTGGTGACCTTGGCCCTGAACCTGTACACCCAGGGCATCGACTCCAAACTGGACTTCTCCGATATCGACGGCGTGCGCAAGGTCGTTGAAGAATGCAACCAGCTGCCGGTGCACCCACGTCATCCGTATGTCGGCGACCTGGTCCACACCGCGTTCTCCGGTTCGCACCAGGATGCCATCCGCAAAGGCTTCGCCAAGCAGCAAGAAGGCGAACTGTGGGAAGTGCCGTACCTGCCGATCGACCCGGCCGACATCGGCCGCAGCTACGAGGCGGTGATCCGCGTCAACAGCCAGTCGGGCAAAGGCGGCATCACCTACCTGCTCGAGCAGGAGTACGGCATCAGCCTGCCGCGCCGCATGCAGATCGAGTTCAGCCAGGTGGTTCAGGGCGAGACCGATCGCCTCGGCCTGGAAATGACTGCCCAGCAAATCCACGGCTTGCTGCACAAAGAGTACCTGCAAGCCAACTCGCCGTACGCGCTGGTCAGCCATCGCCTGCAGGAAGAGAACGGCCATAGCGCGGTGGAAGTAGAAGTCGCCGGTGAAGGTGAAACCACCCTGCACTGGCGCGGCAAGGGCAACGGCGCCCTGGAAGCATTGGTCGCCGGCCTGCCGATTGCAGTGGAGATCATGGACTACAACGAGCACGCCATCGGTGCCGGGACCAACGCCAAGGCGGCGGCCTACATCGAACTGCGCGTGGCCGGTGGCCGTCCGGTGCATGGTGTGGGGATCGATGAGAACATCACCACCGCCAGCTTCAAGGCACTGTTCAGCGCGCTGAACCGCTCGTTGAGCCAGCAAGAAGCAAAAGCCGCCTAATCAGCGCGCTCTAGTGAAAAAGCCCGTATCCCTGGATACGGGCTTTTTTATTACACGTATTTTAATAAATAAACCCATGCACTGACATGGATCAACACTTTGTTTATTGAACCTCTTTAGTGCATTTTAATTAGCCAAAACATGTCGCGATAAGTCTTTCGTAATATCCAGCAAACAACATACAATAATGGCCGTGTGCCACCAAACAACAACAGCCTTGCACACATGTGAACCTGAAACTGCCCTACCCACATGAGGCCTGAAGCAATGCTGAATAATGCGCCGCTTCGTCTGAAGCTGTTGTTGATCGTACTATTCCCTCTCCTGGGCTTCCTGATTCTTTGCGGCCTGAATATCGCCGAGAACTACAAGAGCCTGCGCGACATGCAAGCCACCGTCGCAGCCAGCAGCACCGTCGAGCGCCTGAGCCAGTTGATTACTACCTTGCAGCGCGAGCGTGGCGCCAGCGGCGTATTTATCGGCAGCCACGGCAAGAGCATGGGCGATCGCCTTGGCCCCTTGCGCGGCGATAGCGACAGCGCCATCGCCGCCCTGCGTGAATTGCCAACAACCGGCAACGATCACAATACCTTCCTCGAAGCGATTACCCGCTTGAAAGAAACCCGCGGGCAAATCGATAGTTTGGCCATCGACAGTAATGAGTCCGGCGCCCGCTATACCGGTATGATCCAACAGTTGATCGGTTATACCCAACTATTGGAACGTCGCGTCAGCGATACCGCTGTGGTTCATGCCTTGGGCGCACTCAATCAATTCATCGAACTCAAAGAGCGCGCCGGGCGCGAACGGGCATTGCTGGGAATTGTGTTTAGCCAGGACCGTTTCAATGAAGCCCTGTTCTCACGATTCAGCCGTAACCTGGGTGAGCTCAGCGCCTATACCGATGGCTACCGGCGTAAAGCGACTGCCACAGGCCTGAGCCAATTCGAAGAGCGCCAGCGCACCACAGCAGCGCTGGAAGTGGCTCGAATCCAGAAGCTGGCCTTTGAAACACCCTTGGGCCAGCCACTGGGCGTCAAGCCAGAAACCTGGTTCGAGACGTCGACCCAACGCATCGACCAACTGAGCGAAGTCGAACGTGCCCTGGCGGCCAACGTCGGTCAACTGGCCGAACAAGCACGCCACACTGCCGCCGGCGCCTTGTGGCTGACCCTCGGCGGTATCCTCATCGCCCTGGTGGCCGTGGCCCTGTTGTCGTGGCTGATCATCCGCAGCATCGGCAGTGCCGTGCGCGATATCAATGCCACCCTGGAGAGCCTCGCCCAGCGCGACCTGACCGCCCGGGCCAAGTACCGCAGCAAGGACGAGTTCGGCCAGATCGCCAGTAACCTCAACCGCATGGCCAACCAGATCACCGAGATCGTTCAGGAAATCGGTAATGCCACCGCTCAGGTTGCGACCGCCGCAGAAGAGTCGTCCGCCGTCACCCTGCAAACCAGCCGCAGCGTCGAGCAGCAGCGCCAGAGCACCGAGTCGGTGGCCACTGCGATCAACGAAATGAGCGCCACGGTGCGCGACGTCGCCCACAGCACCAATGACGCCGCGAGCCTGTCGCAGCAGATCCACACCAGTACCGAACAAGGCCGCGCAGAGATCGAAACGACCATCGCGCTGATCCGCGAACTGTCGAATCAGGCGCAGCAGACAGCGACGATCATCGATGAGCTCAAGGATGAAAGCGACGCCATCACCTCGGTGCTGGATGTGATTCGCGGGATTGCCGAACAGACCAACCTGCTCGCGCTCAACGCCGCCATCGAAGCGGCGCGTGCCGGCGATCATGGGCGTGGCTTTGCCGTAGTCGCTACCGAAGTGCGCACCTTGGCGCAACGCACCCAGGAATCGACCGGCAACATTCAGCAGATGATCAGCAACCTGCAGGCAGGCTCGGACCGCGCCAATGCCTCGATGCTGGAAACCCTGGGCAAAGCCCAATCAGGCGCCGAGCGAATTGGTCGAGCCGGCGAACTGCTTGGGGAAATTGCCGAGGGCGTGGCCAGCATCAACGACCGCAACATCCAGATCGCTTCGGCGGCCGAGGAGCAGAGTGCGGTGTCGGAAGACATCAGCCGTAACGTCAACGAGATCAACGACCTGGTCATCCAGGTCAGCGCAGGGGCGCAGCAGACGGCGGTGACCAGCCAGGAACTGGCGCGCCTGGCGGAGTTTCAGCAGCAGTTGGTGGGGCGGTTCAGAGTGGCGTGAGCCTGACTGCTCGGGGCGAGCAGTACCGGCCTCATCGCGGGGCAAGCCCGCTCCCACGCAAGCTATCCATTCACCAGCTGTTGGTGGGAGCGGGCTTGCCCCGCGATGAGGCGGCACAGCCAACACAAAACCTGCAGACAAAAAAAGGGGCGCCGACCAAGCGCCCCATAAGCCGTGTAGCACACAACGAATTCGTTTCAGTCGAGCAACGCAATCGCCTCAGCGCTGCACTCGGTAATCCGCGCCCAATCGCCGTTCTTGATCCAGCTGCTGTCGAGCATCCAGGTGCCACCCACGCACATCACATTGGCCAGGGCCATGTAATTGCGCACGTTGGCGGTATTCACGCCACCGGTCGGGCAGAAGCGAATATCGCCAAACGGCCCGCCAAAGGCCTTGATCGCCGCGACGCCGCCGCTGATCTCCGCCGGAAACAGCTTGAAGCGCCGGTAACCGAGGGCGTAGCCCATCATGATCTCCGACGGCGTGCTGATCCCAGGCAACAGTGGGATATCGCTCTCGACACCGGCCTGGAGAATGTCCGGGGTGATGCCGGGCGTGACGACGAACTGGGCACCGGCCGCCTCGACCGCAGCGAACATGCTGCGATCCAGCACGGTGCCCGCCCCGATGCACAGCTCCGGACGTTGCTCACGCAGCACTTGAATGGCCTTCAGGCCATGCGCCGAGCGCAGGGTCACTTCCAGCGTACGAATGCCGCCAGCGGCCAGGGCATCGGCCAGCGGCAGGATGTCTTGCTCACGGGCGATGGTGATCACCGGCAAGATGCGCGCCTGCTCACAGATCTCGTCGATCCGTGCGGTTTTCTCGGCCATCGAGAGCAAAGGCTGTGGGCGTTCAAGGGTGGTCATGACAGTGGATCCTTGGCTCATGGGCACCAGTAGATGTCCAGGGGGTCGTGAAGAAAGGCGCGAATCGGCATTTCGGTAGTGTCATCGGCGGCCAGCGCGGCGCGCAGGGTAGCGAGTTTGCCTTCGCCTTGCACCGCCAGCGCGATGAAGCTGGCGCTGGCCAGCAAGGCGCGGGTCATCGACAGGCGCTGGTGCGGCACGCTCGGGGCGAGCATGGGCAGAATCCGCCGCTCGCCGATCTTGCCCAGGCCTTGGCGCAGCAGCGGGCTGGCCGGGAACAGCGAGGCGGTATGGCCATCGTCACCCATGCCCAGCACCAGCACATCGATCGGCGGCAGCTCGGCCAGGGCCTGATCGGCAAGCTCGGCAGCAGCGTCCAGGCTCGGCGCCTGCTGGTACAAGCCAATGAAGCGGGCCTTGGCCGCCTCGCCCTTGAACAGGTGGCGGGCCAGCAGGCCGGCGTTACTGTCAGGATGCTCAACCGGCACCCAGCGCTCGTCAGCCAGGCTCACAGTGACCTTGGACCAGTCGAGCTTCTCGCTCGCCAATCGCTCAAGAAATGGCACCGGGCTGCGCCCGCCAGAGAGCACGACACAAGCCTGCCCTTTGCCAGCAATAGCCTGGCGCAAGCGCTCGGCAACATCACCGGCCAGCGTCGTGGCCAGGGCCTTGGAGTCGGCCAGGGCATGGGTTTTCACCCCCACTGGCAGTTTCAATTCAGATATCGCCATACCACGCCCTCCCATCCCGTGTGATCAGTGCAATCGAGCTCATTGGCCCCCAGGAACCTGCCGCATAGGGCTTGGGAGCGTCACCGGCATTCTTCCAGCCGGCGATCAGCTGGTCGCACCATTTCCATGCATATTCGATCTCGTCCTTGCGCACGAACAGGTTCTGGTTACCGCGCATCACTTCCAGCAGCAGCCGCTCGTAGGCATCCGGAATCCGCGCACTGCGCCAGGTATCGGAGAAATTCAGCTGCAGCGGGCCACTGCGCAGTTGCATGCCCTTGTCCAGGCCCTGCTCTTTGGTCATCACCCGCAACGAGATACCCTCGTCCGGTTGCAGGCGGATGATCAGCTTGTTACCGATCTGCAAACGCTGTTCCGGGGCGAAGATGTAGTGCGGGGTTTCCTTGAAGTGGATGACGATCTGCGACAGCTTGCCCGGCATGCGCTTGCCGGTGCGCAGATAGAACGGCACCCCCGACCAGCGCCAATTGCGGATGTCGGCGCGCAGGGCAACGAAGGTCTCGGTGTCGCTCTGGGCGTTGGCGTTGTCTTCTTCCAGGTAGCCGGGCACCGGCTTGCCATCGCTGTAGCCGGCAATGTACTGGCCACGCACCACGGCGGTGCTCAGGCCTTCACCCGTGATCGGCGCCAGGGCCTTGAGCACCTTGACCTTCTCGTCGCGGATGCTGTCGGCGGAGAGGTCACTGGGCGGGTCCATGGCAATCAGGCAGAGCAGCTGCAGCAGGTGGTTCTGGATCATGTCGCGCAGCTGGCCGGCTTTGTCGAAATAGCCCCAACGGCCTTCGATGCCGACCTTCTCGGCCACGGTGATCTCCACGTGGCTGATGGAATTCTGGTTCCACTGGGTTTCGAACAGGCTGTTGGCAAAGCGCAGCGCAATCAGGTTTTGCACGGTCTCCTTGCCCAGGTAATGGTCGATGCGATAAACCCGGCTCTCCGGGAAAAACCGCGCCACCGCGTCGTTGACCCGGCGCGACGACTCAAGATCGTGACCGATGGGCTTTTCCAGCACCACACGGGTGCGCTCGACCAGCCCGGCTTTGTCGAGGTTCTCGCAGATCGCACCATAGACCGCTGCGGGCGTGGCGAAATACGCGATCAGCGGCAGGCTGCCCGCCGCTTGCTCGGCCAGGGCCTGATAACCCTCGGGCTGGAGGAAGTCCAGGTGCAGGTAGCTCAGCCGCGCAACGAAGCGCTCCAGCGCCGCCGCCTCGATGTCGGCATCCGGTACGTAGCGGCGCAGATGGGCTTCGATGTTAGCCAGGTGCTGCTCGCCATCGCCCGGCTCGCGGGCCAGCGCCAGCAGGCGCGAGTCGGCATGCAGCAAGCCGGCACGGTCGAGCTGATAGAGCGCGGGGAACAGCTTGCGCAGTGCCAGGTCGCCAAGGGCGCCAAACAGGGCAAAGGTGCAAGGTTCAACACTGATCGCAGCCATGATGTTGGTTCTTTCCTAAAGTTGGCCTAGGAATATCGTTTTCAACGGCAGTTTTCAAGAGGTAATGTAGTAAAAACCACAACATTACCGACAAGTGTTACAGACAAGTGGTAGATCAACCCCTACCGACAGTACGATAGACAACACTGCAAAAAGCCTGCTGCACCGCCAGCCGGCTGTCTTCTCGACCCAAGGACACACCATGGACCGCGTGCGCAACCTCCTGGAACAGATCCAGGGACGCCTCGACGAGCTGAACAAGGCCGAACGCAAAGTCGCCGAAGTCATCCTGCTCAACCCTCAACAGGCGACTCGTTTCAGCATCGCCGCTTTGGCCCAGGCGGCCAAGGTCAGCGAGCCGACCGTCAACCGTTTCTGCCGCTCGTTCGGCGTCAGTGGCTACCCCGAGCTTAAGCTGCAACTGGCGCAAAGCCTCGCCAGTGGCGCCGCCTATGTCAGCCGCGCGGTGGAGGCGGACGATGATCCGGCCGCCTACACCCAGAAGATCTTCGGCAGCGCCATTGCCTCGCTCGACAGTGCCTGCCAACAACTCGACCCGCAACAGATCAGCCGCGCCGTGGACATGATGATCCAGGCCCGTCAGATCCACTTCTTTGGCCTGGGCGCCTCGGCCCCGGTGGCCCTCGACGCCCAGCACAAGTTCTTTCGCTTCAACCTCGCGGTGTCGGCCCATGCCGATGTGCTGATGCAGCGCATGCTGGCCTCGGTTGCCCATACTGGCGACCTGTTCGTGATCATTTCCTACACCGGGCGTACCCGCGAGCTGGTCGAAGTGGCGCGCCTGGCCCGCGAAAACGGCGCCTCGGTGCTCGGCCTGACGGCTGCCGGCTCGCCGCTGGCCAACGCCTGCAGCCTGAGCCTGCACATCCCACTGCCGGAGGACACCGACATCTACATGCCGATGACCTCGCGGATCATCCAGCTGACCGTGCTCGACGTGCTCGCCACCGGCATGACCCTGCGCCGCGGCGTCGACTTCCAGCCGCACCTGCGCAAGATCAAGGAAAGCCTCAACGCTAGCCGCTATCCGATCGAGGACGACGAGCTCAATTGAGCCGGTGCGCCTGCAAGCGCAGGTGCGCGCGCTGCCCCGGCGCCAAACTCAGGCCCTCGCCACTGCCGCTCGCCGCTTCGACGCAGACAAATCCCCGGCTCTCGCGCCCGCTGACGCCCATCAGCGGGCGATTGCCGGGGTGCCAAACCACCGTGTCGTCGCTGTCGCCGGTATCGATGCACAGCTCGCGCTGCCAGGCCGGGTCATGCAGCTGGACCCGCGGCGTGCCCGGATAGACCTTCTGACACCCACCCTTGACCTTCAACGCGCCGTTCTCACGGCAGGCCTGGCGATTCAAGCGGTCGTAGCCGTCGATATCTTCCAGCCCAGATAGCGCTATCTCGGCAACGTTGCTGATACGCCAATAGGCCAGCAGCGCATGGCTCAGCTGGCAAGGTTCGCTGTCCTGATGCTCGGTGCTCAAGCTCAGCTCCATGCGATTGCCAAGCCGGGCGTGCAGGTCGACCTGCCAATCGCACAGGTCCAGCCGCCACGTGAGGGTCACGCCCTCCTCATCCTCGCGGCTATCTACCAGCTTCCAGTCGAGCAAGCGTGCCCAGCCATGGGCCGGCCACAGGTCTTCGCTGGGATGGCGGCCATACCAGGGCCAGCACACCGGCACCCCGCCACGAATCGCCCCGACCTGCGGCCACCGCTCGGCACACCACAACCAGGGTCGCTCGCCGGCCGGTTGGAAGTGCAGCAGTTGGGCGCCCTGGCGGCTGAAAACGGCCTGGCAACGGGGGTGATCTATGATCAGCACATCGCGCTGTTGGTAACGCTCCCACTCGAACGTCGGCCTGGGCCGTTGCGTGGAAAAGAAGCGATGTAGCGGATGTTCAGGCATGGTTCCAAAGCTCTTGTTGTTTGAGATAGCGCTGTCTCGACCCAAGCCGCGCTACCACTGAAGACCAGTGGTAGCGGGATAGCCAAGAATGGATGGCGTAAATTTACAACAATTTTCCTCAGAATGACGACTGAATCTTCAGGCCTGCGACCAGCGCGTTATCCACTTCATCGACCCCGCCGGGGCTTTTGATGTATTGCAGGTTGGGCCGCACGGTCAGCCAATTGGTGACATGGAAGCCGTAGTACAGCTCGGCGTTGTACTCGGTGCGCTGCAGCGGGACGAAGCCTGGATTGTCGTAGTCATTGATGCCGCTGCCGGCATTGAGCTGCTCGGCGCGCTTCTTGACGTCGTCGTTGACGTGAATCCGGGCGATACCGAAACCGATGTCATCCTTGGGCCGGGCATCGAAGGCGCCTTTATAGACCAGGCCGACTTGCTGGTAGTTGTCGACCACGTTGGTGGCCTTGTCATGCACGGTGAAGTTGGCGAACACACTCAGCCCGCGATTGACGTCGCCGCCGTGGGCAGTGACCTGCTGCTGCGCCACCACCCACCAGCCGTGCTTACTGGAGTGCGACTTGAAGCCCTCGCCAGTGATGCCCTGCGGGTTGCCGTTGACATCCTCATAGACGTCGTCAGCCTTGGCCGTGCTGTAGTAGTAGCCCAGCCGGTACTCGCCCGGCAGGCCATTGACCTTGGGCGACCAGACCATTTCCACCGGCAGGATCGCGCCCTTGGTGCCGCTGCCGCTGAGCTTGAAGCCATTACCGGTCTCAAGGTTTGAGGGGTTCTGTTCGAATGCGCCGACCTGAACGAAGAACTCCGGGGTGATGTTGTACTTGACCCGCAGCGCCCACTGGCTGACCGGCCAGTTGTACCAGATGCCCCCCACCCAGTTACCGACCTGCGAGCCACAGAACGCCAGGTTCTGGAAGTCGCAAGGGAAGCTGTTGAAATCTTCGCCCTCACCGAAGCGGCCGAATTTCACATCCAGCGCGCCATCGAAGTATTTCTGCTTGATCCACATCTGGGTCAGCCGCCAGGTCTGGCCACGCCCCCACACTTCTTGCACCGAGCTGAACTGCCCGGCACGGGGGTCGCTGATGCGGTCATTGGACAGGTTGCGCCCGCTGCGCTCGGTGATCGCCAGCTTGAACTCGGTATCGCCCCAGCCGAGGATCTTCTCCAGGTCCAGGTGCATGCCCAAGGCGAACTGGTCGCTGTAGCGCGCGGTCTTGTCGTCGTTGTAGCCGCCATTGAGGTTGCCAGCCACTTCGCCGACATAGTCGAGGGTGAAGTCGTAGCCCTTTTCCAGCAGCTCGGTACGGGTGCCGCCCCAGTCGCCGGTCATCCATTTCGATTCGCTGGAAAAGGCCTCGGCGGCCTGCGCGCCGTTGCTGCCGACCACAGCCAGCAAGGCCAGCGAACCCAAGGTCTTGATGCGTTTGCGATGTTCCATCCCTTTGCGTCCTCTTTTCTTGTTTTTTAAGTAGACGATCTATCGGCCCTTGAAGCGAGCCACATTGTCCTTGTGCGGCGCAGCGGCACTGGACAAGTCCAGGCGCTCACCGCTTTGCGCGTCGAACAGCAACACCCGCGCCGGATCGAACTGCAGGTTGAGGCTGTCGCCAATCTGGCAGGCGACATCCGGAGCCAGGCGGCAGCAGACCTTGGTCTGGTTGAGGGTGACGAACACCAGCAGGTCAGGCCCGGTAGGCTCGGTCACCTGCACCTCGGCGCGCACTGCCGGCAGGCCGTTGCCCTCGCCGGTACCCAGGCTGATCTGCTCGGGGCGCACGCCGAGAATCACCTCACGCCCCTCGAATGCGTCGGTGGCCGCGCCCAGTGGCAGCTCACAGCGCGCCTGGCCACTGTCGAGCAAAGCCAGCAGGCGGCCGTCTTGGCGGGTCAGGCGCACCGGGATGAAGTTCATCGGCGGCGAGCCGATGAAGCTTGCGACAAACTGGTTGGCCGGATCGTTATAGATCTGTTGCGGTGTCCCGAACTGCTGGATGATGCCGTCCTTCATCACTGCCACCTTGTCGCCCAAGGTCATGGCCTCGATCTGGTCATGGGTGACGTACACCGTGGTGGTCTTCAGGCGCTGGTGCATCAGCTTGATCTCGGTGCGCATCTCGACCCGCAGCTTGGCGTCGAGGTTCGACAGCGGCTCGTCGAACAGGTAGATCTTCGGCCGCCGCGCCAGCGCCCGGCCCATCGCCACCCGTTGCTGCTGGCCACCGGACAACTGGCCCGGCTTGCGCGTCAGCAGATGCTCGATCTGCAACAGCTTGGCCACCCGCGCCACCTCCTCGTCGATCGCCGCCTGGGGCAGCTTGCGAATCTTCAGGCCGAAGGCGATGTTGTCGCGCACGTTCATGGTCGGGTACAGCGCGTAGGACTGGAACACCATGGCGATGTCGCGATCCTTGGGGCTCATGCCGCTGACGTCCTGCTCGTCGATCAGGATCGCCCCGCCACTGATGCTCTCAAGGCCCGCGATGCAGTTCATCAAGGTCGACTTGCCGCAGCCGGAGGGGCCGACCAGGATCAGGAACTCGCCATCCTTGATCGACAGCTGGATGTCCTTGAGCGTGTCCGGAACGCCGGTGCCGTAGGTCTTGTTTACATTGCGAAGTTCGAGCGTTGCCATGACTTACCCCTTGACCGCGCCGGCGGTCAGCCCGCGCACGAAATACTTGCCCGCCACTACGTAGACCAGCAGGGTTGGCAGCCCGGCGATCATCGCCGCAGCCATGTCGACGTTGTATTCCTTGGCCCCGGTGCTGGTGTTGACCAGGTTGTTCAGGGCCACGGTGATCGGCTGCGAATCGCCGCTGGAGAACACCACCCCGAACAGGAAATCGTTCCAGATCTGGGTGAACTGCCAGATCAGGCAGACCATGATGATCGGCGTCGACATCGGCAGGATGATCCGCCCAAAGATGGTGAAGAACCCGGCGCCATCGAGGCGCGCCGCCTTGACCAGAGCATCGGGAATGCTCACGTAGTAATTGCGGAAGAACAGCGTGGTGAAGGCCAGGCCGTAGACCACATGCACCAACACCAGGCCGCTAGTGGTGCTGGCCAGGCCCAGCTTGCCCAAGGTGAACGAGGCCGGCAGCAGCACGGTCTGGAACGGCAGGAAGCAACCGAACAGCAGCAGGCCGAAGAACAGCTGCGAGCCGCGAAAGCGCCACATCGACAGCACATAGCCGTTGAGCGCCCCGATGGTGGTGGAGATCAGCACCGCAGGCACGGTGATCATGATCGAGTTCCAGAAGTACCCGCTGACCGTGGCCCAGGCCTTGACCCAGCCAATGCCGGTGACCACCGTCGGCCAGCTCAGCAGGTTGCCCGAACCGATGTCTTCCGGGGTTTTGAAACTGGTCAGCAGCATCACCACCAGCGGCACCAGGTACAGCAGTACAGCGCTCAGCAACACCGCGTGAATAGCGATGCGGCTCAGGCTCAGCGCCGGTTTGTCGAGGCGGTTAGTCATGGCGCTTGGTCCTCAATTCCGAGTACAGGTACGGCACCAGGATCGCCAGAATCGCGCCGAGCATGAGGATCGCACTGGCCGAGCCCATGCCCATCTGGCCCCGGCTGAAGGTGAAGGAATACATGAACATGGCCGGCAGGTCGGAGGAGTAGCCCGGGCCACCTGCGGTCATTGCCGCGACCAGGTCGAAGCTCTTGATGGCGATGTGCGCGAGGATCATCAGCGAACTGAAGAACACCGGCCGCAAGCTCGGCAGCACCACTTGCCAGTAAATCCGCGGCAGGCTTGCGCCGTCGATCTGCGCAGCGCGGATGATCGACTGATCGACCCCACGCAAACCGGCCAGGAACATCGCCATGATGAACCCCGAAGCCTGCCAGACCGCCGCAATCACCAGGCAGTACACCACCCGGTCGGGGTCGATCAGCCAGTCCAGGCGAAAGCCCTCCCAGCCCCAGTCGCGCAGCAGCTTGTCCAGGCCCATGCCGGGGTTGAGCAGCCATTTCCAGGCGGTCCCGGTGACGATCATCGACAGCGCCATCGGGTACAGGTAGATGGTGCGGATGAAGCCTTCGCGGCGGATGCGCTGGTCGAGCAACACCGCCAGCAACACGCCGATCGCCAGGCTGATGCCGATGAACAAGCCGCCGAACACCAGCAGGTTCTTGCTCGCCACCCACCAGCGGTCGTTATCGAACAACCGGGCATATTGGGCAAGACCGGCCCACTTGTAGGTGGGTAGGAAGGTCGAGGTGGTGAACGAGAGAACGAACGTCCACAGGATGTAGCCGTAGAAGCCCACCAGGATGATGAACATGCTCGGCGCCAGCACCAGTTTTGGTAGCCAACGCTGCAAGGCGTCCAGGGGTGAGGCCCGCAGTTGGGCGGTCAAGGTAGTCATGATTGCGATACCTGTCAGTCAGTGATGCCACAGCAAGCGCGCCTATTGCCTAGGCAGCACGATCCCTGTGGGAGCGGGCCGGCCCGCGAAGAGGCCGGCCCGTCCCCCCTCAGTGGATAGCAAGGGCAAGTTGCAGCGGCGATGGCTTCAGAGGCGTGCTATTGCGCCGCCTTGATCGCTGCACCCAGCTTCTTCGCAGCATCCGCAGGATCGGCCTTGGGGTCATTGATGTAGTTGGTCACCACATCGAAGAACGCGCCCTGCACCGCCAGGTTGGTCGCCATGTTGTGCGCCATGCTCGGTTGCAGGCCGCCGTTCTGGGCGTCGGCAAGGAAGTCCTTGGCCGAGGTTTGCGCGCAGGCATCGAAGCCATGCTTGGCCATGTCGGCGAGCAGGTCCTTGCGCACCGGGATCGAGCCTTTGTTGGTGCTGAACAGTTTCTGGAAGTGCTCGCCCATGACCACCTTGGCGATGTCCTGCTGTCCGGCGGAAGTACCGGCATCCTTCTGCTTGAACACCACCAACGAGTCGATGTTGTAGGTGAAGGCCTTGTCGGTGCCGGGGAACGGCACGCACTGGTAATCCTGGCCGGCGACCTTCTTGGCCAAGGTCCATTCGCTCTTGGCCCAGTCGCCCATGACCTGCATGCCGGCCTTGCCATTGATGACCTTGGCCGCCTCCAGGTTCCAGTCCTGGCCTTTGCCGTCGACATCCATGTAGGTTGCGACTCGCTTGAGCTCGGTCAGCGACTTGACCATGTCCGGACCGGTCAGGGTGGCGTTATCGAGGTCGACGAAGGCTTTCTTGTAGCCGTCCGCCCCCATCACCGACAGCACTACCGCTTCGAATACGGTGCTGTCCTGCCACGGCTGGCCACCATGGGCGAGCGCGATGAAGCCTGCGGCCTTGAGCTTGTCACCAGCGGCATAAAATTCTTCGAGGGTGGTCGGCAGCTTGTCGATACCCGCCTTCTTGAACACTTCAGGGTTGATCCACAACCAGTTGACCCGGTGAATGTTCACCGGCACCGCCACGTAGTCGCCGTCGAACTTGACGGTGTCGGCGACCTTCTTCTCCAGCAGAGCGTCCCAGTTCTCGGCCTTGGCTACATCCTTGAGTACGTCGCTGTCGAGCAGCCCGGTGGAGGCCCAGTCCTGGATATCCGGCCCCTTGATCTGGGCGACGCCTGGCGGGTTGCCGGCGACTGCACGGCTTTTGAGCACCGTCATGGCCGTTGCACCGCCACCGCCTGCGACTGCGCCATCTTTCCAGGTGAACCCATCTTTCTCGACCTGGGCTTTGAGTACGTCGACCGCGGCTTTCTCGCCGCCCGAAGTCCACCAATGCACCACTTCCACGCTGCCTTTGGAATCGGCGGCCAGGGCGCTGAGGGGGAATAACGAGGCAAGAGAGATCGCGGCGGCGAGGCGGAGAGTCGAATTCATCGGAGTACCTTTCTTGTTGTTATGCAGTGCAAGACTGTCGCTTGCGTTGCAGAGCAGTGTAATAACGCCTTGGATGGCGCCAGGTAACGAAGCGCTGTGCGAATGTCATCACTTGGTTACATTGGCCCGGGCGAGTGCAGTAGCCAGGCTGGGCGCCAGCGGCAAAGCAGGTAGCAGCACGGCCTGGTAGGCATGGTAGAGGTCGGGTTTGCCGCCCCAGATGCTGGCGCTGGGGCGATTATCTGGGTCCAACTCGTGGTGCCAACTGCCAGCGGCGCGGTCGATCAAGTGGCTATCGATGAACGTCCAGAAACAGTGGTACCAGCCCTGGTAATGGGCCTCGCCGGTGCGCCGCCATAACGCTGCGGCGGCAGCGCTGGCTTCGGCGTGGGTCCAGTGCAGGCGCTGGCGCACTACCGGGCGCTTATCCCAATCCAGGGTGTAGACGATGCCTGGGGCACCGTCGGCGTGCCAACCGTGTTCACAGGCGCTGTCGAACAGGCCACGGGCGGCGGGCAGCAGCCAGTCAGGCGTGGCCAGGCTGGCCAACTGGCGCGCGGCCTCCAGGTGCAAGAGCAAGCGTGACCATTCGAAGCCGTGCCCGGGGGTGATGCCATAGGGACGAAAGCCATCGGCAGGGTTCGCCGCGTTGTACTGCGCCAGTGCTTGCCAGCGCGGGTCGAAATGCTCGATGACCTGGTAACCGTTGGCCCGCGCCTGGCCATGGATGATGCGTTCGACGATCCTAAGCGCGCGATCCAACCAGACGCTGTCGCCGGTGACATCGGCCAGGGCGAGGAACGCCTCGGTCGCGTGCATGTTGCTGTTAGCACCGCGGTAGGCTTCCTCCTGCTGCCAGTCGCGGCTGAAACTTTCACGCAGGGCGCCCTCCTCGTCGCTCCAGAAATGCCTTTCGATGATCTCGCTTGCCGCCTGTAACAGCTGCGGCGCAGCGGTGCTGCCGGCGATTACTGCAGAGCTGGCCGCCAGGGCGACGAAGGCATGCAGGTAGGCCGCCTTGCCGGTATCGCCATAGCGAGCGGGCTTAGCGTACCAACCGCCGAAGCGGGCGTCGCAGAGTGGGCCGCTGAGGGCCGCCACACCATGTTCGACCAGGGCCAAACAGCCTGGAATGCCTTGCACATGGGCCATGGCGAAGCAGTGGGTCATACGCGCAGTGATGATGGTTTCGGCGATGGCCTCGTTGGGCAAACGTCCTTGTGCATCGAGGCCGGCGAAGCCTTCGGCAAGTCGCGAAGCCTTGGCGAATGAGACCAACCGTTGCCCTTCAGCCAGCAACCAGGTGAGATGCGCGGGTGAATCGAGCGAACGGGTGAGCGGAAATTGATCGGTGCTCATCGATCTGCTTCGTCCTTGTCGAGGACAGGCCAGATGCCTGTCGTGAAGCGAGATTCTAGCCAGCGCTCGGTGGCTGCCATGTCACGAAGGCTTGTGCGAATGTCACCTGGTGGTGACATTTCTGGGCTTTGTAGTGTCAGGTCACTCAGGCGTACGTGGCAGACACAAGGTCACCCGCAGCCCACCCTCACGCAAATTCAACAGGCTCACTTCGCCCCCATGACTGTGGGCAATGTTGCGTGCGATCCCTAACCCCAAGCCATAACCCTGTTGCTTGCCCGCCAGGCGAAAGTGCGGCTCGAACACCTGCTCCATCTGCTGCTGCGGCACGCCCGGGCCCTGATCATCCACCTGCAAGACAAACCCTTCGGCGCCATCGATGATGCGCAAATGCGCGCGCTCGCCGTACTTGATGGCGTTATCGATCAGGTTGCCAATGCACCGGCGCAGCGCCAGGGCCTTGCCTGGATAAGGCGCCTGGGCACTGCCCTCCAGGGTAATGCGGCCATCACCCAGATACGGCTCAGCCAGGATCTCCAGCATTTGATTGAGGTCGATCGGCTCGATGTTCTCGTGAATGTCGGTGTCCTTCACGCACTGCAAGGCACCTTTGACCAGCAGCTCCAGCTCATCCAGATCACGGCTGAACTTGGCTTGCTGGCGCTCGTCCTCGAGCAACTCGACCCTCAGCCGCAGGCGGGTGATCGGTGTACGAAGGTCATGGGAAATGGCACTGAACAGCTGGCTGCGCTCCGTCAGGTAGCGACTGATGCGTTCACGCATGCTGTTGAACGCGCGCCCCACTTCGACCACTTCGCTGCCGCCACCTTCGACCACCGGCGCTACATCGGCGCCCAGCGACAACTCTCGCGCCGCCCGCGCCAGGCGCTTCAAGGGCCGGCTTTGCCAATGCACCAGCAGGCCGATGAACAGCAACAGCAGGGCGGTGGTCAGGGCGATGAAACCCATCTGCTGACGGGGCAGCCGTTCGGCCTCAAGGCTGGTATAGGGCTCGGGCAGCAGCGAGGCGATATACAGCCACTCGCCCTGGCCCAGGCGAATCTGCGTCACCAACACCGGCGGATTGAGCGGCTCGAGGGTCAGCGAATAATGCGCCCACGAGCGCGGCAGTTCATCGAGCTTGAGCCCGCTGTTGAAGATGCGCAGCTCATCGGGGCTGACGAACTCGACGGACACTTCGATCTGCTGGCCGAGCCGCTCATGCAGCACCTGTTGGAACACCTCGATCACGGCCTGCTTGCGTGGGGTGATCGGCAGCACGGCCATGTCCAGCGGCTTATCGTTGAGCGAAACGAAAAACCGCGTGCCACCCATGCTGCGCAATTGGTCGAGCACCATCGGCCGGTAGGCCACGGGCAGCGAACGAAAGTAACTGACGCTGGCACTCATCGAATGGGCCAGGCTACTGGCACTGGCCCGTAGCCCCTGCAGCTGGCTGGCGCGCAGTTGCGCGACCCAGATCAGGCTCGACAAACCCTGGGCGAGCAGCACCACCAACAACGTCAGCAGCAGCATCCTTCCGAGCAACGAGCGCGGCAGCAGGCGCCAACGGCGCTCAGTTAGCGGGGCAGACATGTGCCGCCAACAGGTAGCCGCTGCCACGCACGGTACGGATCAAGCGCGGCGGCTTGTCGGTATCGCGCAGACGCGAGCGCAAGCGGCTGACCGCCATGTCGACGATGCGGTCCAGCGGCATCGGCTCGCGCCCACGGGTGGCATTGCCGATGGTGTCGCGGTCGAGGATCTGCTGCGGGTTGTCGAGAAACAGCTTGAGCAAGGCAAAGTCGGCGCCGGAGAGGATCACCTCTTCGCCGTCGCGGTGGAACAAGCGGTGGCTGACGGTATCCAGACGCCAGTCGTCAAAAGCCAGCACCGCACTGCTCGGTGCAGCCTGGCCAAATTCAGCGCGGCGCAGCAGGGCCTTGATGCGGGCCTGCAACTCGCGTGGGCTGAACGGTTTGCCGAGGTAATCGTCAGCGCCCAGTTCCAGGCCGATGACGCGGTCGGCTTCGTCGGAGCTGGCGGTGAGCATGATGATCGGCACCCGCGACAAGCGCGGATGCTGGCGGACCCAACGGCACAGGCTGAAGCCGTCTTCGTCGGGGAGCATGACATCGAGGATCACCAGGTCGCAGGGTGCGCTGTCGAGGGCTTGACGAAAGCCTTGGCCATCGGCTTCGGCACGGACCTGAAAGCCCGAGCGGCTGAGGTAGGTTTGTAACAGTTCGCGGATTTCCTGGTCGTCATCGACCATCAGGATCGATCGGGCGGCAGTGCTCACAAAAATCCCTTCCCCTGCTCAGCGCGGGTCTGAATGCCCGCTGTTGTTGTGTGACCGCGAAGGGCCGCAAAGCGGACCCAAGATATCAATGTTCCAACGTTTGCTGCAGAGCGACACCGGCCCCCAGCAAGCCGGAAAACTCAGCCGTCACCAACCATACCGGCACACCGCTGAAATACCCACTCATGCACCCCTTGTCGGCAAAACTCGCGGCAAAACCACTGCGCAAAAACAACTCGGCAAAGCGCGGAATCACGCCACCAACGATATAAACCCCACCTCGCGCGCCCAGGGTCAGGACATTGTTCCCCGCTACCCGTCCAAGGAACCGGCAAAACTGCTCGACCACCGCCAACGCCCGTGGCTCACCAGACAAAGCCGCATCGGTAATCTCAGCCGGGGTCTTGTGCCGCTGGACGTCGCCATCCAAGGCACAGATCGCCTGATACAAGCGCACCAACCCACCACCACTGAGCACGGTCTCGGCACTGACATGGCCGATCTGCCGATGAATCTCCTGGTGAATGGCCGCCTCGCGCGCGTTGCCCACCGGCAGGTCGACATGGCCGCCCTCCCCTGGCAACGCCAGCCAGCGCTGCTCACCCAAGCGCAGCAAACTGCCCACGCCAAGGCCGGTGCCAGGCCCGATCACCAGCGCCGGACGGCTCGGGTCGGCAGCGCCGCCGCACACCTGGCGAAACTCGCCATCGCGCAGGCGGGTCATGCCCAGGGCCATCGCGGAAAAATCATTGATCAGTTGCAGATGCTCGACGTGCAGGGTCTGGCAGAACGCCTTGCGGCTCAGCCGCCAGTGGTTGTTGGTGAAGCGAAACTCATCGCCATCCACCGGTCCAGCCACCGCCAGGCACACCGCGGCCAGGCCGCCACGGGCTAGGCCTTGCTCACCCAGATAGGCCTCGATTGCCTGCTCGGGGCTGGTGTAGTCGGCGGTGGCCAGCACCTGCACGGCGTGCAGCTGGTTGTCGCGCCACAGGGCAAAACGTGCGTTGGTACCGCCAATGTCGCCAACCAGCAGGTCTTTCACTTGAGGTTCTCCAAGCCAGAGGTAAAGGCGCTGGCGCCCTGCTCGGCCGGGCTGAACGCCACACGCATGAAGCCGAACAGCTCGCGACCACAGCCCAGGTCATTGCCCAGCGGTGCGGCTGGCAGCTCGCGGCTGGCCAGTTCGTCGGCCGAGACCATCAGCTGCAAGGTGCCTTCGACACCATCGACCCGCACGATATCACCATCACGCACGCGCGCCAGCGGGCCACCATCATAGGCTTCCGGGCAAACGTGAATGGCTGCCGGGATCTTGCCCGATGCGCCGGACATGCGTCCATCGGTCACCAGTGCCACCTTGTAACCGCGATCCTGCAACACCCCGAGGAACGGCGTGAGCTTGTGCAACTCAGGCATGCCATTGCAGCGCGGCCCCTGGAAGCGCACCACGGCGACGAAGTCGCGCTCCAGCTCGCCAGCCTTGAAGGCATCGGCCAGCGACTGCTGGTCATGGAACACCCGCGCGGGCGCCTCGACTACCTGGTGCTCAGGCGCCACGGCAGAGACTTTCATCACCCCACGGCCCAGGTTGCCCTCCATGACCCGCAGCCCGCCCTCAGCGGAGAATGGCCGAGACACCGGGCGCAGGATGTTTTCATCCAGGCTCTGCAACGGGCCTTCGCGCCAGACCAAGCGGCCATCCTCGAGGAACGGCTCCTGGGTGTAGCGGCGCAGGCCGTGGCCTGCCACGGTGTTGACGTCTTCATGCAGCAGCCCGGCATCGAGCAGCTCGCGAATCAGGAACGACATACCGCCTGCCGCCTGGAAATGGTTGATGTCGGCCTTGCCGTTCGGATAGACATGCGACAGCGTCGGCACCACCTCGGAGAGGTCGGCCATGTCCTGCCAGGTCAGCTGGATGCCTGCTGCCTGAGCGATAGCCGGGATGTGCAGGGTGTGGTTGGTCGAGCCGCCAGTGGCGTGCAGGGCGACGATCGAGTTGACCAACGCCTTCTCGTCGACGATCTCGCCCAACGGCATGAAGCTGCCGCTGGCCTTGGTCATCCGCGTCACTTGCTGCGCCGCCTCGGCCGTCAGGGCGTCGCGCAGTGGCGTGTAGGGGTTGACGAACGAGGCGCCGGGCAGGTGCAGGCCCATCACTTCCATCACCAACTGGTTGGTGTTGGCGGTGCCGTAGAAGGTGCAGGTGCCGGGGCTGTGATAGGACTTCATCTCCGACTCCAGCAGCTCCTCGCGGCTGGCCTTGCCCTCGGCATAGCGCTGGCGCACGTCGGCCTTCTGCTTGTTGGAAATGCCCGAAGGCATCGGCCCGCCGGGGACGAAAATGGTCGGCAGATGGCCGAAGCGCAGCGCGCCCATCATCAGGCCCGGGACGATCTTGTCGCAGATGCCGAGCATCAACGCGGCATCGAACATGTTGTGCGACAAGGCAATCGCGGTGGACATGGCGATCACTTCGCGGCTGGCGATGGCCAGCTCCATGCCCGGCTCGCCCTGGGTCACGCCATCGCACATGGCCGGCACGCCGCCAGCGAACTGGCCGACCGAGCCGATCTCGCGCAGCGCCTGTTTGATCTGTTCGGGGAAATGCAGGTACGGCTGGTGCGCCGAGAGCATGTCGTTATAGGCCGAGACGATCGCCACGTTGGCCGCGTTCATCATGCGCAAGCTGTGCTTGTCCTCGGCACCGCAACCGGCCACACCATGGGCGAAGTTGGCGCACTGCAGACTGGCGCGCATGGGGCCATCACTGGCCGCGCCACGAATCAGTTGCAGGTAGCGCTCACGGGTGGGACGGCTGCGTTCGGTCAGCCGTTGGGTGACCTCAAGGATGCGCGGGTGCATGTACTGGACTCCAGGCTGACTGTAAGGGTGGTCTGAAGCGGCATTTCCCCTCCAAACGATTGCGACCTAGGCTCAAGGTAAAAGTGCCTGGTGCAACGCGGAAACAGCTCGCCCGACCACTCGTTGTATGTTTAAACAAAATACTGCCATCAAAAGGGCTTGTTTTCTATCCCGCAACGCATAATCTTGTAATTCCAATAACAAAACCGTTTCAGTGAAGATGCTTTTTTTGGCTACAGTCCTTTTGCCACAGCCTTCACCCGACTGCCAGAGGTATTGCCATGACCCTTCGCATCGCCATCAACGGATTCGGCCGCATCGGACGCAACGTCCTGCGCGCACTCTATACCCAAGGCTACCGCCAGGACCTGCAGGTCGTCGCAATCAACGACTTGGGTGACAGCGCGATGAACGCCCACCTGCTCAAGTACGACAGCGTGCACGGCATCTTCGACGCCCAGGTCGAGGCCGATCACGAGAGCCTGACCGTCAATGGCGACCGCATCGCCGTCAGCGCCATCCGCAATCCGGCCGAACTGCCGTGGAAGGCCGAGGCGATCGATGTGGTGTTCGAATGTACCGGGCTGTTCACCGAGCGGGCCAAGGCCGCTGCTCACCTGAGTGCCGGCGCGGGCAAAGTGATCATCTCGGCGCCGGGCAAGGGCGTCGATGCCACCGTGGTGTACGGCGTCAACCATGACGTG
The DNA here is from genome assembly GCF_051129895.1 of Pseudomonas sp. Je.1.5.c. Classification (NCBI taxonomy): domain Bacteria; kingdom Pseudomonadati; phylum Pseudomonadota; class Gammaproteobacteria; order Pseudomonadales; family Pseudomonadaceae; genus Pseudomonas; species Pseudomonas sp. Je.1.5.c. The sequence continues at coordinate 85,802 of NZ_JBCPSP010000018.1, forward strand.
CTGCGCGCCTCGCACCAGATCATCTCCAGCGCCTCCTGTACCACCAACTGCTTGGCGCCGATTGCCCAGGTGCTGCACCGTGAGTTCGGCATCGAGCAAGGCCTGATGACCACCATCCATGCCTACACCAATGACCAGGTACTGACTGACGTCTACCACAGCGACCCGTTCCGCGCGCGCTCGGCCACCCAGTCGATGATCCCCAGCAAGACCGGCGCCGCCGAGGCGGTCGGCTTGGTCCTGCCGGAGTTGGCCGGCAAGCTCACCGGCATGGCCGTGCGGGTGCCGGTGATCAACGTGTCGTTGGTCGACCTGACCGTGAACCTCAAGCGCGAGGCCAGCGCCGAAGAGGTCAACCAGCTGTTCCTCGAAGCCAGCCGCCACTCCCGTGTACTGGGCTACAACGCCCTGCCACTGGTGTCGTGCGACTTCAACCACAACCCGCTGTCGTCGATTTTCGACGCCAACCACACCCGCGCCAATGGCCGCATGCTCAAGGTATTGGCCTGGTACGACAACGAATGGGGCTTCTCCAACCGCATGCTGGATAACTGCCTGGCGCTGTGTAGCGCACGCTAGGCGCAAGCCAGGGTACGTGGGAGCCACGTGGGAGCGGGCTTGCCCCGCGATAGCGCTGTCCGATCCAGCGCTATCGCGGGCGAGCCTCTTCTCACCCACCTGCCCGAACCCACCCCTGCAAACATCACCTTACCAATTCTTTACCTGTCCAAGGCTTGACCAACAGCATGGATGATAAGCATTATCATTCATCCGCATCGGTCAGGTTTCCCCGTGAGTCAGTCTCGCTTCAACACCGTTTTCCTCTCCCAGCGTCTCAGCCTGCTGCGTACGCTACAGGGCATGGTGGGCAACCCCAGCACAGCGGAAGACCTGCTGCAGGAGACTTACCTGCGGGTCACTCGGGCCTTGGGCGAGCGGCCAATCGAGCATCTGGAGCCGTTCGTCTTCCAGACGGCGCGCAACCTCGCCCTCGATCACTTGCGCGCCCGCCGGGTGCAGGCGCGGACATTGGTCGACGACGTGCCCGAGCAAGTGCTGCACAACGTTGCCGCACCGGCCAGCAGCAGCGAGGACGCCGCCCACGCCGAGCAACTGCTCAAGCACCTGAGTGTGAGCCTCAGCCAGCTGACCTCGCGCCAGCAGCAAATTTTTATCCTCAGCCGCCTGCATGGCGCCAGCTACATGGAAATCGCCGAGCAGTTGAACGTCTCGGCCAGCACGGTTCAGAAGGAACTGAAACTGATCATGGCCATCTGCATGGGTGTAGCCGATCGACTCAAGTGAGTCGACCGCTCGCCGCCTGGGTTTGGCAAAGCGCTTGCCTTGCCCCGGCGCAGCCATGATCATTTGCAAAAAACGCTCATCGCAAGGATCACCCGTGACTGACAGCCATGCCCCCCGCCCATCACCCGCCGGGCCCGATGCCCGCGCCCGTGCCATGGACGAGGCGCTGGACTGGCTGGTGCGCCTGCAATGCGCCAGCGAAGCAGACACCCATGAGTTCGAGACCTGGCTCAGTGCCGCGCCGGAGAATGCCGAGGCCTACGTCGAGGCTGAGGCCTTGTGGAATGGCGCGCCCCTGCGCCAGGCCGCCGTGCAGATTCATCAAAGCCGCCGCAACGCCTTGAGCGCACGTGTTCGCCGCCACTGGAAACCGCTGGCGACGGCGGCCGTGCTGCTGGTCGGGCTGTTCACCTTTGGCAACCTGCCGGTGCGTTTGCAGGCCGATCACTTGACCGTGGTTGGCGAACGCCAGCGCTTGCAGCTGGATGAGGGGGCCAAGGTGTTGCTCAACACTAACTCGGCGTTTGCCAGCGATCTGCGCGATGGCCGACCGGTCGCCCGGTTGCTGCAGGGCGAGGCATATTTTCAGGTGAGCGGTGGCAGTCAATTGCCTCTTGAAGTGCAAGCCGGACCGCTGCGGGCGCAGGTGCGCGACACTGATTTTGCGGTGCGTTACCTGGATGGCGAGGCGCAGGTTCGTGTGCAGCGGGGGGATGTCGATCTGCAGGCGGCGAGTGACCAGCGTATCCGGCTCACGGCCGGTGACAGCATCAGCGTTGGTCCGCAGGGCTTCGGTGAACGGTTGCGGCCTGACATGCACAAGGATCTGGCCTGGGTCGATGGGCGGCTGGTGTTCGAGAACTGTCCGTTGAGCCAGGTGCTTGCCGAGGTCCGGCGGTACTATCCTGGGTGGATCATCAATCGCAATGATCAACTGGATCATGTGGCGGTGACCGGGAATTATCGGCTGGATCAGCCGCTGGAGACGCTGCGGGCGTTGGCTCATATGACTTCGGCGCAGTTGCATGAGTATCCGGCGGTGGTGATTTTGAACTGAGGTTGGGTTTGGGTTTGGGTTTGGGCTTGGGCTTGGGCTTGGGCTTTTAGAGGTTTGAGCATATCCATTGGCGAGGGTGGCGCTGAATCACCTTTCCGCCCTTACGGCGGGTCACTTTTGGTCGTGGCCAAAAGTAACCAAAAGCCGTGCGCTCCACCATCAGTCCCGCCCGTGGCGGGATCCCCTCGCTTCGGTGCCTTTCGGGCCCGCGCGGCCTACGATTTGCTACGCAAATCTACATCTCGCGCCTTCGGCTACGCCGAAGGGTGCTGCGCACCTGGCCCTACAGACACCTACGCTCGGCCTCCTGAAGTCGCGAAGTTAGTGGCGGCGACTGGACTGGCGTTATCTGGCGATAGTGGCAGGTGTAGTGAATGCTCTGGCCTCTTCGCGGGCAAGCCCGCTCCCACAGGCTTCGTGGGGTTCGCAGTATCTGCGTGGTGTCAGTGCTGGCTCAACGCTGGACTGAAATCTGCGCGGTACCTGTGGGAGCGGGCTTGCCCGCGAAGAGGCCAGAACAAACAACACAAAACAGAAAATCAAAATTTGGCTTTGGCATTGGCGAGAGCGTAGCGATTCGCCTGCTCTTGATCTTCCTGCGCGCAAGTTCAGACGACGCCGATTCGCGACTTCAGGAGGCTGAGCAGAGGTGCCTGTAGGGCCAGGTGCGCCAGCACCCTTCGGCGTAGCCGAAGGCGCGAGATGTAGATTTGCGTAGCAAATCGTAGGCCGCGCGGGCCCGGAAGGCGCCGGCGCGAAGGGACCCGAAGCGCAGCGTAGGGCCGGATGGTGGAGCGCAGCCTTTTTTGGTTACTTTTTGGGGCGTTTGCCAAAAAGTGACCCGCCGTAAAGGCGGAAAGGTGATTCAGCGTCTCCATCGCAAATGGATATACACACCCCACCTCAAAACCCACCACAACAAACCCCAAAATTATTTTTACGCGATCCCCCCTCAACGCCCGTCTCGTTATAGCCAATGCAACTGATTCTTGTTTTTACCCAGAACCAGCCAGCACCTATAACAGCCCGCGCGTCAGGGAGCGCCTCCGATGTCCACAGGTCCAACTCGCCCATCTCCATCTTCCCGCCGTATGGGGCAACTGTCCCTGCTCAGCTTGGCCCTGCTCGCCAGCGGCACCTGCAGCCTGCCAGCCCTGGCCGCAGAACCCACCCAGGCCAGCACCCCACGCATGGGCGACTACCGCTTCGCCATCACCCAGCAACCGCTGGTTGCCGCGATCAATGCCTTCAGCGAAGTCACCGGCTGGCAGGTCGGCTTCACTGCCGAAGTCGCCGAGGGCGTATCCTCGCCTGGCGTTCAGGGCTCGCTGCCACCCGAAGCCGCCCTCAAGCGCCTGCTGCACGGCACCGGTCTGAGCTATCGCAAGATCAGCAACGGCAATGTGGTGCTCGAGCGCCAGTCGACCGGTAACGCTATCGCCCTGCAGCAACTGACCGTCAGTGCCACCCGCAGCGCCCAGGACGTCAGCCAGGTGCCAAGCACCGTCAGCGTGCAGACCCGTGAGCAACTGGACCGGCAGAACGTCAATGACATCCAGCAACTGGTCCGCTACGAGCCCGGCGTTTCAGTCGGTGGCACCGGTCAACGCAGTGGCCTGAACGGCTACAACATTCGCGGTATCGATGGCGAGCGCGTCCTGACCCAGGTCGACGGCGTGTCGATCCCCGACAGCTTCTTCTACGGCCCCTACGCCCAGACCCAACGCAACTACGTCGACCCGGAGATCGTCAAACGCGTCGAGATCCTGCGCGGTCCGGCCTCGGTGCTGTACGGCAGCAATGCCATCGGCGGTGCAGTCAGCTACTTCACCCTCGACCCACAAGACATCATCAAGCCCGGCAAGGACGTCGGCGCTCGCCTCAAGACCGGCTACAGCTCGGCCGACGAGAGCTGGCTGACCTCCGCCACCGTCGCGGGCCGGCACGGCGACTTCGATGGCCTGCTGCACCTGAGCCAGCGCAATGGCCACGAGACCGAATCCTACGGCGAGCATGGCGGCAGCGGCCTGTCGCGTACCGAGGCCAACCCTGAAGACGTACGTACCACCAACGTACTGGCCAAGCTCGGCTGGAATTACGCCGAAGATGCCCGGTTGGGGTTCACCTACGAGCGTTACAAGGATGATCGCGACCAGAATGTCCTCAGCGCAGTCGGCGGCCCCTTCGGCAACGGCGTTGGCATCGGCATGTACGAAAGCCGCCTGGGCAATGACACCGTCACCCGTGAACGTTTCGGCATCAACCACGAGTTCGGCTTGGATTCGCTGCTGGCCGATCACATGAAGTGGAGCCTCAACTACCAGATCGCCAAGACCGACCAGCAGACCGAAGAAATCTATGCACCCTTCGTGCGGCGCGTGCTGCGTACCCGCGAAACCACTTACAAAGATCGCCAATGGGTAGTCGATGCCCAGCTGGACAAAGCCTTCAGCATCGGCGCCACTGAGCATCTGCTGACCTACGGCGCCACCTTCAAGCGCGAGCAAGTCACCGGCATGCGCACAGGCTACGGCACTTGCCTGGCCTTTGGCCGCAACTGCGCCGGCGTTGGCGCAGACAGCCCGGACGATCGACTGAACGTCAGCGACTTCCCCGACCCGACCGTCAAGACCTACAGCGTGTTCGCCCAGGACGAGATCCGTTGGAACAACTGGACCTTCCTGCCCGCCGCCCGTTACGACTACACGCGCATGGAGCCGAAGATCACCCAGGCATTCCTCGCCGGCCTGGACAGCGACAACTCAGGCGCGCCCGCCAGCATCGACGACTCGCCGAAGAAATGGCACCGCGTATCGCCCAAGTTGGGGGTGACCTACGCCTTCAACGACCACTACACCTGGTACGGCCAGTACGCCGAAGGCTTCCGCACACCGACCGCCAAGTCGATGTACGGCCGCTTCGACAACCCGACCCTGGGTTATCGCGTAGAAGGCAACCCCAACCTTGAGCCCGAAAAAAGCAAAAGCTACGAGACTGGTCTGCGGGGCAACTTCGATGCCGGCAACTTCGACGTGGCGGTGTTCTACAACAAGTACCGCGATTTCATCGACGAGGATGCGGTGCAGGCCGCCGACCTCGGCCCGACCTTCAGCGCTGGCAATATCAAGCACGCGACCATCAAGGGCGCCGAGTTCAAAGGCCGCCTGAACCTCGATCACTTTGGCGCACCGCAGGGTCTCTACACCCAAACCTCGATCGCCTACGCCCACGGTCGCAACGATGACAATGGCCAGCCGCTGAACAGCGTCAACCCGCTGACCGGTGTGTTCGGCCTGGGTTATGAGCAAGCCAACTATGGCGGCCTGCTGAGCTGGACGCTGGTCAAGCGCAAGAGCCGAGTCGACGACAGTGCCTTCTTCGCACCCGACGGCACCAGCAAGCAGTTCCGCACTCCCGGCTATGGCGTGCTGGACCTGAGCGGTTTCTACAAAGTGACCGACGACATCACCGTCAATGCCGGACTGTACAACCTGACCGACAAGAAATACTGGCAGTGGGATTCGGTACGCGGCTATGACGGCCAGGGTGAAGCCGGCGCGACCCAGCCAGCCAATCTGGACCGCCTGACCATGCCCGGGCGCAACTTCGCCATCAACGTGGTCTGGGATATCTGACCCACCCCAGCAGCGGCTCATCGCGCGTCACACCCGCCCCCACCTTCTTCGCGCTTCTGGTGGGCGCGGGATCGCCCCGCGCTGAGGCCACTACCGACATAACGCAGGTGAGGTTTTTTTACTGTTCTGCGTCTTCTTGTTCGTCTTGTCATTAGACACCCTATTTCCCAAGGATCGACCATGACCACCGCCACCACCGCCGAGCGCCCGAGCCTGCGCTCGCAACGCCTGAACCAGATTACCCACGCGCCCCACAGCGAGCTGGACGTGCTGGTCAAATCCCACGCGCCGTTCGACAGCCGCGAGAGCTTCGCGCGCTTCGTGGTCGCCCAGTACCTGTTCCAATCCGAATTGCAGGCGCTGTACACCGACCCGCAGCTGATCGCCATCGTCCCTGACCTGGCCGAGCGCTGCCGCGCCGAGCAAGCCCGCCTGGACCTGGCTGACCTCAACACCGAAGTCCCAGCGCCGGTAGCCGGTGCCCTGAGCAAACCGAGCCTGGGCGAGGCGATGGGCTGGATCTTCGTCTCTGAAGGCTCCAAACTGGGCGCCGCGTTCCTGATCAAACGCGCGGTGGCCCTGCAGCTGTCGGACAGCTTTGGCGCGCGGCACCTGGGCGAGCCCGCCGGCGGTCGCGCCGAGGGCTGGAAGCAGTTCACCCGCATTCTCGATGGCCTGGAGCTGTCGGCCGAAGAAGAAGCTGCTGCCGAGCGTGGCGCAGTCGCCGCCTTCGAGCGCTTCACTCAGCTACTCAAGCACGCCTACGCTGCAGACGCGGCGCTGGCCTGATACGCTTTACCCGGCCACAGATCTTGTGGCCGGCCGTTTTTGCAGTGAGACCATGACCCGACCTGCCCGCTCGAAACTTGCCCGCCTGCTGTATGGAATCCTGGCCTACGTGAGCCTGGGGATCGGCCTGGTCGCTATCGTCATTCCTGGCCTGCCGACCACCGAGTTCATTCTCCTCGCAGCCTGGGCGGCAACTCGCAGCTCGCCGCGCTTGAGTGCTTGGCTGGAGAATCACCGGCTGTTCGGGCCGATCCTGTACAACTGGCGCAACGGCAAGGTCATCCAGCGTCGGGCCAAGATCAGCGCGACGATCAGCATGCTGCTGTGCGCCGGGGTGATGCTGACCTTCCTTGAACACCATTGGCCGGTGTTCCTGGCGATCACCGGCATGACCCTGGGCAACCTGTGGATCTGGTCGCGGCCTGAGCGAGCAACGCCACCTGCAACGAGCTGCAACGCCCGCTGAGATTTGCGTCTGGGCGCCGGATGTACTGCAATGGGATCGATCAAGGAGGATCCTGCATGCAGCCGTTGCTCGACACCATCAGCCAAGCACTGACCCTTAACCCCGCCTCTTTGCGCTGGCAGGGCGTCGGCAGCTTGCCCTCGACCTACGCTGTCAGCGAGCTTGCCGCCGCCAGCATCGGCGCCGCCGGCCTGGCCTTGGCGCGCTTGCTTGAACAACAAACCGACAATTGCCCATTGGTGCGCGTCGACCGACGCCTGGCCTCGTTCTGGTTCGCCAGCAGCCTGCGCCCACAAGGCTGGCAGCCGCCAGGGCTGTGGGATGCGATCGCCGGGGACTACGCCTGCGCCGACGGCTGGATCCGCCTGCATACCAATGCCCCACATCACCGCGCCGCCGTCGAGCGGGTACTGGGCAGCTGCGCCAATCGCAACGAGGTAGCCAGCAAGGTAGCGAGCTGGAGCGCCGACCAGCTGGAGTCTGCGCTAGTCGCTGCTGGCGGTTGTGCGGCGCGGATGCGCAGCTGGCTTGACTGGTGCGCGCATCCTCAAGGCCAGGCGGTCAATGCGCAGCCGCTGATCCTGCGCGAAACCTTCGCCAGCGATACCCCGCTGAAATGGCGCGGCACTACCCAACGGCCATTGGCGGGGATCAAGGTACTCGACCTTACGCGCATCCTCGCCGGCCCCATCGCCACTCGCCTGCTGGCCGGCTTTGGCGCACAGGTACTGCGTATCGATCCCCCGGGCTGGGAAGAGCCGGCAGTGGTTGCCGAAGTCACCCTGGGCAAGCGCTGCGCACGCCTGGATTTGCGCGATCGAGCCGATCGCCTGGTGTTCGAGCGGCTGTTGGGCGATGCCGACATCCTCGTTCACGGCTATCGCGCAGATGCACTCGAGCGACTGGGCCTTGGCCATGAACGACGGCGCCAGCTCAACCCCGGGCTGATCGATGTCAGCCTCAACGCCTATGGCTGGAGCGGCCCCTGGAAGGAGCGGCGCGGCTTCGACAGCCTGGTGCAGATGAGCACGGGGATTGCCCGCGAAGGCATGCGCTGGCAGCAGGCGAACCAGCCTGTGCCGCTGCCGGTACAGGCGCTGGACCATGCCACTGGCTACCTGATGGCGGCCGAGGCGATCCGTGCCCTGGAAGAGCGCCTGCGCACCGGCGCAGGGAGCCGCGCACGTTTGTCGCTGGCGCGTACGGCGAAACTGCTGGTCGAGCATGGGACAGTGGGGGATGACTTGCCATTGGCGGCGCAGACGGTGGATGACCTGGATCTGCACCTGGAGCAAACGCCGTGGGGACTGGCGCAGCGGCTCAAGGGGCCGTTGACGGTGGGCGATGCCGTTTTGCGTTGGGATTTCGGCGCCTGCGAGCTGGGATCTGCGGCACCACACTGGTGACCTCTACAGCGCATCGCGTTGTAAGCCCGCTACAAGGTCAGCGCCGCAATTGAGGCTTGCACTGTACCTGAGCGGGCTTGCCCCGCGATGCGATAGCTGCAGCACCCTATCGACTCAAAGACTCAGCAACCCTGAATACAGCGCATAGGCCGCCAACCCCGCGCCCACCAGCACCGCGGCAAAAATCAACTTCTCCCAGCTAGTAAACAGGGCCTGCCCCTGCTCATGCTTGGCCCGGGCGAACAGAATCACCCCCGGCGCATAGAGCAAGGCCGACAACAGCAGGTACTTCAGCCCCCCGGCATACAGCAGCCAGATGGCGTAAATCAGCGCCACCCCTGCAATCAACAAATCCTTGCGCCGCAGATTGGCCTGGCCTTCATAGCCCTCCCCGCGCACCGCCAGCAGCACCGCATAGGCCGCCGACCACAGGTACGGCACCAGGATCATCGACGAGGCCAGGTAAATCAGGCTGGTGTAAGTCCCTGCTGAAAACAGCGTGATCAGCAAGAATCCCTGGATCATGCAGTTGGTCAGCCACAAGGCATTGGCCGGTACCTGGTTGGCATTCTCCCGAGTCAGAAAGCGTGGCATGGTCTTGTCGCGGGCGGTGGCGAAGAGGATCTCCGCGCACAGCAGCGCCCACGACAGCAGCGCACCGAGCAGCGACACCGCCAGGCCGATGCTGATCAGCAAGGCCCCCCATGGGCCGACGATGTGTTCGAGCACCGAGGCCAACGATGGATTCTGCAACCCGGCCAGCTCAGGCTGGGTCATGACCCCCAGCGACAGCACGTTGACCAGCACCAGCAAGGCCAACACCCCAAGAAAACCGATCACCGTCGCCTTGCCCACGTCCGAGCGGCGCTGCGCTCGCCCCGAATAAACGCTGGCGCCCTCGATGCCGATGAACACGAACACCGTCACCAGCATCATGTTGCGCACCTGCTCCATGACGCTGCCGAACTGGGGGTTGCTCAGGCCCCAGATATCGCGGGTGAAGATATCGGCGCGAAAGGCAAAGGCAGCAATCACGATGAACATCAGCAGTGGCAACACCTTGGCCACGGTGGTCACCTGGTTGATGAACGCCGCTTCCTTGATCCCGCGCAGGACCAAAAAGTGCACCGCCCACAGCAGCAACGAGGCGCAAGCGATGGCGATCGGCGTGTTGCCCTCGCCGAATACCGGAAAGTAAAAACCCAAGGTACTGAACAGCAGGACGAAGTAACCGACGTTGCCCAACCAGGCGCTGATCCAGTAGCCCCACGCTGACGAAAAGCCCATGTACTCGCCAAACCCAGCCTTGGCGTAGGCATACACCCCCGAATCCAGCTCCGGCTTGCGATTGGCCAGCGTCTGGAACACGAAGGCCAAGGCCAGCATGCCCACGGCGGTAATGCCCCAGCCGATCAGCACGGCGCCGACATCGGCGCGCGCTGCCATGTTCTGCGGCAACGAGAAAATCCCACCGCCGATCATCGAGCCGACCACCAAGGCGATCAACGCGCCGAGCCGCAGTTTTTGTCCCGGCTCGCTCATGGCGCCTCCCGATCAGTACCCAGAAAAAGGCCCGCCCAGCGGCCCCGGCGGCGCAGTGTCATACCCATGTAACACCCCTTGCATTCATATATAGCGGCGGCGCTTTTATATTAGACCACGTGATGAAATCTGCCGGGCTCATAACTAGCCCGTCTATGCAGCTGGCAACTAACCCTGCCGGACATGTGGATATATCCATGCCATTCAGGATACCACCGTCTTTTTCCTGAAAAATTTGCTTCTTACTCAAAAGCGACTAGCTTCAAAGTTCGCAGGCGAAACAGAGCGTTTGCTCTAGATGTACATGGAGGTGCCAGCGCACAAGGCCTGCGGCAGAGCTGTCGGCACTCTCCAGGAGACGCGTGAAGGATTTTTCTCACTTTACGTCGTCATGAACTGATCTACATCAGCGAATGACCCCGGCGTCAGTTTTATTCTGTCGTCAACTTTCTCCTGGTACGGAGTTGTTAAATGTCTGATTCTCCCGAAAAACTAAAACTCGGTGCACTTGTTGCACTTGTCGTCGGCTCGATGATTGGCGGCGGGATCTTCTCCTTGCCGCAAAACATGGCCGCCAGCGCTGGTGTCGGTGCCGTGCTGATCGGCTGGGCCATCACCGCGGTGGGCATGCTCACCTTGGCCTTCGTGTTCCAGACCCTGGCCAACCGTAAGCCTGACCTCGATGGCGGGGTGTATGCCTACGCCAAGGCCGGTTTTGGCGACTACATGGGCTTCTCTTCAGCATGGGGTTACTGGATCAGCGCCTGGTTGGGCAACGTCGGTTACTTCGTCCTGCTGTTCAGTACCCTGGGCTACTTCTTCCCGATCTTCGGTGAGGGCAATACCCCGGCGGCGGTGATCGGCGCGTCGATCCTGCTCTGGGCAGTGCACTTTCTGGTACTGCGCGGGATCAAGGAAGCGGCGTTCATCAACCTGGTCACCACCGTGGCCAAGGTCGTGCCGCTGGCGCTGTTCGCCCTGATCTGCCTGTTCGCCTTCAAGCTCGACGTGTTCACCGCCGACATCTGGGGCCTGGGCTCGCCAGATCTGGGCAGCGTGATGAACCAGGTGCGCAACATGATGCTGGTCACCGTCTGGGTGTTCATCGGCATCGAGGGCGCGAGCATCTTCTCCTCACGGGCAGAAAAACGCTCGGACGTGGGTAAAGCCACGGTCATCGGCTTCATCACCGTGCTGCTGTTCCTGGTGCTGGTCAACGTGCTGTCGATGGGCGTGATGACTCAACCTGAGCTGGCCAAGCTGCAGAACCCGTCGATGGCGGCCGTGCTTGAGCACGTGGTCGGCCACTGGGGTGCGGTGCTGATCAGCGTCGGCCTGATCATCTCGCTGCTGGGTGCCCTGCTGTCGTGGGTACTGCTGTGTGCGGAGATCATGTTCGCCGCCGCCAAAGACCACACCATGCCGGAGTTCCTGCGCCGCGAGAACGCCAACCATGTGCCGGCCAATGCCCTGTGGCTGACCAACGCCATGGTGCAGATCTTCCTGGTCATCACCCTGTTCTCGGCCAGTACCTATCTGTCGCTGATCTACCTCGCCACCTCGATGATCCTGGTGCCTTACCTGTGGTCGGCGGCCTATGGCTTCCTCATGGCCTTGCGCGGCGAGACCTATGAACAAGCCCCCGGCGAGCGCAACAAAGACCTGATCATCGGCGCCATCGCCCTGCTCTATGCGGTCTGGCTGCTGTATGCCGGCGGGGTCAAGTACCTGCTGCTGTCGGCCCTGCTGTATGCCCCTGGCGCGATCCTGTTCGCCAAGGCCAAGCGCGAACTGGGCCAACCGATTTTCACCAACGTGGAGAAGCTGATCTTCGCCGCCGTAGTCGTGGGCGCGCTGGTCGCGGCCTATGGCCTGTACGACGGATTCCTGACTCTGTAATCACTGAATTTGCATGATGGAGGCAATGAACCATGTCCACCGATAAAGTTAAGTACGGCGTCCATTCCGAAGCCGGCAAACTGCGCAAAGTGATGGTTTGCTCCCCGGGCCTTGCCCACCAGCGCCTGACCCCGAGCAACTGCGACGACCTGTTGTTCGATGACGTCATCTGGGTCAACCAGGCCAAGCGCGACCACTTCGACTTCGTCACCAAAATGCGTGAGCGCGGCATCGAAGTGCTGGAAATGCACAACCTGCTGACCGAGACCATCCAGAATCCTGAAGCGCTGAAATGGATCCTCGATCGCAAGATCACCCCAGACACCGTTGGCGTTGGCCTGACCAACGAAGTGCGCAGCTGGCTCGAAGGGCTGGAGCCACGCAAGCTGGCCGAGTTCCTGATCGGCGGCGTGGCCGGTGAAGACCTGCCCGACAGCGAAGGCGCCAGCGTGATCAAGATGTACCGCGACTACCTGGGCCACTCCAGCTTCCTCCTCGACCCGCTGCCCAACACCCAGTTCACCCGTGACACCACCTGCTGGATCTACGGTGGCGTGACCCTGAACCCGATGTACTGGCCAGCGCGACGTCAGGAAACCCTGCTGACCAGCGCGATCTACAAGTTCCACCCCGAGTTCACCGGCGCCGACTTCGAAGTCTGGTACGGCGACCCGGACAAAGACCACGGCAAGGCCACCCTGGAAGGCGGCGACGTCATGCCGATCGGCAATGGCGTGGTGTTGATCGGCATGGGTGAGCGCACCTCGCGCCAAGCCATCGGCCAACTGGCCCAATCGCTGTTCGCCAAGGGCGCAGTGGAAAAAGTGGTGGTCGCCGGCTTGCCGAAATCTCGCGCTGCGATGCACCTGGACACGGTGTTCAGCTTCTGCGACCGCGACCTGGTCACGATCTTCCCAGAAGTGGTCAAAGAGATCGTGCCGTTCGTCATCCGCCCAGACAGCAGCAAGCCGTATGGCATGGATGTGCGTCGCGAGAACAAATCGTTCATCGAGGTGGTGGCCGAATCGCTCAACCTCAAGCAACTGCGCGTGGTCGAAACCGGCGGCAACAGCTTCGCCGCCGAACGCGAACAGTGGGATGACGGTAACAACGTAGTGGCCGTGGAGCCTGGCGTGGTCATCGGCTACGACCGCAACACCTACACCAACACCCTGCTGCGCAAGGCCGGGGTGGAAGTCATCACCATCAGCGCCGGTGAGCTGGGCCGCGGCCGTGGCGGTGGCCACTGCATGACCTGCCCAATCATTCGCGACCCAATCGACTACTAAACGACCATCAACCCGGCCGCGCTTACAAAGCGCCGGCCGGGCCGATTACCGAACTCAAGGAGAATCATCATGGCGTTCAACATTCATAACCGTAACTTGCTCAGCCTGGAACACCACACCACGCGCGAGTTGCGTTACCTGCTCGACCTGTCCCGCGATCTGAAACGCGCCAAGTACACCGGCACCGAGCAGCAACACCTGAAGGGCAACAACATCGCCCTGATCTTCGAAAAGACCTCGACCCGCACCCGCTGTGCATTCGAAGTCGCCGCTTACGACCAGGGCGCCAACGTTACCTACATCGACCCCAATTCCTCGCAGATTGGCCACAAAGAGAGCATGAAGGACACCGCCCGGGTGCTCGGGCGCATGTACGACGCGATCGAGTACCGTGGCTTCAAGCAGGAAATCGTCGAGGAGCTGGCCAAGTTCGCCGGCGTACCCGTCTTCAACGGCCTGACCGATGAATATCACCCGACCCAAATGATCGCCGACGTGCTGACCATGCGCGAAAACAGCGACAAGCCGATCCACGACATCAGCTACGCCTACCTGGGCGACGCCCGTAACAACATGGGCAACTCGCTGCTGCTGATCGGCGCCAAGCTCGGCATGGACGTGCGTATCGCCGCGCCCAAGGCATTGTGGCCACATGATGACCTGGTCGAGCGCTGCAAGAAGTACGCAGAAGAAAGCGGTGCGCGCATCACCCTCACCGAAGACCCGAAAGCAGCGGTCAAAGGCGTGGACTTCGTGCATACCGACGTTTGGGTATCGATGGGTGAGCCGGTCGAAGCCTGGGGCGAACGTATCCAGCAACTGCTGCCCTACCAGGTCAACGCCGAGTTGATGAAAGCCACCGGCAACCCACGGGCCAAGTTCATGCACTGCCTGCCGGCGTTCCACAACTCCGACACCAAGGTCGGCAAACAGATCGCCGAGCAGTATCCGAACCTGAAGAACGGCATCGAAGTGACCGATGACGTGTTCGAGTCGCCAGCGTGTATCGCCTTCGAGCAGGCGGAAAACCGCATGCATACGATCAAGGCGATTCTGGTCTCGACCCTGGCTGACCTGTAACCCCCGAGCAGGGGCTTTTGTGGGAGCGGGCTTGCCCCGCGATTGCGCCAGCCGCAACGACGCCATCGCGGGGCAAGCCCGCTCCCACGGGCCCGCCCCACATTCTCTCTGAAGGACACTTCATCATGCGTATCGTTGTTGCATTGGGCGGCAACGCCCTGCTACGCCGCGGCGAGCCGATGACCGCTGACAACCAGCGCGCCAATATCCGCACCGCTACCGAGCAAATCGCCAAGATCCACCCTGGTAATGAACTGGTCATCGCTCACGGGAACGGCCCGCAGGTCGGCCTGCTGTCGCTTCAGGCGCTGTCCTACAAACCCGACGAAGCCTACCCGCTGGATGTGCTCGGCGCTGAAACCGAAGGCATGATCGGCTACATGATCGAACAGGAACTGGGCAACCTGCTGGCCTTCGAAGTGCCGTTCGCCACCCTGCTGACCCAGGTCGAAGTCGACGCCAATGACCCGGCCTTCAAAGACCCGACCAAGTTCATTGGCCCGGTCTACTCCAAGGAAGAAGCCGAGCGCCTGGCCAAGGAAAAAGGCTGGGTGGTCAAGGCCGACGGCGACAAGTACCGGCGAGTGGTCGCCAGCCCCAAGCCCAAGCGCATTTTCGAAATCCGCCCGATCAAGTGGCTGCTGGAAAAAAGCAGCATTGTCATCTGTGCCGGCGGCGGCGGCATTCCGACCATGTACGACGAAAATCGCAAGCTCAAGGGCATCGAAGCGGTGATCGACAAAGACCTGTGTTCGGCGCTGCTCGCCGAACAGCTGGAGGCCGACCTTTTGATCATCGCCACCGACGTGGATGCGGCCTATATTGACTGGGGCAAGCCGACGCAGAAAGCCATTGCCCAGGCGCACCCCGACGAACTCGAGCGCCTAGGCTTCGCCGCCGGTTCCATGGGGCCGAAGGTGCAGGCCGCCAGTGACTTTGCCCGTAAAACCGGCAAGGTCGCGGTGATCAGCTCGCTGGAAAACATCGAGGACATCGTCAAAGGCACTGCCGGCACCCGTGTTTCCACGGCCCAGCCAGGTATCAGCTACCGTTGAATGCAGTAGGCGGGTGCTCGGCACCCGCTGTTTCAACCTTCCGGAGGATTGCACTGTGGCTCAGTTCCAACCTGGTCATGTACACATCGAACGTACCGCGCTCAACACCAATGATCACAGCTACGATCTGAACATCAACTACGAGGTAGCCCAGGACCCCAGGGAAGGGCGCGGTATCCAGTTCCACATGCATGGCAGCATCGAGGGCAAGCCGGTGGACGAGAAGTTCTTTCTCGCCAAGGACCAGGTCTTGCCGAGTTTTCTCAGCCTGGCCACGCGCAAGGCCCAGAGCTACCTGCCAGCGCCGAAGAAATTCGAGTCGCTGGGATCGACGCACAAGATCTACGACCTGATGTTCGAAGACATCCGTCAGCAACTGGATGTGAAGTCTGGCGATCCGATCAAGCCTGAGCATCTGGGCAACGCCTGACACCGCCATCGCGGGGCAAGCACGCTTCTACAGACACGGCGCCGATTCCGACGGCGGCGCGGCCCCTGTTGGAACGGGCTTGCCCCGCGATTGGGCCTGAGCCCCTTCGCAATGGCATACTGACGCCCTCTCCCTTACCTCCGTTGCCCCCATGCGCATCCACGTCAGCTTCATCGACCGCGTCGGCATCACCCAGGAAGTCCTGGCCCTGCTCGGTGCCCGTAACCTCAACCTGGACGCCGTGGAGATGGTCCCGCCGAACGTCTACATCGACGCCCCGACCCTCAGCCCCGCAGTGCTCGAAGAGCTCCACGACGCCCTGTTCGAAGTGCACGGAGTGCAATCGGTGGAAGTGGTCGACATCCTCCCCGGCCAGCGTCGCCATTTGCAGCTCGATGCCCTGCTCGCGGCCATGAGCGACCCAGTGCTGGCGGTGGACAGCGCCGGCAAGGTGCTGCTGGCCAACCCGGCCCTGATCGCCCTCTGCGGGCGGGAGTCGGCTGGGCGTTCGGTCGGTGAATTGTTCAAAGACCCCGACCTGCTCCAGGCGCTGCTGGACAACAACTTCCACCTGCCGATGCGCGAGATGCAGCTCGACGGCCAGAGCCTGCTGCTCGATGCCACGCCAATTACCAACGCCGGTGGCCTGCTCACCTTGTATCCGCCCAACCGCATGGGCGAACGCTTGTCAGCGCTGCACCACGATCACGCCGAAGGCTTTGACGCACTGCTCGGCGACTCCCCGGCCATCCGCACCCTCAAGGCTCGCGCGCTGCGCGTAGCAGTGCTCGATGCGCCGTTGCTGGTGCACGGCGAAACCGGCACCGGCAAGGAGCTGGTAGCCCGCGCCAGCCATGCCCTGAGCAGCCGCCATGCCGCGCCCTTCCTGGCGCTGAACTGCGCGGCACTGCCCGAGAGCCTGGCCGAGAGCGAGCTATTCGGCTACGCCCCCGGCGCGTTTACCGGCGCCCAGCGTGGTGGCAAGCCAGGGCTGATGGAACTGGCCAACCAAGGCACGGTGTTTCTCGACGAGATTGGCGAGATGTCGCCCTATCTGCAAGCCAAGCTATTGCGCTTTCTCAGCGATGGCAGCTTCCGCCGAGTAGGTGGCGATCGCGAGGTCAAGGTCGACGTGCGCATCATCAGCGCCACCCATCGCGATCTGGAACGGATGGTCGCCGAGGGCAGCTTTCGCGAAGACCTGTTCTACCGCCTCAATGTACTCAACCTGCAGGTGCCGCCGCTGCGGGAACGCGGTCAGGATATCCTGCTGCTGGCGCACTACTTCATGCAGCAGGCCTGCACCCAGATCCAGCGCCCGCCTTGCAGGCTGACACCGGGCACCCATGCCGCCCTGCTGGCCAATCCTTGGCCAGGCAATGTGCGCCAGTTGCAGAACGTGATTTTTCGCGCGGCGGCGATTTGCGAAAGCGATCTGGTGGATATTGGCGATCTGGATATCGCCGGGACTTCAGTGGCGCGCGGGCAAGAGGCTGAGGTCGGCAGCCTGGAGCAGGCGGTGGGGGAATTTGAGCGCGAGCTGTTGCAGCGCCTGTATGCCAGCTACCCCTCGACCCGGCAGTTGGCTGGGCGCTTGCAGACTTCGCATACCGCGATTGCCCAGCGGCTGCGCAAGTATGGGATTTCCGGCAAGGCCTGATAAAGGCCGTGTCACTACTGACGCTATCGCGGGGCAAGCCCGCTCCCACGCAGCCTTTCCCACGTGCGACGGGAGAGACTGCGTGGGAA
>NZ_JBCPSP010000019.1:0-96858 GCF_051129895.1 Pseudomonas sp. Je.1.5.c
GCAGATCCACCACCATCGCGGGGCAAGCCCGCTCCCACGCCATCGCGCCGGGCCATCTTTGCGTTATAATCCCGCCCTTTAGCCGTCCTCCGCCCACGAGGCCGATGGCGCATCTCTACCGAATGAAGAGGCTAGACCCTTGGCATTGACGATTCTTGGCCTGTCCGGCGCCCTTAGCCATGACCCTTCCGCGGCCCTGTACATCGACGGCAAGCTGATTGCCGCCGCCGAAGAAGAGCGCTTCGTGCGTGACAAGCATGCGAAGAACCGCATGCCCTACGAATCGGCGAAGTTCTGCCTGGAGCAGGCCGGCATCAAGCCGTCGGACGTCGATGTGGTAGCCATTCCCTTCGCCCCGATCAGCCTGTTCGGCAAGGCTCGCTGGCACTACGCCAAGCGCTACTGGTACGCCCCGGACCGCGCCCTCGACGCGATCCTGATGGGCAACCGTCGCTACAAGCGCTACCGCAAGAAGATCGTCTGGTGCCTGGAGCAACTGGGCTTCGATCCGAAGAAGATCAAGATCGAGCCGGTCGAGCACCACCTGGCTCACGCCTCCAGTGCTTACCACTGCTCGGGCTTCAAGGAAAAAACCGCGATCCTCGGCATCGACGGCAAGGGTGAGTACGCCACCACCTTCTTTGGCTATGGCGAAAACGGCAAGATCCACAAGATCAAGGAGTTCTTCGATCCAGACTCGCTGGGCGGCCTGTACGGCGCGATCACCGAGTTCCTCGGTTTCGAAATGCTCGATGGCGAGTTCAAAGTCATGGGCATGGCGCCGTACGGCGATGCCAGCAAGTACGACTTCTCGCGCCTGGCCAGCTTCGAAAACGGCGAACTGGTGATCAACACCGAGTACGCCAACGTCATCGGCCTGCGCCGCTATAAAGAGAAGGGCAAGGGCTTTTACTTCTCGCCGAAACTGATCGAGTGGCTGGGGCCCAAGCGCGAAGGCGATATCGCCGACGAGCCGTACATCCACTACGCGGCCAGCATGCAGGCGCTGTTCGAGAAGCTCGCCCTGCAGATGATCGATCATTATCTGGGCGACACCCTCAAGGAAACCGGCAAGCTGGCCTTCGCGGGCGGCTGCGCGCTGAACGTCAAGCTCAACCAGAAGATCATCGCCCGTTCCGACGTCAAGGAGCTGTTCGTCCAGCCAGCCTCCGGTGACGCCGGTACTGCCGTGGGCGCTGCTGCCTACGTGTCGCATGCCCGTGGTGTGCCGGTCGAGAAGATGGAACACGTCTACCTCGGCCCTGCGTACTCCAACGAGGACGTGATCGCGGCCTGTGCCCGTCACCCGAGCCAGCCGAAATGGCGCAAGCTCGACAACATGCCGCAGCAAATCGCCAAGATCATGGTCGACGGCAACCCGGTGGCCTGGTTCCAGGGCCGTATGGAGTTTGGTCCGCGGGCGCTGGGTGGTCGTTCGATCATCGGCTGTCCGAGTGTGGAAGGCGTGGCCGACCGCATCAACCACCAGATCAAGTTCCGCGAGCGCTGGAGGCCTTTCTGCCCGTCGATGCTCGACACCGTCGCGCCGCAGATGATCAAGGTCGATCACCCGGCGCCGTTCATGACCTTCACCTTCGAAGTGGCTGAAGAGTGGAAAACCCGTGTGCCAGAAGTGGTCCACGAAGACGGCACCTCGCGCGCCCAGGTGCTCAAGCGCGAGTACAACCCGCGCTACTACGACATGATGAAGGCGCTTGAAGACCTGACCGGTAACGGCGTGTCGCTCAACACGTCGCTCAATCGTCGTGGCGAGCCGATGATCTGCTCGCCGACCGATGCCCTGAACATGTTCTTCGGCTCGGACCTGCAGTACCTGATAATGGAAGACATTCTGGTCGTCAAGGATGGCGCCGCGCCTTATGACCAGCCGCTCTGAACCGCGCGTCCTGCAGTTCTGCCATGGCTATGACGGGCCTTTCCTGGATTGTGCCCGTCAGTACGCCAGCCTGTTCCAGGGCAGCGGTTATCAGGTGACCACGGTGTTCCTCACCGGCAAGGCCGACCCGCAGGTGGCGGCCGGCTGTGCGTCGGATGAGGTGCTGTTTCTGGAGTTCAGCTCCAAGGCCGTACGCGGCCTGAAGCTGGGCGCCATTGCTGCTTTGCGCAAAATTGCCGCCGAGCGCAACTTCAGTTTCTGCATCGCCCATCGCTTCAAGCCGATCTACGTCGCCTTGCTCGGCACCAAGCTGCCGGTGATCGGCGTGCACCACGCCTTCGGCGACTACCAGCGTAAAGGCCGCCGACTGTTCGCCAATCTGTTCAGTAAGCGCCTGAGCCTGCTCGGGGTTTCCGATGCAGTGCGCGATGACATGCGCCGCTGCCTGCCGAACTGGCCGGCCGAGCGGATCCAGACCCTCTACAACCGCATCGATGTCGAAGGCTTGCGGGCCAGCCTGGTCGCTCGGGAGGCAGCGCGCAGTGCGCTTGGTCTGGAACCGCAGGCGTGGATTGTCGGTAACGTCGGTCGCCTGCACCCGGACAAGGACCAAGCGACCCTGCTCAAGGGCTTCGCCCAGGCGCTACCGGAGCTGCCCGCTGGCGCACGCCTGGCGGTGCTCGGCAGCGGGCGCCTGGAAGACCAGCTCAAGGCCTTGGCCGCCGAGCTTGGCATTGCCGCTCAGGTCGATTTTCTGGGGCAGGTGCCGGACGCTCGGCGCTACTTCCAGGCATTCGACGTGTTTGCCCTGAGCTCCGACCATGAGCCGTTCGGCATGGTCCTGCTCGAAGCGATGGTCGCTGGTGTGCCGCTGCTGGCCACCGCCTGCGGCGGCGCGCGTGAAGTGGTCGAAGGCGTGGGGGTGTTGTTCGCGCTCGGCGATGCCGGGCAGTTGGCCCAGGGCCTGAAGCACATGGCCGGGCTGGATGCCGAGCAGCGCCAGGCGTGTGCCGCACACATGCTGCAACGCCTGCACGAGCGCTTCAGCGACCAGGCGGTACGCGACACCTTCTGGCAACTGCCGCAGGTGCGGGCGTTGGCGGTGCAGCCGTGATGCTCAATCATATCCGCGCGCTGCGTGAACGCGGTTGGCAGGCCATCGACGCATCGGCCTACGCCGACGCCTGGCAACGCTTCGGCGGCAGCGTGGCGACTCACCCCTTGGTGATCGAACAACTGGCGGACCTGGCGCAGATCCCTGTGCGTTATCTGGGCTGGCAGCACAACGGTGAGCTCAAAGCGGCGATTCCTACCTGGGGGCGGCATCTGGCCTTGTCCAAGGACGTGCTCAAGCGTCAAGGCAAGAAAGGCCTGTTCGACCTGGGTAACGCCGAGCTGATCCTGCCGGCGGCCGCTGATGCCGGCGCGCCGTTGCGCCATGCTGGGCGCTATCTGTCTGAGCTGAACCAGGGCCGCTTTACCGGCCTCAAGGCTCAAGCCGAGCAGTTGGCGATGGCCCGCGCCCATGAAGACTTGTCGAAGAAGTTTCGCTACAACCAGCGCCGTGAGTTGCGTCTGCTGGAAGAGGCGGGCGGCGTGGTGCGGCCGATCAGCGACTTCAGCGCCACTGAAATCGCCGCCATGTACTGCGACCTGTTCCAGCGTCGCTGGGGTTTTCCGGCCACTGGCGCCGAGCGCATGGCCGAAGTGCTGGAGCGGCTGCGCGAGCTGCTGATCGGTTCGGTGCTGCTGCTCGACGGCGCACCGATTGCGATCCAGCTGGTGTACCGCGTCGAGGCGCCAGAATGGATCAGCGTCGAATACGTCAACGGTGGGGTAGACCCCGAAACCAAGGCGTTCAGCCCGGGTAGCGTGCTGAGCTTCCTCAATACCCAGGCCGCTTGGGAAGATGCCCGGGCGCGCAACAAGCCGCTGCGGTTCTCTTTCGGTCGTGCTGACCGCGAGTACAAGGACCGTTGGTGCACCTCTGTGCCGGTCTATCAGGTATGAGCCGCAAGCAGCAGTTGCTCAAACGCCACCGGCGCCTCAAGCGCCTAGGTCTGCTGGCAGGTTTGCTCCTGTTGCTGGTGTTGGGCGTTGTCAGCTGGTGGTGGTTGCCGCTGCTGCTGTTGCCGTTGATCTGGGCGGCCCATGAAGCCTGGTTTGCCGATCACCTGTTCTATTCGCCGGGTGAGGACTACCAGTATCGCTTTGGCGAGCAGACCCGCGAGGCCGCGGCGAGCCTGAGCGATGGGCTGCTGGCGACGGATGCGCAATTGGCCGGCGATGAAACCCTGGTCCTGGAAATCCGGGTCAAGAGCGGCTGGCTCGGTCGCTTCGTCGATCCGCGGGTCGAGCTGCTCGATGGCGAGCAGGTCGATCAGCAAACCTTCGAACGTGGCGCCGATGGCCTGCGTTTTCTCAATCTGACCGGCCTGGGCGGCGCCTTGAGCGCTGGTCGCCTGCGGCTGCGCGGCCGCTACTGCCGCTTGCTAGGCGCGCCGCGCCTGTGGGTAACCCCGCACAGCGAGTTGCGCCGTCGCCGCATCATGGTCATCGCACCGCATGCCGACGATGCCGAGCTGGCCGCCTATGGGCTCTACAGCCAGGCCGATGAAGCCTGGGTGGTGACCCTGACCGCTGGCGAGATCGAAGCCGAACATTATCAGCAGATGGGCCTGGCCAAGGCCGAGGCCGCGCGCCTGAAAGGGCGCCTGCGTGCTTGGGACAGCATTGCCGTGCCGCGTTGGGCTGGGGTGCCGGAGTCGCGCTGCGTGCAGTTGGGTTACTTCTGCCTGCAGTTGCCGACCATGCAAGCCGCGCCAGATCAGCCTGCCGCCTCGCGTGAAGCCGACATGGCCGACATCCGCCCCTTCCGCTGCTTCAACCCTTTCCCGCTGCCGGCCGACGCCGACGGCGAGCCGACTTGGAACAATCTGTTGGCTGACCTGCGGGCGCTGCTGGAAATGGCCAAGCCAGAAATCCTGGTAATGCCGCATCCAACCCTCGACCCCCATCCCGATCACCTCTGCGCCCAGGCCGCGGTACTCGAGGCGTTGCAGGGCATAGCTTGGCAGCCCAGCACGTTGCTGTGCTACGCCAACCACCTGCATGACAACGACCGCTGGCCGATGGGCGACAGCGGCGATGGCGTGGCCTTGCCGCCGCAGTTGAGCGCTGAACAGGCGTGGGCGCCATGTAGCCTGCCGCTTGATCTGCCTACCCAGCGCGACAAGGCAATGGCCCTGGGCATGATGCACGACCTGCAGCCGCCAGCGCCGTTCAAGCGCCGCCTGCGTCGGTTGCTCCAGCGCTATCTGGCCGGGCGCCAGCCATCGCCCTATGGCGAGAACGAGTTTTTCCGTAAGGCGGTGCGCCGTCATGAGCTGTTCTGGCGCCGAGAACTGTAGACCCTGACCTATGATTGATCGCGATGGCGTAGAGAGCCCAAGGAACGCAATGAAAGTCCTATTTCTGGTGCAGAAGGAACAGCGGGCGATCCTTGACCGCCTCTACGACGGTGTTGCCGCCAACTGCGAGTGCGACCTGCGCTGGCTGAGCAGCGACGATCAACGCAACCTGCGCCGCTACTTCAAGCGCGAAGTGGACGTCGAGCGTTACGATCGCATCGTCTTCTTCCTGCGCTTCAAGCAGGAGATCCGCCAGGCCGCTTTCATTCGCACAGTGCCCAACCTGGTCATTCTTGAGCACGACGCCTACCAGAACTACATCCCCTGCAAGTACACCGGCAAGTTCAGCGAGCATTATCGCAAGCTGCCGTGGGCGCGGGTGATCAGTTCGGGCTTCATGGTCAGCGAGCGTCTGCGTCAGGAGGGCTTCGACGCGGTGTTCGTGCCCAAGGGCTATGACGAGCAGTTGCTGGTCGACCAAGGGCGAGCGCGCGATATCGAGTTGGCCTTCGTTGGTAGCACCAAAAGCGTCGCCTACAGTGGCCGCAAGGCGCTGCTCGATCAATTGGGCCAGGTCGAGAACCTGGTGGTCACTCGGACCAATTCGGGCGAGGACTACTGCAACACGCTCAACCGTATTCGTTTCTTCGTCAGTGCCGATGTCGGCATGGGCGAATACATGATCAAGAATTTCGAGGCGATGGCCTGTGGCTGCGTGTTGCTCGCCTTCGATCAAGGCGAAGCCGAGAACCGTGCTCTAGGCTTGCAGGACATGCACAACGTGGTGCTGTACGACAGCATCCCGACGTTGCAGGAAAAGCTCAAGGTGCTGCGTGCCGATCCGGCGCTGGCTGGGCAAATTGCCGTGAACGGACGTGAACTGGCCGTTTCACGCTTCAGCTTTGCCCAAGTTGGACGAGATATCGTCGAGCATATGCGCCCGCCGCTGCGCCCGCGCGCCCCTTTGTCCACCTGGCAGCGACTGCGCTTGAGCCTGGGGTTCTAAGTCGGCAGTGGGTTGTTCGCCAAGGGGGCGTCAATGTCGCGCCTCAAGATGTGTTTGAAATGGGAAACACTGTTTTTGTTTATTGATTCCGCTGTAACGGCAGGCTATCTCGCACGCGCGGAGTCATGCGCATGAATATCGTCAACATGATGTGGGCCGGCGGCTCGCCCTACATGTCGATCCACAAGGTTCACCATCAGGTGCTGAGCCAGGCTGGGGCGCACGCGCGTATTAGTAACTGGTTGCTGCTTGGCGGCGAACTGAGCTGCGGGGTGGGTAGCACGCGCCAGTGGAACATGCCGCAGCGCGCGCTCAAGGGCCGTCATGCCTGGCGCTTGCTGGTGCCTTTTTTGCGCCGGCGGCTGCGCCGAGCATTGCTGGCTGCCCAGGCCGATGTGCTGTTGCTCGATGGGGTCGGGGTCGCCCGACTGGTGCTGCCGCTGCTGCAGCAATTGCCGGGCGTGCGGGCGGCGATCCTGTTTCATGGCGAAACTCGCCTGAGCCGCGCCGATGTTCAGCTGTTGCTGAGTGTCCCGCTCGATCGGCTGGATATTGCAGCGGTATCGCAGACCTTGGCCCAGTCGCTTGAGCAAGATCTTGGCCGCCCCGTGCGAACGTTGCGCATGGCCCTGGATCCTGCGGCATTCTCTGCCAGCTTGCTGACCCAGGATCAGGCCCGCCAGGCCCTGGGCTTGCCGCAACAAGGGCAGATTTTCGGCGCGGTGGGTCGCCTGGTAGCCAGCAAAGGCTTCGAGGTACTGCTCGAGGCGTTCGCCAAGGCCCATGCCGGCCAGCCCGATCTGCACCTGGCGATACTGGGCGAGGGCCCGCTGCGGGCCAGTCTTCAGGCAAGAATCGAGGCGCTGGGGCTGTCAGCCAATGTTTGGCTGTGCGGCCACCGGGAAAGCCTGCATCAGCTGTATCGCGCCTTTGACTGGCTGCTGGTGCCCTCGCGCGCCGAGGGCTTGGGCCTGGTGGTGCAGGAAGCGGTGATGGCCGATGTGCCGGTGGTGTGCAGCGACCTTGCGGTGTTTCGCGAGCAGTTGGCTGAGGGGGGGTGCTACCTGCCGGTCGGGGATACCCAGGCCTGGGCCCAGGCAATCGCCCGCTGTGCACAGCTCGGTGCTGCTGAGGTGGCGCTGCGCCAACGCCAGGCATTGGCGCCGGAGCAGGCCTGGCAGGCTTTCCAGCAAGGCTCGGCCGAGCTGCTGCGTGGCTCGGGCTCAGCCCGGTAGCAGGGCCGCTTCAAGCTCGGCGAGAGGGAAGCGGCTGGCGAGGTTTTCCCGTTCGATGTAACGCGCCATGTGCTGCACATTGCGCCGAACCATGCGTGACGACAGTGGGGCGCGCAGAAAACGCATGTCGGCCACATCGATCAGGCCAAGTTGCTGGTCAGGCGTTTCAACCACATTGCCCAGGTGCAGCGAGCGGAAGTAGATCCCCGAGCGGTGCAGCTGGCGAATCAGCTCGACCAGTCTTGGCAGGTAGCTGTCCCAGCTGAAGCCCGCTTCGCGTGACAACTGCAGCAAGGTGCGCCCTGGCAGCGGACGGTAGAGCACGGCGGTGCGCCCCGGCAGCTCGAGCTTGTGCTGGCTGATCACTTCGAGGGTGGGGATGCCCAATTGCGCCAGGCGCGCGGCATTGTCGACGAAGCGTTGCGAGTACGGCCGCAGCAGCGCAGATGAAATCAATCGCTTGCGACGAAAAACCTTGAGGATATTTCCATCCTCAAGCAGGTAGACTTTGGCGCCGTGGCTATCTGCCTCAAGCACCTGGGCGCCAAGTGTCAGCTGATCGAAGTCGACCTGGGAGAGCCGGGAGCATTGCATGGATAGGGCCTTGTCGTCTGGCAAGCAAAAATGACCGGCCATAATGCCGAAAAACAGGCAGCAGTACCATGATGGTGTTGCCCGATACTTTGGCAAGGAAACGCCTGTGTTAAAATTTGCGGTTCAACCTGAACAGTGAGCTCGATGATGGCCGAAACACCGCTACCTGCGGAGCACACCTCCAGCCTGAAAATCTATTTCCGGCTGTTGAGCTACGTGAAACCCTACATTGGCATTTTCATGCTGAGTATCGTTGGTTTCATAATCTTCGCCTCGACTCAGCCGATGCTGGCGGGGATTCTCAAGTATTTCGTCGATGGGTTGAGCAATCCGCAAGCGGTATTGTTCCCCAATGTCCCCTATCTGCGTGACCTGCAGCTGCTGCAGGCAGTGCCGCTGCTGATCATCCTGATCGCCGCGTGGCAAGGCCTGGGCTCGTTCCTGGGTAACTACTTCCTGGCCAAGGTCTCCTTGGGCCTGGTGCACGACTTGCGCGTTGAGTTGTTCAACAAGCTGCTGGTATTGCCCAACCGCTATTTCGACAACCACAACTCCGGTCACCTGATTTCCCGCATCACCTTCAACGTGACCATGGTCACCGGTGCCGCCACCGATGCGATCAAGGTGGTGATCCGCGAAGGTCTGACCGTGGTGTTCCTGTTCGCCTACTTGCTGTGGATGAACTGGAAACTGACCCTGGTAATGCTCGCCATCCTGCCGATCATCGCCGTGATGGTCAGCACCGCCAGCAAGAAATTCCGTAAGCAGAGCAAGAAGATCCAGGTGGCCATGGGTGACGTGACCCACGTTGCCTCCGAAACCATTCAGGGTTATCGCGTGGTGCGTAGCTTCGGCGGCGAGGCTTACGAGCAGCGCCGTTTTGGCGCCGCCAGCCAGAGCAACACCGACAAGCAGCTGCGCATGACCAAGACCGGCGCGCTGTACACGCCGATGCTGCAGTTGGTGATCTACAGCGCCATGGCTTCGCTGATGTTCCTGGTGCTGTTCCTGCGTGGCGATGCCTCGGCGGGTGACCTGGTCGCCTACATCACCGCCGCAGGCCTGCTGCCCAAGCCGATTCGCCAGCTGTCGGAAGTCAGCTCGACCATCCAGAAGGGCCTGGCCGGCGCCGAGAGCATCTTCGAGCAGTTGGACGAGAAGCCCGAGCAGGACACCGGCACCGTGGAAAAAGAGCGGGTCGACGGTCGCCTGGACGTGCGTAACCTCAGCTTTACCTACCCAGGTACCGAGCGCGAGGTGCTCAGCGACATCAGCTTCACCGCAGAGCCTGGGCAGATGATTGCCCTGGTCGGTCGCTCCGGTAGCGGCAAGTCGACCCTGGCCGGGTTGATTCCGCGCTTCTACCACCACGACAAAGGGCAGATCCTGCTCGATGGCGTCGAGATCGAAGAGTACAAGCTGCGCAACCTGCGCCGGCACGTCGCCCAGGTGACCCAGCACGTCACCCTGTTCAACGACACCGTGGCCAACAACATCGCCTATGGCGACCTGGCTGGCGCACCGCGTGAGGCCATCGAAGCTGCCGCAGCCGATGCCTATGCCAAGGATTTCGTCGATCAGCTGCCCAAGGGCTTTGATACCCAGGTTGGCGAGAACGGCGTGCTGCTGTCCGGTGGCCAGCGCCAGCGCCTGGCGATCGCCAGGGCATTGCTGAAGAACGCACCTTTGTTGATTCTCGACGAGGCGACTTCGGCGCTTGATACCGAATCCGAGCGGCACATTCAGGCAGCCCTGGATCATGTGATGAAGGGCCGCACCACCCTGGTCATCGCCCACCGCCTGTCGACCATCGAGAAGGCCGACATGATCCTGGTAATGGACCAGGGCAAATTGGTCGAGCGCGGCACTCATGCCCAGTTGTTGCAGGCTAATGGCTATTATGCCCGCCTGCACGCCATGGGCCTGGACGAGCCAGAAAAGGTCGATATCACCTGAAACACTTCAATCGGGGCCATTAGCGGCCCCGATTGTCACTGCGATTGTCTGGTGCAGGTTGGCCGTAAAGCCATCGCCTACCCTGTGCTAATATCCTGCCCCTGTTAATTTTTCCATATGGGTTGCCCATGAAGTTGTCCATGCCGCGTTTCGATCAAGCCCCGGTATTGGTGGTCGGCGATGTCATGCTCGACCGCTACTGGCATGGCGGTACTTCACGTATTTCGCCGGAAGCGCCAGTGCCTGTGGTCAAGGTCGAACAGATCGAGGATCGCCCAGGCGGCGCGGCCAACGTCGCGCTGAACATCGCCGCGCTCGGCGCCCCGGCATCGCTGGTTGGCGTGACCGGCCAGGATGAAGCTGCCGATAGCCTGGCCAACAGCCTGCAAGCGGCGGGTGTGCGCTCGATCTTCCAGCGCATCGCCCACCAGCCGACCATCGTCAAGCTGCGGGTCATGAGCCGTCACCAGCAACTGCTGCGCATCGACTTCGAAGAACCGTTCGCCACCGACCCGCTGTCGCTGGGCGAAGAGGTCGATAACCTGCTCGACGGGGTCAAGGTGCTGGTCCTTTCCGACTACGGCAAAGGCGCCCTGAAGAACCACCAGAGCCTGGTCCAGGCCGCTCGTGCCAAGGGCATTCCGGTGTTGGCCGACCCCAAGGGCAAGGATTTCTCGATTTACCGTGGCGCCAGCTTGATCACGCCGAACCTGAGCGAGTTCGAGACCATCGTCGGCCGCTGCGTCGACGAGGCCGACCTGGTCGCCAAGGGCCTGCAACTGATGCAGGACTTGGAGCTGGGCGCGCTGCTGGTGACCCGTGGCGAGCATGGCATGACCCTCATACGCGCCGATCACCCGGCCCTGCACCTGCCTGCGCGAGCGCGTGAAGTGTTCGACGTTACCGGTGCCGGCGATACCGTCATCTCGACCCTGGCTGCTGCCATCGCCGCTGGCGAGGATCTGCCACATGCGGTGGCTCTGGCCAATCTGGCCGCCGGCATCGTGGTCGGCAAGCTGGGTACTGCGGCGATCAGTGCCCCGGAGCTGCGCCGTGCGATTCAGCGCGAGGAAGGCTCCGAGCGCGGCGTACTGAGTCTTGACCAGCTGTTGCTGGCGATTGACGACGCACGCGCGCACAACGAGAAGATCGTCTTCACCAACGGTTGCTTCGATATTCTCCATGCCGGTCACGTGACCTACCTGGAGCAGGCGCGGGCCCAGGGCGATCGTTTGATCGTGGCGGTCAACGATGATGCCTCGGTCAGCCGCCTGAAAGGGCCGGGTCGGCCGATCAACAGTGTCGACCGGCGCATGGCGGTACTGGCAGGCCTTGGCGCGGTGGACTGGGTGATCAGCTTCCCTGAGGGGACGCCTGAGAACCTGCTGAGCCAGGTCAAGCCGGATGTGCTGGTCAAGGGCGGCGACTATGGTATCGACCAGGTAGTCGGGGCCGATATCGTCAAAGGCTACGGCGGTACGGTGAAGGTGCTTGGCTTGGTGGAGAACAGCTCTACCACCGCCATCGTCGAGAAAATTCGCAAGAATTGAGTTGAGTCCATCGCGGGGCAAGCCCGCTCCCACGCCCCCACTCCACTGCCGAGAAAGACGTGGGGCGCGGGGTGGGAGCGGGCTTGCCCCGCGATGCATCTAGCTACTTTTGCAGGGTTGTCCTGGCTCGCTCCAGCAGCGCGCGCGCCTTACCGGTAAAGCGCTGCATCCGCGAATCCGGCTTGGGCTCCACCAGCCCCTGCTGCCTCACCCAATCCTTCCAGCGAATCCGCTCATCGCGTACCACCCAGCCTTCCTGCTGGGCAAAGCTCTCCGCCAGGTACAGGCCACGGGTACTGGCAGGTATCAGCTCATCTTTCTTCAGGGTGTAAAGCTCGGCAGTCGGCTGCCCGTCCTTGAGCGGCATCAGGTACAGATCAGGCCGTTTGCGATTGAGGCGGGCGACCAATTGATCACCCTCGAGCCGTTCATCGACATGAAACAGGCTCAGCGACTTGGCTTCCCTCGGCACCTGCAAACGCAGGTCATAGATCAGCTGCAATGACGCCGTCGGCAGGTGCACATAGGCCCGTGGCCGTTCCATCAAGACCAGGTTGGCACAGTGCACCGGTCGCGCTGCACCCGACTGCGGGGTGAGCACAAAGGGCAGCGCTTCGCGGTAGTGCAGGGCCGCGGCATACGGGGCGGGCAGCCAGGTATCGTTGAAGCGCCCGCCGAGCCAGCCTTCGGGCGTCTCCAGCAGGCACTCTTCGGCAACTTCCTGGATCGCGGTGTGCAGCGGCAGGTTGAGCTCCTGCGCTGGCACGTAGCCGGAAATCAGCTTGAGCACCACATCGCCACGGTCCTGGCGGCGCTGGCGTACCAGCACCCAGTAATCGCGGTTCTGCCAGTGCAGGGTCAGGCGTACCGAAACACCCAGGTTGGCCAACTCGACCACGAAACGTTCACTGTCGGCCAACTGCACGGCCTTGCGCCGTTGCAGGGTCTGGGCGAAGTTCAGCGGCATGCCGATGCTCTGGTAACTCAGGCCGTCCGGGGTAGCTTCGACGTGCAGCGGCAGGGTCTTGAAGTTGCTCGGGTTCTTGCGAATCAGCGTACGCGGCACGAGGCTCCTCCTTGCGCAGAACTGCCGACAGGTCGGCTCAATGCTGGCCCAGGATGCGGGCGACGGTGGCCACGTTATGGGCCAGGTGCAGCGGATTGATGGTGCCGACAATAGCACTGCTCACCCCTGGGTGGGCGAACAGCAGCTCAAAGCTGGCCTGCACAGGATCGACCCCAGGCGCCAGGCATACGTGACCGCTGGCCAGGGCCTTTTTCACCAGGATGGCCTTGCCGTGCTCGGCAGCGTAGTCCAGCACCGGGCGTTCGGCTTGCTCGTTGAGGTTGTAGGTGACCATCGCACAGTCGCCTTGCTCCAGCGCCTTGAGCCCGCCCGCAGCGGTCTTGCCGGAGAAGCCGAAGCCGAGGATCTTGCCTTCTTGCTTGAGGGCGGCGAGGGTTTGATAGACCTCTTGCTGCTCAAGGATCGCCAGGTCGTTGCCGTCCGAATGCACCAGCACCAGTTCGATGTGGTCGGTCTCCAGCCGCTTGAGGCTGCGCTCAACGGAAAAACGCGTGTGCGCCGCGCTGAAATCGAAGCGCGACTGGCCGTCCTCGAACTCTTCGCCAACCTTGCTGACGATCACCCATTGATCACGCTGGCCGCGCAGCAGCGGGCCGAGGCGTTCTTCACTGCGACCATAGGCCGGGGCAGTGTCGATCAGGTTGATCCCCAGCTCCCGGGCCTGTGCCAGCAGCAGGCGCGCGTCGTCGTCGCCAGGGATGGTGAAGCCGTTGGGGTATTTGACGCCCTGGTCGCGGCCGAGCTTGACCGTGCCCAGGCCCAGCGGGGAAACCTTGAGCCCGGTGCTACCCAAGGCGCGGTGCCAGTCATGCAGGGTTGGCAGGCTCATGGCAGCAGTTGCTCCCAGGCCGCAACGCCGAGCGCGGGGCGCGGCAGGTCGGCCAGATCAG
The DNA here is from genome assembly GCF_051129895.1 of Pseudomonas sp. Je.1.5.c. Taxonomy (NCBI): domain Bacteria; kingdom Pseudomonadati; phylum Pseudomonadota; class Gammaproteobacteria; order Pseudomonadales; family Pseudomonadaceae; genus Pseudomonas; species Pseudomonas sp. Je.1.5.c. The sequence goes on from NZ_JBCPSP010000019.1 coordinate 13,626, forward strand.
GTTGGGCTGCCGGGCGGATGCCGTCACGCTCAAGACTTGCCAGCACCCGGTCGGAGAAGTCCGGGGCCAAGGCCAGCTTGGTTGGCCAGCCAACCAGCAGGCGCTGTTGCTCGGCGAGAAAAGCGTTGTCTGGGCGGACCAGGCCCGATTGCGCAGGCTCGGCGCGATCGACGCGCAGGGTGGCCCAACGGATCTGGCTCTGGTCTACCCAGGGCAGCAGGTCGGCGACTTCTTTCTGTGCGGCGGCAATTTGTGCAGCCGGCTCGCGGGCCACACCATGGGCTTCGGCAAGATCGCCCCCGAGGTACCAGACCCACTGGCCATCTGCGGCCGGGTGGGTGGTCACGGTAATGCGTGGCTTTGGCCCGCCACCCAGGCAGTGGGCGTACAGCGGCTTGAGGTTCGGGCCTTTGGCCAGGACCATGTGCAGTGGTCGGCGCTGCATGGCGGGTTGGCTCAAGCCCAGGGCGTGGAGCAGCTCTTCGGTACCGGCGCCGGCGCTGAGGACGATGCGCTGGGCGCGAATGTCGCGGCCGTCGACGCGCAGGCCGACCAGTTCGTCAGCGTCGTGCAGCGGTTCGATCTGCTCGCCGGCCAGCAGGCTGTCACCGGCCAGCTCGGCCAGGTTGGCCAGCAGGCTGGGCACGTCGATGACCAGTTCGGCCAGGCGATAGACCTTGCCCTTGAAGGCACGGTCTTGTAGGGCTGGCGGCAGTTGCTCGCCCTTGACCTGATCGACTCGGCCACGCATGGCCTTGCTGGCGAAGAAACTGGTGACATTGCCCAGCAGGCTGCCGGGCGACCACAGGTAGTGGGCGTCGGAGAGCAGGCGGACCTTATCCAGGTTCAGCTCACCGCTGCCGTTAAGCGCGTCGCGCCAGCGGCGCGGCATGTCGGCGATGGCTTCGGAAGCGCCGGTCAGGTTGCCGGTCAGGGCATATTTGATGCCGCCGTGAATGATGCCTTGCGATTTGATGGTCTGCTCGCCGCCGAGGCTGGCGCGTTCCACCAGCACGGTCGAGTAGCCCAGGCGCCGCAGGCGGGCATTGAGCCAGAGGCCTGCGACCCCGGCGCCGACGATCAACACGTCAGTGGAAATGGCAGATGGCATGCGGGCACCTCGAATACTGGGACAGTTGAGCAGTATACAGGGTGTTGCGATCGAGGCTGGCGTGAGGGCTTATCTGCGTGCGCTGGATCAGTGTCCAGCAGTCTTGCTGAAAACCTGGATCACCACTACGCCACCGACGATCATGGCCATCCCAAGCATGGCCGGGACATCCAGTTTCTGCCCGTAGATCACCAGCGCGGCGATGCTGATCAGGACGATACCCAGGCCCGACCAGATGGCGTAGGCAATGCCCACCGGGATGCTGCGCACCACCAGGGTCAGCATCCAGAACGCGACGGCGTAGCCGCAGACCATCAGCAGCAGTGGCAGGGGAGTGCTCAGGCCCTTGACGGCTTTCATCGAAGCGGTGGCGATGACTTCGGCGCAGATGGCGATGGCCAGGTAGGTGTAGGCGTTCATGCGGTGATCCTCGGTTGCTAGGCAGGCATTTTAGGCGTTCCTGGGATGCGGTAAAGTCATTACCTATCATATAAGGAGATAGGTTGATGGCCGAGCAGTGGAACCTTGAACAGCTGCGTCTGTTCGTCCGGGTGGCTGAGCTGCGCTCGTTTTCTGCGGTTGCCCGCGAACAGCGTAAGGCGCAGTCCGCGGTGAGCAGCGCCATCGCTCTGCTGGAGGCCGACCTTGGCGTGACGCTGTTCGAGCGCAGCAGTGGGCGTCAGCCGCAATTGACCGAACGCGGCGCGGCCTTGCTCGAAGATACCCGCGAATTGCTGCGCCAGTGTGAGCGCCTGGAGGGGCGGGCGTTGGCATTGATGCGCGGCCAGGAGGCACTGCTGCGGGTGGCCCAGGATGAGGCGATGCCTTACCAGCCGGTAATCGACAGCCTGGATGAGCTGGCCAGCCGCTTTCCGTTCCTGGAGGTGCAGTTGGCCAGCGGCGCCCAGGGCGATGTGGCACGCAAGCTGGTCGAGCGCCACTCCGACCTGGGCTTGTTCTTTCACCACGAGCGCATTCCCGCCTCGCTGGAGCGGCGTGCCCTGGGTAGCGTGGAAATGGTCACGGTGTGCGCCGTCGATCATCCGCTGGCCCGCGAGAGGCGGGTCAATCGTCAGCAGTTGGCCCGCCATCGACAGCTGTTGATCACCCCGCAACAGAGCGGTTATCCCGGCGGCGAGGCGATCAGCCCGCAGATCTGGCGGGCCGACAGTTTCTATGCGATGGCCGAGCTGCTCATGCGTGGCCTGGGTTGGGCCTGGTTGCCGCGGCATGTGGTGCAGTACCCGACCTATCAGGCGCAGATGGTCGAGCTCGACAGTGAGTGGCGCCCGCCTGCGTTGGTGGTGGAGCTGGCCTGGCGTCGCGATCAGCCACTGGGGCCGGCAGCACAATGGCTTGCGGAACGTTTCGCCGTGCACCTGCGGGCAATTGGCTAGAGCTGTAGGAAAAGCGGCCGGGCAAGTGATTGTGTGGCGTTTTTTTACCGGACAGGCCTAAGCGCAGGCCTTTTCATACAGTTCCTAGTAAACTGCGCCGCCATGAACAGAACCCTCTATACCTTGCTGTTTCACCTGGGCCTGCCGCTGGTTGCGCTGCGCCTGTTCCTGCGGGCGCGCAAGGCGCCCGCGTATGGCCAACGCATCGGCGAGCGCTTCGCCCTGGGTCTGCCGGCCATGCAGCAGGGTGGCATCTGGGTGCATGCGGTTTCGGTCGGTGAAAGCATCGCTGCCGCGCCAATGGTGCGGGCCTTGCTCAAGGCCTATCCAGACCTGCCCATTACCTTGACCTGCATGACCCCGACCGGCTCGGAACGGATTCGCGCGATGTTCGCCGATGAGCCGCGCGTCCAGCACTGCTACTTGCCCTACGACTTGCCGTGGGCTGCAGGGCGCTTTCTTGATCATGTGCGGCCGCGGCTGGGCATCATCATGGAAACCGAGTTGTGGCCGAACCACATTCATCAGTGCGCCAAGCGCGGCATCCCGGTGGCCTTGGCCAACGCCCGGTTGTCTGAGCGTTCGGCCCGTGGTTATGGGCGCTTCGCCGGCCTGACCCGGCCCATGCTGGCCGAAATGAACCTGATTGCGGTGCAGACCGAGGTCGAAGCCGAGCGCTTTCGCAGTCTGGGCGCGCGGCCCGAATGCGTGCAGGTGACCGGCTCGATCAAGTTCGACCTCAAGCTCGACGCGCAGCTGTTGCCGCGCGCCCGGCAATTGCGTGAGCAGTGGCAGGCCGAGCAGCGTCCGGTATGGATCGCCGCCAGTACCCATGAGGGCGAGGATGCCCTGGTGCTCGAGGCCCATCGGCAGTTGCTGGAAGTGCACGGCGATGCGCTGTTGATCCTGGTGCCGCGCCACCCTGAGCGCTTCAACGCGGTGCATGAGCTGTGTCGTGAGCAGTTCGCCACGGTGCGGCGTTCGAGCGGCGATGCAGTCGATGGCCAGACGCGGGTGCTACTGGGCGACACCATGGGTGAGTTGCTGTTCTTGTATGCGCTGGCCGATATCGCCTTCGTTGGCGGCAGCCTGGTGGCCACTGGCGGGCATAACCCGCTGGAGCCGGCGGCGCTGGCGCTGCCGGTGATCATGGGGCCGCACGTGTTCAACTTCCTGGAGATCAGCGCGATGCTGCGCGATGCCGGGGCCTTGCAGGCGGTGGACGATGCCGAGGGGCTGGCTGCAGCTGTGCGCCGGCTGGTTGAGTTGCCGCAGGATGCGCGGCGCATGGGCGAGGCGGGGCGGGCGGTGATGCAGGCCAATCAAGGCGCGTTGCAGCGGTTGCTGGATGGGCTGGGCGCGCTGATTCGCTGAACGAGGCGGTCCTCTCGGGCCTCATCGCGGGGGGAGCCCGCGCCCACGTTGTGTTGCACGTTCATGAGGGTGCGTCGACAGCGTGGGAGCGGGCTTGCCCCGCGACGAGGCCGGTCTAGCCTGGCCTTCAGGGCCTGCGTTCGAAATTCTTCGCCGCTGCCGCCGCCAGGTCCGGCGGCAGGAAATCCCGGTCCGGATTGTAATCGGCCTTCAGGTAGCGCCCCAGATCCTGCAGATCTTGCGGGCTCAAGGTCCCGGCCGCCTGCTTCAGGCGCAGGTTGTCGAGGATGTAGTCATAGCGGCTGTTGTTGTAGTCGCGCACCGAGGTGTACAGCTGACGCTGCGCATCGAGCACATCGACGATGTTGCGCGTACCTACCTGATAGCCAATTTCGGTCGCTTCCAACGCACTCTGGTTGGAAATGATCGACTGCTTGCGCGCCTGTACCTGCTCGACATCGGTGTTCACTGCTCGGTGCAGGTTACGGGTGTTCTCCACCACCTGGCGGCGCAGGCTTTCGCGCTGTTGCTCGCTCTGGCTCAGGCGCTGATAGGCCTCGCGCACTTGCGAGCTGGTCAAGCCGCCGCTGTAGATCGGGATATTCAACTGCAAGCCAATGCTGGTCTGCTCGACATCGCCGCCATAGCGCACCCCGGCTTGCGGCGCGGGGTTGGTGAAGCCAAGGCTGTCGTTGTCACCTTTCTGATAGCGGGCCACCGCGTCCACGGTTGGCGCGTGGCCGGCCTTGCGCTGGCGCAGGGTTTCTTCGGCGGCGGTGACGGCGTGGTTGGTCGCCAGCAGGTTGAGGTTCTGCCGGGCTGCCGTTTCGACCCAGGCCTTGGCGTCGTTGGGGGTCGGTACCTGGATTGGCAGGCTGTGAACCACGCCTTGCAGCGAGCCATATTCGCGGTTGGTCAAGGTCACCAGGGCTTCGAAGGCGTCCTGCACCTGGCGCTCGGCGATGATCCGATTGGCCCTTGCGGTGTCGTAGCTGGCCTGCGATTGCAGCACGTCGGTCTTGTCGGAAAGGCCGACGTCGAAGCGTTCATTGGATTGGTCCAGCTGGCGCTTGAAGGCCGCTTCCTCGGCCTTGGTCGAGGCCAGGTTGTCCTGGGCGCGTAGCACGGCAAAGTAGTTTTCCGCGGTTTGCAGGATCAGGTTCTGCTCGGTGGCCGAGAGTTCCAGCGCGGCCTGCTCGTTGACCGCTTCGGCCGCCTGCAACTGGAACCAGCGGTCGGCGCGGAAGATCGGCTGCGACAGGGTCGCACTCCACGAGTTGCCACTGCGATTGGAGGTGAGCGAGGGCTCGTCGAGCTTGGTCCGGGTATTCATCATCTCGGCGCCGGCCGAGAGATTCGGCAGCAGGCCTGCCCGGGCTTGCGGCACCACCTCGCGGCGGGCGCCGTAGTCGGCACGGGCGGCGGCGAGGTCGGCGTTGTTGCTGGCGGCCTCCTGATAGACGCTGACCAGGTCGGTCTTGATCGTCATGGGCACATCCGCTGCCCATACCGCTCCGTTGGACGCACAAGACACGGCAATCGCCAGTGAAAGTTTGCGCAGCATAGGGCAATCCTTGTACGAGTTTGAATTACTGAACTGTTGAGTTTCGAGCGATGGGCCAGTGTAGTGCCGCGCGCCGCCGGCAACAATCGGTCAGTTGCGCCTTTCATCATCCGTGTCACAAGCACTCTTGGCTTGAGCTGCCACTCCAGTCTAGACTGCGCATGTTCTTGTCGGGGTGCCTTGAAGCAAAGGCTGAGATCGCATAGGTGCGGATCCCGTTGAACCTGATCAGGTTAACGCCTGCGTAGGGAACAAGATTTCTCGCTTTCCCGGCGAGTCTCTTGTGCCAGGTCCGGGATTTGTCGAGCAGCTCACACGCTCAATGGCACTCCAGGTATCCGGCACTGCACCCCTCTGGGGCTGCGTCCGCGTCATTCAGGTTCTCCCCGACATTCCGCCGCTAGGAAGCCGTCTGGAGCCTGTGATGAGCAAACAAGAAAAAACGATCAACCTCAGCGAATCGGCGCAAGTCGATCAGCAGTCCGTGCAACCCTTCACCCGTTCCCGCAAGGTCTATGTCCAAGGCTCGCGCCCCGACATTCGCGTACCCATGCGTGAAATCAGCCTGGATGACACCCCCACCGATTTCGGCGGCGAAAGCAACGCGCCGGTGCTGGTGTATGACACCTCTGGCCCGTACACCGACCCTGAGGTCATCATCGATGTGCGCAAGGGCCTGGGCGATGTGCGCTCGGCCTGGATCGACGACCGCGGTGACACCGAGCGCCTCGAAGGCCTGAGCTCGAACTTCGGCCAGCAGCGCCTGAACGACGCCGAGCTGACCAAACTGCGCTTTGCCCACGTGCGCAACCCGCGCCGGGCCAAGGCGGGCGCCAACGTCACGCAGATGCACTACGCGCGCCAGGGCATCATCACCGCCGAGATGGAATACGTCGCCCTCCGCGAGAACATGAAGCTGCAAGAGGCCCGCGCCGCCGGCCTGCTCAGCCAGCAGCATGCCGGCCACAGCTTCGGGGCCAGCATTCCGAAAGAAATCACCCCTGAGTTCGTCCGTGAAGAAATCGCCCGTGGCCGCGCGATCATTCCGGCCAACATCAACCACACCGAGCTCGAGCCGATGATCATCGGCCGTAACTTCCTGGTGAAGATCAACGGCAACATCGGCAACAGCGCCCTGGGTTCTTCGATCGAGGAAGAAGTCGCCAAGCTGACCTGGGGCATCCGTTGGGGTTCGGACACGGTGATGGACCTGTCCACCGGCAAGCACATTCACGAAACCCGCGAGTGGATCATCCGTAACTCGCCGGTGCCGATCGGTACCGTGCCGATCTACCAGGCCCTGGAAAAAGTCGGCGGGGTGGCCGAGGACCTGACCTGGGAGCTGTTCCGCGACACCCTGATCGAACAGGCCGAGCAGGGCGTGGACTACTTCACCATTCACGCCGGCGTGCTGCTGCGCTACGTGCCGCTGACTGCCAAGCGGGTGACCGGCATCGTCAGTCGCGGCGGCTCGATCATGGCCAAGTGGTGCCTGGCGCATCACCAGGAAAACTTCCTCTATACCCATTTCGATGAAATCTGCCAGATCATGAAGGCCTACGACGTCAGCTTCTCGCTGGGTGATGGCCTGCGTCCGGGTTCGATCGCCGATGCCAACGACGAGGCCCAATTCGGTGAGCTGGAGACGCTCGGCGAGTTGACCAAGATCGCCTGGAAGCACGACGTGCAGTGCATGATCGAAGGCCCAGGGCATGTGCCGATGCAACTGATCAAGGAAAACATGGACAAGCAGCTGGAGTGCTGCGATGAGGCGCCGTTCTATACCCTCGGCCCCCTGACCACCGACATTGCGCCGGGCTACGACCACATCACCTCCGGTATCGGTGCGGCGATGATCGGCTGGTTCGGTTGCGCCATGCTTTGCTACGTGACGCCCAAGGAACACCTGGGCTTGCCGAACAAGGATGACGTCAAGACCGGCATCATCACCTACAAGATCGCCGCGCATGCCGCCGACCTTGCCAAGGGCCATCCGGGCGCACAGATTCGCGACAACGCCTTGTCCAAGGCGCGGTTCGAGTTCCGCTGGGAAGACCAGTTCAACCTTGGCCTGGACCCAGACACCGCGCGCGCGTTCCACGACGAGACCCTGCCCAAGGAATCGGCCAAGGTCGCGCACTTCTGCTCGATGTGCGGGCCGAAGTTCTGCTCCATGAAGATCACCCAGGAAGTGCGCGAGTACGCTGCCAACCAGCGGATCGATGCCGTGGATGTGTCGGTTGAGCAGGGCATGCGCGAGCAGTCCGAGCGGTTCCGCCAGGCAGGTAGCCAGCTGTACCAGAAAGTCTAGAGGCTTTCAGGGCTCGATCAATCGTGGGGGCGGGCTTGCCTCGCGATAGCGTCAGCGCAGGCAACCAGGTTGCACCTGCTGATGCTATCGCGGGGCAAGTCCGCCCCCACGTTCCCCCACTCCAACCTTTGCGGCGAGTCAACGCATGAGCACCCCCAGCCACTTTTCCCCCGATCACCCGATCCCCGCCAGCCAACGCCTGTTCGGCGCTCGCGACCTGTTCGTCCTGTGGTTCTCCCTCGGCACCGGCTTGATGGTGCTGCAAGTCGGCGCCATGCTCGCCCCAGGCCTGGGCCTGGCTGGCGCGGTCCTGGCCATCGTCCTTGGCACGGCGGTAGGCGTGCTGCTGCTGGCGGCCGCCGGGGTGATCGGCAGCGACACCGGCCTGTCGGCGATGGGCACCCTGCGCTTGACGTTGGGTGGACATGGCGCGCGCTTGCCGGCAGTGCTCAACCTGCTGCAACTGATCGGCTGGGGCTCGTTCGAGATCATCGTCATGCGCGACGCCGCCAGCCTGCTCTCGGCACGCGCTTTCGGTGAAGGCAGCGCCTGGACCAGCCCGTTGCTGTGGACCCTGTGCTTCGGCGCCCTGGCCACATTGTTGGCGATCTGCGGACCGCTGACGTTCGTGCGCAAGATCCTGCGCAAGTGGGGCATCTGGCTGTTGCTCGGCGCCTGCCTGTGGCTGACCTGGAACCTGTTCGCCAAGGCCGATCTGGCCCAGATCTGGAACCGTGCCGGCGATGGCTCGATGTCGCTGGCAGTGGGTTTTGACATCGTGATCGCCATGCCGCTGTCGTGGTTGCCGCTGATTGCCGACTACTCGCGCTTCGCCCAGCGCGCCAGCCGGGTGTTCGCCGGCACCGCGCTGGGTTATTTGCTGGGTAACGCCTGGTTGATGAGCCTGGGCGTGGCCTACACCTTGGCGTTCGCCCCAAGTGGCGAAGCCAATGCGTTGTTGCTGGCACTGGCCGGTGCCGGTCTTGGTATCCCGCTGCTGCTGATTCTGCTCGACGAAACTGAAAACGCCTTCGCCGATATCCATTCCGGCGCGGTCTCGAGCGGGTTGCTGGTGCGCCTGAAGGTCGAGCACCTGGCATTGGCCATTGGTGTGCTGTGCACGCTGATCGCCTACCTGGCGCCACTGGCCCAGTACGAGAACTTCCTGCTGCTGATCGGCTCGGTGTTCGCGCCGCTGTTCGGCGTGGTGCTGATGGATCACTTCGTGATTCGCCGTCGGCAGATGCCGCTGCGGGTCGACGGTCTGCACTGGCAGGCGCTGCTGGCCTGGGTGGCGGGAGTGGCGGCCTATCACGTAATGGCCAGCCAGGCGCCAGAGGTGGGCGCGACCCTGCCAGCAGTGCTGTTGGCAGGGGTGCTATACGGGCTGCTAAACCTTAGCCGCGCCCGGGAAACAGCTCAGGCTTGAGCACGCCGTTCAGGCGTGGGTAAGGGATTTTCAGCTCGATGTGGCCCATGGAATAGGGCGCGATGGCATAGACCTCGTACTTCACCACGACCGCACCATAGGTCAGGGCGATGTGCGGGGACTTCTTGAACGGCCAGGTCTTGACGAATTCCGGGTCCTTGTCCATGCCGGTGCTGATCATCCAGGCACGGTGCGACTCTTCGACGGTCTTCCAGAACGTCTCTTCCTGGCCCGGCACCAGCATGTCTTGCAGGGTCAGGACTTTGTCCTGCTTGCGCGAATAGTTGATGAAACCGCGCCCAGGCATGCCATGGGCACCACCGCTGTCCAGATAACTGGACAGCTCGATGATCACCAGCCCGTCATGCTGCTCGCGTACCTTGGCTTGCAAGTAGCTGCTGTTGCGCTTGTCGGCGCTGGCCAGGTATTGATCTTCATAGGCCTTGAGCGAGGTCGGCGCGCTGCTGCGCTGGTTGTCCTCGGTCAGTTGCAGCAGGCGGCGCTCGACGATGGCGTCGAGCTTGGGCAGGTCGGGGAAGTGAATGGTGTCGATGTTCACCAGCGGGCAGTCGCTTTCGCTGCAGCCCGGCTTGACGTGCTCCCAGGCGTCGCGCTTGACCTCGAGCGGGGCCCGATAGTTGGGCGTGAACAGGCTCTGGCAGGCGCTCAGCGCCACAGCCAGCACAGCCACGGAAGTCAGTTTGACAAGCGTCATGATGATCCTTGTAGAACAGCAATAGTCGGCCTTGGACCGTCGGCAAAGCCTTCGGTTCGCCACTAAGCTATCAGAGAGATTACGGCCTGTCCCGAACGCATGAACGGTCGCTTGAAAGGGATGAAACCCAGCCGGACGCAGAGTAGGATGGCGCGATGCGGTACACGAGGTCATGAGGATTCCAATGACAGATACGTCAAATTCGCTGCCCCAGGCGGTCCAGATCGTCAAGCGCGAGAACTGCTTCCAAGGCTTTTACCGGCTCGACAAGGTCCACCTGCGCCACGAGCTGTTCGCCGGTGGCATGGGACGCGAGATCAGCCGCGAGCTGTTCGTGCGCCATGATGCGGTCTGCGTGCTGCCCTACGATCCGCAGCGCGATGAAGTGGTGCTGATCGAGCAATTTCGTGCGGGCGCCATGGGCAAAGTCGCCAATCCTTGGCTGATCGAAATGGTCGCCGGGCTGATCGACAAGGATGAACAGCCGGAAGAGGTCGCCCACCGCGAGGCCGAAGAAGAAGCCGGGTTGACCTTCTCTGCCCTGTGGCCAATGACCAAGTATTTCCCCTCGCCTGGTGGCAGCGATGAGTACGTTCACCTGTTCCTGGGGCGCTGCGTCAGCGAGGGCGCGGGTGGCTTGCATGGGTTGGAAGAAGAGGGCGAGGATATCCGGGTAACGGTCTGGTCGTTCGAAGATGCCTTGCAGGCGGTGCGCGATGGCCGCATCTGTAACGCCGCAGCGATCATCGGCCTGCAATGGCTGGCGCTCAATCGTGACGAAGTACGAGGTATGTGGAAGTGAATCTGTTGCGCGAGCGTTATCGGGTCGATCTGGTCGGGCTGCAATCAGCCTGCGAGGCCAACTATGCCCGGCTGATGCGCTTGCTGCCCGATATGCGCAGCACGCAGAGCTCGCGCCGTATTGGCATGACCCAGGGCGACCAGATGCTTGGCGTGCTGGTGCTCGAAGTGGTGCTGACCTGTCCCTATACCACTACCCTGCGCGTGCGCCAGGAACACAGCCTGCCGTGGCTGCCAGTGCCGCAGCTGGAAGTGCAGGTCTACCACGATGCGCGCATGGCCGAGGTGGTCAGTGCCGAGCACGCGCGGCGTTTGCGCAGCATTTATCCGTACCCCAATACCGGCATGCACCAGCCGGACGAAAAGGCCCAGCTCAACCTGTTCCTCGGTGAATGGTTGAGTCACTGCCTGGCCTGCGGCCACGAGCTGGCAGTCGTACGCTGAAAATGTGAGCTGGGTCGGTTTCGAGTGTTTGCGCGAAACCCTGCACAGGCGATAATCGCGCTGAATCCGCTCGAGGAGACGGCCGTTGCCGCAACCCAACCATCCCCCCGCGCCCATCCATGTGGTGCAACTGACCGACGCTCACCTGTTCGCTGACCCGGCGGGCACCTTGCTGGGCCTCAATACGCGCGACAGCCTGAGTCATGTGATCGCCCAGGTGCGCCGGGAGCAGCCGCGTATCGACCTGCTGCTGTGTACGGGCGACCTGTCCCAGGATGGCAGCGTGGCGTCCTATGAGGCGTTCCGCGAACTGACCGCGGTGCTCGACGTGCCGACCCGCTGGTTGCCGGGTAACCACGACGAGGCGCGGGTAATGGCCGAAGTGGCGCCGGCTCTGGTGCGGGCGGTGACCGACATCGGCGCCTGGCGCATCGTCATGCTCGACTCGGCAGTGGCCGGGGCCACCCATGGCTTGCTCGAGCCTGCGCAACTGGCAGCGCTCGATGCCGCATTGGCGGGCGCGGGCGAGCGGCATTGCCTGGTGTGCTGCCACCACCAGCCGGTGGACATCGGCTGCGCCTGGATCGCGCCGATCGGCCTGCGCAACGCCGATGAGTTGTTCGCCCGCCTGCGCCTGCCTCGAGTGAAGGCCTTGCTCTGGGGGCATATCCATCAGCAATGGGATGAGCAGCGCGACGGCTTGCGCCTGCTGGCCACACCGTCCACCTGCATCCAGTTCGCGCCGGGTAGCGAGGACTTCAAGGTCAGCGAAGAGCAGCCGGGGTATCGCTGGTTGCGCCTGCACGCCGACGGGCGGCTGGAGACGGGCGTGGAGCGGGCGCGGGATTTCGTCGTGACCCTGGATTTCGACAGCCCTGGCTACTGAACACCGCCGCACATTTGTAGGAGCGGGTGGCGCCCCATTTGAAGAATTTGTTGCGAAAATCCCGATGCTGCGCCAACGCCCGGCGAACGCGCTACACTGCGCGTCCTGCTCCCACACTGACGGGTGCATCGCAATCGCCACGGGGGCAGCATGTCGGGTTCTATCCTTTATATCCACGGTTTCAACAGCTCGCCGCTTTCGACCAAGGCGCGCCAGCTTGAGGCAGTGATGCAGCAGCTGGGCCTGGCCGAGCAACTGCGAGTGCCCGCGCTGCACCATCACCCGCGCCAGGCGATCGCTCAACTGCAAGCCGCTATCGCCGAGCTCGGCGCGCCCTTGCTGGTCGGCAGTTCGCTCGGCGGCTACTATGCCACCCATCTGGCCGAGCAGCATGGCCTCAAGGCCCTGCTGATCAACCCGGCGGTCGCCCCGCACCGGCTGTTCGACGGCTACCTGGGCACCCAGCGCAACCTGTACACCGATGAGGCCTGGGAACTGACCCTGGACCACGTGCAGGCGCTGGCCGAGCTGGAAGTGCCGGCGCCAACTGACGCCGAGCGCTATCAAGTGTGGTTGCAGACGGCCGATGAAACCCTGGACTATCGCCAGGCCGAGCGTTATTACCGGGCCTGCGCCTTGCGTATCGAAGCCGGCGGCGATCACAGCTTCCAGGGCTTCAGCCAGCGCCTGCCGGCCTTGCTGGCCTTCGCCGGAATTGCCCGCGGGCAGTACGCGGCGCTCGATTTTTCTGTATTTTGATTTTTTCGCATTCACCAGACTGACGACGAGAACCCATGGCCAATCCCAGCGCTAGCGCCTATAACGCAGACGCCATCGAAGTCCTCTCCGGCCTCGACCCGGTTCGCAAGCGGCCGGGCATGTACACCGACACCAGCCGGCCGAACCACTTGGCCCAGGAAGTCATCGACAACAGTGTCGACGAAGCCCTGGCCGGTCACGCCCGCTCGATCCAGGTGATCCTGCACGCGGACCACTCGCTGGAAGTCAGCGACGACGGTCGTGGCATGCCGGTGGACATTCACCCCGAAGAGGGCGTCTCTGGCGTCGAATTGATTCTCACCAAGCTGCACGCCGGCGGTAAGTTCTCCAACAAGAACTACCAGTTCTCCGGCGGCCTGCACGGTGTCGGTATTTCGGTGGTCAACGCCTTGTCGACCGAGGTCCGCGTGCGGGTCAAGCGCGACGGCAACGAGTACCAGATGACCTTCGCCGATGGCTTCAAGGCCACGGAACTGCAAGTGGTTGGCAGCGTCGGCAAACGTAACACCGGCACCAGCGTCTATTTCAGCCCTGACCCCAAGTACTTCGACTCGCCGAAGTTCTCCATCAGCCGCCTCAAGCATGTGCTCAAGGCCAAGGCCGTGCTTTGCCCGGGCCTGTCGATCAGCTTCGAGGACAAGGCCAGCGGCGAGAAAGTCGAATGGCACTATGAAGACGGCCTGCGCTCCTACCTGGTCGATTCGGTCAGCGAGTTCCAGCGCCTGCCCGACGAGCCGTTCTGCGGCAGCCTGGCCGGCAACAAGGAAGCCGTCGACTGGGCCTTGCTGTGGCTGCCAGAAGGCGGCGACAGCGTTCAGGAAAGCTACGTCAACCTGATCCCCACTGCCCAGGGCGGCACTCACGTCAACGGCCTGCGCCAAGGCCTGCTCGATGCCATGCGTGAGTTCTGCGAATTTCGCAACCTGCTGCCGCGTGGGGTCAAGCTGGCTCCAGAAGATGTCTGGGAACGCATCAGCTTCGTGCTGTCGATGAAGATGCAGGAGGCGCAGTTCTCCGGCCAGACCAAAGAACGCCTGTCCTCGCGCGAGGCGGCTGCGTTCGTCTCCGGCGTGGTCAAGGACGCCTTCAGCCTGTGGCTCAATGCCCACCCAGAGCTGGGCATGCAATTGGCCGAACTGGCCATCAGCAACGCCGGCCGGCGCCTCAAGGCGAGCAAGAAGGTCGAGCGCAAGCGCATCACTCAAGGCCCGGCCCTGCCCGGCAAGCTGGCCGACTGCGCCGGGCAAGACCCGATGCGCTCCGAACTGTTCCTGGTCGAGGGTGACTCGGCCGGTGGCTCGGCCAAGCAGGCGCGGGATAAAGAGTTCCAGGCGATCCTGCCGCTGCGCGGCAAGATCCTCAACACCTGGGAAGTCGATGGCGGTGAAGTCCTGGCCAGCCAGGAAGTGCATAACATTGCCGTGGCCATTGGCGTCGATCCAGGTGCCACCGACCTGACCCAGCTGCGCTACGGCAAGATCTGCATTCTTGCCGACGCCGACTCCGACGGCCTGCACATCGCGACCCTGCTGTGCGCGCTGTTCGTCCAGCACTTCCGCCCGCTGGTCGAGGCCGGGCATGTCTACGTCGCGATGCCGCCGCTGTACCGCATCGACCTGGGCAAAGAGATCTACTACGCCCTCGACGAACCTGAGCGTGACGGCATCCTCGACCGCCTGGTGGCCGAGAAGAAGCGCGGCAAGCCACAGGTCACCCGCTTCAAAGGCCTGGGCGAAATGAACCCGCCGCAGCTGCGCGAGACCACCATGGACCCGAACACCCGCCGCCTGGTCCAGTTGACCCTGGATGACGTCGAAGCCACGTGCGAGCTGATGGACAAGCTACTGGCGAAAAAACGTGCAGGTGATCGCAAGAGCTGGCTGGAAACCAAAGGCAACCTGGCTGAGGTCATGGTTTGATCCGTCTGCTCCTGACAGCGGTGCTGGCGCTGGTTGCGCTTCCAAGCTTCGCGGGCAACTGGCCAGAGCTGAAATTGACCGCCGAGCATCCGATTGACGGCATGCGCGGCGGCAACTTGTCTGGCCTGGCCTGGTGCCGCGGCGCGCTGTGGGGCGTCTCGGATCGCGACGACGACCGCATTTATCGCATGGACCGGCACAACGGCGTCTGGCGTGCCCAGGCGCTGACCTTCACGCCGCCGCCAGTGCCGGAAAGTGGCTTGCCCTGGGGCTTGAAATCGCGCAACTGGGCGGTTTCCTACATTCGTGGCGGCGAGCTCGATTACGAGGGCATCACTTGCGATCAGGCGGGCAACTTCTATCTGGTCAGCGAAGCCCACGCGGCGGTGCTGCAAGTGCCGGTCGAGGGCGAACCTGACTGGTTGAAGATCGACCCGGCCATGGTCCGCCAGGCGCGGGCCAGCGGCATGCTGCTGCACTTCAATGCGCTGTTCGAGGGCCTGGCGATCAATCCGGCGGGCGACCGCCTGTGGTTGGCTGCCGAGCGCGAGCGGCGTGGTCTGGTGGCGATCCAACGCCAGCAGTCGGTGTGGACCTGCGGGCGCAGTTGCGTGCTGCTCAGCGAGGCCGGGGTTGAAATGCAGCCGCCGCAGATGCCCAATCCCCGGGCGCTGTCACGTGACTTCGCCGATCTCGCCTGGTACGACGGCAAGCTGTTTACCCTGGAGCGTAACGCCTTCCGCGTCTGTCGCCGGGATGCCGATACGGGCAAGGTCGAGCGTTGTTGGTCGTTCGCGGTCGAGGCGCTGGAAGATTCGCGCCGCTACGATCAACCGTTCGGTCTGGCCGAAGCCCTGGTGATCGATGCCAAGGGCGCCTGGATCGGCTTGGACAACAACAACGGCGACCGCGCCGATGGTGAAACTCGCCCGATCGTCTGGCGCTTCGCGGCGCCTGAAGGCGGCTGGAGCGCCAAGCCATGAGCCAGCCGGCCGGCAAGCGCGCAGGCAAGGTGCTGATGGTGGTCGCCTGGGCGGCGGCCATGTTCCTGGCAACGCGCTTTTTCGGCCAGTGGGAAGACCACCAGCAAAACCCCAATGCCCAGCCGCAGTCCGAGCACGGCGAAGGTTTTATCGAAGTACGGCTGTTGAGCAACGGCCAGGGCCATTTCGTCGCCGATGGCGCGATCAACGGCAAGGGTGTGCGGTTCATGCTCGATACCGGCGCCACCGATGTGGCGATTCCCGAGTCGTTGGCCAAGGACTTGCAACTACAGCGCGGCGCGCCAGTGATCCTCAGTACCGCCAACGGCCGCACCGAAGGCTATCGGACCCGGTTGGACAGCCTGCAACTGGGCGATATCCGCCTACAGGGCGTGCGCGCCCTGGTGGTCCCCGGCCTGGACGGCGAGACCGTGCTGCTGGGCATGAGCGCCCTCAAACAACTTGAATTTACCCAGCGCGGCGGCAGCATGCTGTTGCGCCAGAACCTGAAATGACGAGGCCCGCATGAGCGACTCACTGGAACTCAGTCTCGACGGCGTCGAACGCCGCTCCCTGGCTGACTTCACCGAACAGGCCTACCTCAACTACTCCATGTACGTGATCATGGACCGCGCCCTGCCGCACATCGGCGACGGCCTCAAGCCGGTCCAGCGGCGCATCGTCTATGCCATGAGCGAGTTGGGGCTGGATGCCGATTCCAAGCACAAGAAATCGGCGCGTACCGTCGGCGACGTGCTCGGTAAGTTCCACCCGCACGGCGACTCGGCCTGCTATGAAGCCATGGTGCTGATGGCCCAGCCGTTCAGCTACCGCTATACCCTGGTCGATGGCCAGGGCAACTGGGGTGCGCCGGACGATCCGAAGTCGTTCGCAGCAATGCGTTACACCGAGGCACGGCTGTCACGTTATTCCGAAGTACTGCTCAGTGAAGTAGGCCAAGGCACCGTCGATTGGGTGCCGAACTTCGACGGCACCTTGCAGGAGCCGTCCGTGCTGCCTGCGCGCCTGCCGAACATTCTGCTCAACGGCACCACCGGCATCGCCGTGGGCATGGCCACCGACGTGCCGCCGCACAACCTGCGCGAAGTGGCCAGCGCCTGCGTACGTTTGCTCGATGAGCCCAAGGCCACTGTCGAGCAGCTGTGCGAGCACATCCAGGGTCCGGACTATCCGACTGAAGCCGAGATCATCACGCCGCGCGCCGATCTTCTCAAGATCTACGAGAGCGGCCGTGGTTCGATCCGCATGCGCGCCGTCTACCGCGTCGAGGATGGCGACATCGTCGTTACCGCGCTGCCGCACCAGGTCTCCGGGGCCAAGGTGCTGGAGCAGATCGCCGCGCAGATGCAGGCCAAGAAGCTGCCGATGGTCGCTGACCTGCGTGACGAGTCGGACCACGAGAACCCGTGCCGTATCGTCATCATCCCGCGTTCCAATCGGGTGGATGCCGACGAGCTGATGCAGCATCTGTTCGCCACCACAGACCTTGAGAGCAGCTACCGGGTCAACGTCAATATCATTGGCCTGGACGGCCGCCCGCAGTTGAAGAACCTGCGTGTGCTGCTGCAAGAATGGCTGCAGTTCCGTATTGGCACCGTGCGTCGCCGGCTGCAGCACCGCTTGGACAAGGTCGAGAAACGTCTGCACCTGTTGGACGGTTTGCTCACAGCGTTCCTCAACCTCGATGAAGTGATCCACATCATCCGCACCGAGGAGCACCCCAAGCAGGCGCTGATTGCCCGCTTCGACCTGACCGAAATCCAGGCCGACTACATCCTCGAGACTCGCCTGCGTCAGTTGGCACGTCTGGAAGAGATGAAGATCCGTGGCGAGCAGGACGAACTGCTCAAGGAGCAAGCCAAGTTGCAGGCCCTGCTGGGCAGCGACGCCAAACTGCGCAAACTGGTGCGCAGCGAGCTGATCAAGGACGCCGAAACCTATGGCGACGAGCGCCGTTCGCCGATTGTCGAGCGCGCCGAAGCCAAGGCGCTTTCGGAAAACGAGCTGATGCCGACCGAGCCGGTCACTGTGGTGCTGTCGGAAAAAGGCTGGGTGCGTTGCGCCAAGGGCCACGATATCGACGCCACCGGTCTCTCTTACAAGGCCGGCGATGGCTTCAAGGCCGCTGCCGCTGGGCGTTCCAACCAGTTTGCCGTGCTCATCGACTCGACCGGGCGCAGCTACTCGGTGGCGGCCCATACCCTGCCATCGGCACGGGGGCAGGGCGAGCCGCTGACTGGCCGGCTGACGCCACCGCCTGGGGCCACGTTCGAATGCGTATTGCTGCCCGAGGATGATGCACTGTACGTGGTCGCCTCCGACGCCGGTTACGGCTTCGTGGTCAAGGGCGAGGATTTGCAGGCCAAGAACAAGGCCGGCAAGGGCCTGCTCAGCCTACCCAATGGCGCCAAGGTGATGACCCCACGTCCGGTGGCTAACCGCGAGCAGGACTGGCTGGCAGCGGTGACCACCGAAGGCCGGCTGTTGGTGTTCAAGGTCGCCGACCTACCGCAACTGGGCAAGGGCAAGGGCAACAAGATCATTGGTGTGCCAGGCGATCGGGTGGCCAGTCGGGAAGAATACGTTACCGATCTGGCCGTGATCGCCGAGGGCTCGACCCTTGTATTGCAGGCTGGCAAGCGTACCCTGTCTCTGAAACCTGACGATCTGGAGCACTATAAAGGTGAGCGCGGTCGACGCGGCAGCAAGCTGCCACGCGGCTTCCAGCGGGTCGACGGGTTGCTGGTAGAAGCTTCGAGCTAGCCGTGCCAATTGTCTGAAATGGCAATTTCGGCGTTGTTACCGGCGGAAACACTGGAGTCGGACGGCTATTTCGCGGATGATAGTGCCCCTGTGGCGCCGGCGTGGCCGTGCGCCCAGAAGAATCTACATGTGTATCACTGCGGTGTGCCGAGGGCGGCCGCTTGGATGGGATGATGAAAGTTCTGCGCCTTCCATTTGCGCTGTTGATGACTGGCCTGTTGGGCCTGAGCGGGTGCAGCATGCACCAGCCGGTTGCCCTGTATCAGCTCGACAGCGGTGATCCTGGCCAGCCTTCGCAAAGCGCGGGCATGGCTGTGGTGCTCGGCCCGGTATCGGTTGCCGACTACCTGCAACGTGAAACCTTCTTGCAGCGTCAAGCTGATGGCAGCCTGACTTCTGCGACGGACGGTCGTTGGGCGGGCAGCCTTTCGTCGGATATCGACCAGCTGCTGGTGCGTCAGTTGGCCTGGCGTCTGGATAGCCAACGAGTCGTGCTGGCACCGGCGAGCACGGGCTTTGCGCCTGACGTGCAGGTATTGCTGTCGATTACCCGGCTTGATTCAGGCAAGAACCAGCCGGCGATCCTCGATGCCCAGTGGCGTCTGCTCGATCGCCGCGGCAACGTGCGTGACAACCGCATCGTCCACCTTGAGCAGCAGCATGAGGGCACGGAGTCTTCCCAGGTGCAGGCCCAGGGCCAGTTGCTGCAGAAGCTCGCCGAACAGCTGAGCAGCGCCGTCAAGCCGTTGGCCAACCAGCCGGCGATTGCTGAAGAGGCGCCGAAGAAGCCTGCCGCACCGGTTCAAGTGAAGAAAGAGCGGGAGAAGTCGAAGATTCCAATGGCTTCGCCAATTCGCACCGATATGGAAGTCTATCGGTTCTGATCTTCCAGCCACAAAAAAGCCCGCAGAGATGCGGGCTTTTTTGTGGCCGGCCGATTGGGATGTTTAGCTGGCCTCAGGCGCGCCGCTCGTGCATCCGCGCCAACTGCCGCTCCAGCATCGACGGATATGGCTCCATCAGGCGCTCCACGCAGCAAGCCCCTTCAGGGCTGGCAATCGGGCGGATACGCGCGCGCTGACGAACCAGGGCGTCATCACTGATCTGGCGCTCTACCAGCAGCAGGTTGCGGCTGTGCTGCGACAGCGCCAAGGCGTCCTGGGCTTTCTCCGCCATCAGCAAATCGACCTGCTCCAGGCCTTGCAGGTCATCGGCCAACACCAGGCCCAATTGCAGCTGCAGGGTAATCCCGCTGTCCGCCACTTCAATTTGCAGGGCATGGCCCAGGGCGCGCAGCAGCTCGCCGCAGCAGATAGCGTTGGTCAGGTAGTCCTCGCCGCTGTCGCGGCTGTGGAACAGCAGCAAGGTGCTGCCATCGTTGAGGGTGTGGGTTTCGCCCTCATACAGCGATGCCGCCTGTTCCAGGCAGTCGGTGTAGCGTTCCAGCAGCTCGGTCAGGCGGGTGCGTGGCAGGCGCCGCAGTTGCTCCTGCGAGCCCAGCTGCACGGCGAGCACGGCGGTGTATTGCGGCTCGTCAGACTCGACCGGCGCAGGTTTGGCGCGCGGCTCTTCGATGTCGATCAGGCCCGCAAAGGCTTCATCGTCTTCGTCGTCATCATGCGCTGCCACTTTTGCCCGTGGCGCAGCTTTGGCGACGACAGGGGTATCGTGCAAATCGTCGAACGCTTCGTCGTCGTCTTCCTCTTCCTCCTCCGGTTCTGGTGGAGGAGGAGGGGCAAGGCGGGCATGCAATTGACGGGCGATATCGCCGATTTCGTCCTGGCGATCGATCGCCGGGGTATAGGGGTGCGGATCACGTAGCCAGACCCGCAGTTGCAACAGCGGAGTGGAGATGAAGCGGCCCAGGCGCAGGCTCAAGGTCAGCGCCAGCGCCAGCAGGATTGCCGCCAGAATGCCCATGCTTTGCAGGCTGATCAGCATGGGCTGCTGGAATTGGCTCATGTCCAGGCTGATGCGCAGTTGCCCGGCAGTGACATCCTGGAAGGTGATCTTGGTCTGATAGAGGCCTTCGGCCTCACCCAGCAGGCTGTTTTTCGGCCGTTGGCCGGCCTCGGCGAGGATGCGGTTGTCGACGCTGTAGATCGCCGCGTGGGCCACCAGTGGGTTCTTCACCAGGTTGCCCAGCAGCACGTTGAGGCTGAGGATGTCGTTGGACACCAGCAGCTCGGTAGCCGAGGTAGCGGTCTGGATGGTCAGGCTCTGGCCGAGCGCATCGGCCTGCTCGTGCATGGCCTGCTTGAACTGCAGGCCCATCACGCAGGCATAGATCACCAGCGCCAGCGCCACCAGGAAAATGTTGGTGCTGGCGATACGCAGTGCCAGGGGAACGCGACGCTGGCGCAGGGCACGGAAGATCATCAGGAAGAAGTTATCGGGTTTAACTGGCGTGGGCCGGTTCACAGAGCGCGGCTCTTTATGGCGAGAAAGTGCTGCGCAGTATAGCGAGCCGGGATTTGTCGGCAAAGTATCAGCGGCGCCCGATAGTCATGGAAAATCGGTAGAATGCGCATTTTTCATCGAAGTCGGAGCCAGGTTGTGCGCGAAATCGTCCTGATCAACATCACCGGTGAGGACCGTCCCGGTCTCACTGCCGCCATCACCGGCGTCCTGCTCCAGGGCGGTGTGAACATCCTCGACATCGGCCTGGCGGTCATGCACGGCACCTTGTCGTTCGGCATTCTGGTCGACATTCCTGACAACGAAGTGGCCACTCAGCTGCTGCAGAGCGTGCAAGCCAAGGCCCACGAGCTCAACCTGCAAGCGCGTTACACGCCGATTTCCGAGGCCGATTACCAGCATTGGGCCGACAGCCAGGGCGAGGCCCGGCAGATTGTCACCCTGCTCAGCCGCAAGGTCACCCCCGAGCAACTGCAGCGGGTCAGTGCGGTGATCAGCCAGTATGGCCTGACCATCGAGCGGATCGAGCGCCTGTCCGCCCGGGTGGTGCTGGATGCGCCAACAGAGAAGGGCAAGGCTTGCCTGGAAATTTCCGTACGCGGTGAGCCGAGCGATGCCCAGGCCCTGCGTGCTGAGTTCTTCGCCCTGTCGCAAGAGCTGGCGGTGGATATCGCCTTCCAGAAGGACGACCTGTTCCGTCGCAACCGTCGCCTGGCAGTGTTCGACATGGACTCGACCCTGATCGAGGCCGAAGTGATCGACGAGTTGGCCAAGGCTGCCGGCGTCGGCGAGCAAGTGGCCGCGATCACCGAGCGGGCGATGCGCGGCGAGTTGGATTTCCGCGCCAGCTTCAAAGAGCGGATGGCGCTGCTCAAGGGCCTCGACGTGGGCGTGCTGGATGAGATCGGCGCCTCGCTGCGGCTGACTGAAGGTGCTGAGAACCTGTTCGCCGAGCTCAAGCGTCTGGGCTATAAGACAGCGATTCTGTCGGGCGGCTTCACCTATTTTGCCAAGCAAGTGCAGGCGCGCCTGGGTATCGACTATGTGTTTGCCAACGAGCTGGAAGTGGTCGATGGCAAGGTGACTGGCGTGGCCAACGAGCCGATCGTCGACGCGCAGCGCAAGGCTGATCTGCTGCAGGAGCTGGCGAGCAAGGAAGGCCTGCAACTGGCACAGACTATTGCCGTGGGCGACGGCGCCAATGATTTGCCGATGCTGTCGCTGGCGGGGCTGGGGGTTGCCTTCCGCGCCAAGCCGCTGGTGCGTCAGTCGGCCAAACAGGCGATTTCTACCCTCGGCTTGGATGGCGTGCTGTATCTGCTTGGCTTGCGCGATCGCGACGCTCGCGGCTGATCCGATACTGTAATGGGGCCGCTTTGCGGCCCTAAAAATGAAAAAGGCCCCGCATGACTGATGTCATGCGGGGCCTTTTCTTTGCGCTACGGTCAGGCTTGGCTAGGCACAGCCAATTGCTGGCCCATGCGCACTGCCGACCCAGCACCCAAGCTCTCGGCCCACTTCACCTGCTCTGGCCCGAACAGCACGATCGCCGTCGAACCCAGCTTGAAGCGGCCCAATTCAGCACCTTTCTCCAAATGAATCGGTGCCCGGCTGGCTTCGTCATAACGGAAGGTCTTCAGCTCACGCTTCGGTGGCGTGACCAGGCCCGCCCAGACGGTTTCGATCGAGGCCACGATCATCGCCCCCACCAGCACAACGGCCATTGGCCCGCGCTCGGTGTCGAACAGGCAGACCACGCGCTCATTACGAGCGAACAACTCTGGAACGTTTTCCGCGGTGGTCTGGTTGACCGAGAACAGGCGACCCGGCACATAGACCATCTCGCGCAAGGTACCGGCCAGCGGCATGTGCACGCGGTGGTAGTCTTTGGGCGACAGGTAGATGGTGGCGAACTCACCGCCCATGAACGGCGCGGCCAGGGCCGGGTCACCGCCCAGCAGCTCCAGCGCGCTGTAGCCGTGGCCCTTGGCCTGGAAGATGCGGCCATGCTCAATCGGGCCGAGCTGGCTCACTGCACCGTCTGCCGGACACAGGATGGCGCCTGGCGTTTCATCCAACGGGCGGGCACCGGGCTTGAGGGCGCGGGTGAAGAAGGCGTTGAAGTGCTCGTAGGCGCTCAGGTCTTCGACCAGCGCTTCGGACATGTCGACCTGATAGCGCTTGGCGAACCAGGCGGTGAAGGCATTCTTGAACCAGCGCGCACGGCACTCGGCAATGCAACCGGCCAGCCGCGACAGCAAATGGTGCGGCAGCAGGTACTGGCTGATGATGAACAAGCGGGATTTCATTGAATTTCCTTAAACGTCTACAGGCGTGTCCGGATGGTTACCCCATTCGCCCCAGGAGCCGGCGTAGGCCTTGACCCGTGGGTAGCCGAGGGATTTAGCCACCAGGTAGGTAAAACCGGAGCGGTGATGGGTCTGGCAGTGGGTGATCACTTCCTTGTCCGGGGTGATGCCCAGGTTCTGGAGGATCTCGGCCATGTCCTTGCGAATGCGCAGATGGTCATTCATGTCCATGCCGGCGGTCCACTCGAAGTTGACCGCGCCAGGGATATGTCCGCCTTTGGCCGCCAAGACCTTCTCGCCGCGGTATTCGCTGGGCGCGCGGGCGTCCCAGATGGCCAGGTCGGCAGCGCCCAGGCGGCTTTGCAGGTATTCGCGGGTGGCGGTGGGTTCGGCATGCAAGGTCAGGCTCAGCGGGCCGCCAGCGCTGGCCGGCACGTCGGTGGACAACTTGTCAGCCGGCCATGCCTGGATACCACCATTGAGGTAGTGATACTTGCTATGGCCAATGACATCCAGCAGCCAGATGAAGCGCCCAGCCCAGCCGCCGCCCTCGTCGTCGTACACCACGTAAACGGCGTCATCGCGGTGGCCGAGTTCGCCGAACAGTTTTTCCAGGTCGGCACGTGCCGGCAGCAGGCCGGGGGCCGGCGGCTGGCCAAGCTGAGTGCGCTTGGGGTCGACGAAGCGAGCGCCGGGAATGTGCCCGCTGCCATAACGGTTGGCACTGGTCAGATCGACCAGGATCAGCTGTGGCGAATCCAGGCGCGACAGCAAGTCAGCCGGTTCGATCACCAGCGGCAAGCCGGAAAAGTCAGTCATCCACAGTCTCCAGGGTGGAACGTGAGGGGGCGATTGTAGCGTAAGGCTTAACGATTGGGCTTGCTGAAGGTGGCCAGGGCACGCTCTACGCACTGCGCGGTTTTGCCAAAGGCTTGCACACCGACATCAGCCAGCGGCTTACCGCCCTGGTCGGCAATCATCAGCATCAGTACCTGGCCATCGACGGCCAGCGAGCGCAGCAGTAGGTGCTCGCCGCGGAACAACGCGCGTAGTGCTGCGGGCAGCAGGGCAGAAAACTGCGCATGGTTGTCCGGGGTCAGGCGCAGCTGTCCGGCCTGACTGGTCAAGCGCTGTAACAGTTTGTTTTGGGCTACTGGCAAGTTCAGGGCTGCGGCTTCACTGGGCAAACCAGCCGCTTGTTGCACGAGCAAAGCGTCATTGGGCTTATCGTGCATCAGTAGCATGATCCGCTGCATGCCGCAGGCCAACAGCGCTTCGCAGGCCTGGCTAGCCAGGTGCACGGCGTTGCTGAAAGGGCTTGGCTGGGCCAACAGTTCACTGCACAGCTTACGCCAGCGGACCAGGTCTTCACTGGGCGGCGGCGGCGGGGTGAGCATGTCGGGGTGCGGCCGGCGTTGCTGCCACGGCCAGATCAGCGCTTCGGCTGGGTGGAACAGGGCGTGGCGCGCATGGTGGCGGGCGCTGGCCGCCGCTTGTTGGTGGACCTGCTGCTGCACGTCATCGAGGCTGGTTTGCAAATACAGCGCAGTCAGCAATTGCCAGCGCAGCAGGTGCGGGTTGTCCCAGCCAACCTGGGCGGCCAGGGCCAGGCCGTTGGCCAGTAGCACGGTGTTGGCCGGCTGGTTGAACCAGCGGCGCAGGCCGGGCTCTTCATCCAGCCGGTGTTGCTGGGTGAGGCTGTCGGGTTCGCGGGCGATGTTCAGCACTTGGGCGAGCAACTCGCGTTCGCTGGTCAGCAAGCGATAGCCCTGGGTCACCCACTCGGGCAGGCGCCAGTGACTGGCAACGGCTTGGCACAACTCCATGATGCGCACCCCGAACAGCTCCTGTTCGACTTCGGTGGCATCTTCACCCTTGTGGATCACCCGCAGCTCCCAGGCGTCCAGCAGCTTGGGGTGGCTCAGGGCCAATGGCCACAGCGGCGACAGGAACAACAGGCTACCCCAGTGGATTTCCTGCCACAGTCGAGCCAGGCGGCTGGCGAACAGGCCGCTGGCCTGCTGCGAGGCGTGTTGGCTGATCAGTAGAAATTGGCGCAGCACTGGTGGGATGTCGTCGCCCGGCAGCGCGGGCAGGCGCGTCAGCAACTGGGCGGTACGCTCCAGGCCCAGGCGGTTGACGGCCACCTCAAGGCTTTCGGCGGGCTCGGCCTGGCTGGCATTGGCTGGATGATTGGCCTCACGCATCACGCAAAGCACCAGGGCCGGGCTGTCCTGCATCAGTTCGGCGATTTCGCGCAGGGACCTACGGCTGTCATTGATTGCGGCTAAAACACGGTCGTGGCTTTCTTTCGGCACCGGCAGGCGGACGCTGTCGAGCAGCTTTATCCAGCCATCGAGGGTGCGCGGAATCTGACCTGGTACCTTGGCTTCAATTGGCATTTTGACATCAGTCCAAACTGGCTTTTCGCTTTGAGTGGCTATAGTCTGGCGCAGTTCTGCCGATAAGTAGAAGAAGAGTTTTAAAGCTCCCGTCCCCGACCCTGACCACGACAGCAAGTGCTTTGAACCTATGGCTAAAATTATCGGCATCATCGTCGTATTCGCGAGCGTGCTCGGCGGCTACGTACTCTCCCACGGCAAGATCGCGGCGCTGATCCAGCCGTTCGAAGTGCTGATCATCGGCGGTGCGGCCTTTGGCGCGTTCCTGCAGGCCAACCCTGGTTACATGACCATGCATGTGATCAAGAAGTCGATGAAGATGTTCGGCTCGCGCTTCTCCCACACCTTCTATCTGGAGGTGCTTGGCCTGGTTTACGAGATCCTCAACAAGAGCCGTCGTGAAGGCATGATGGCAATCGAGAGCGATATCGAAGACGCTGCGGCCAGCCCGATCTTCGCTAAATACCCTGCAGTGCTGGGTGATGAGCGCATGACCGCGTTCATCTGCGATTACCTGCGCATCATGTCCACCGGCAACATGGCCCCGCACGAGCTCGAAGGCTTGTTCGACATGGAGCTGCTGAGCATGAAGGAAGAACTCGATCACCCCTCCCATGCGGTGACCGGCATCGCCGACGGCATGCCTGGTTTCGGTATCGTCGCCGCGGTACTGGGTATCGTCGTGACCATGGCCTCGCTGGGTGAAGGCGACCAGGCCTCGATCGGCCTGCACGTGGGTGCGGCACTGGTCGGTACCTTCTTCGGTATTCTGGCTGCCTACGGCTTCTTCGGCCCCCTGGCCACCTGCCTGGCGCACGACGCCAAGGAAGAGGTCAACCTGTACGAGGCGATCAAGGCTTCGCTGGTTGCTTCGGCCTCTGGCATGCCGCCATCGCTGGCCGTCGAATTCGGGCGCAAGGTGCTCTATCCCAAGCACCGTCCGAGCTTCGCCGAGCTGGAACAAGCGGTTCGCGGTCGCTGAGTCATGGAAAACAATCAGCCGATAATCATCAAGCGCGTCAAGCGCTTTGGTGGCGGGCACCACGGCGGCGCCTGGAAGATCGCCTTCGCCGACTTCGCCACGGCGATGATGGCGTTCTTCCTGGTGCTGTGGTTGCTGTCGACCGCCACACCTGAGCAGAAGATCGCCATTGCCGGCTACTTCAAGGATCCGATTGGCTTCTCTGAAAGCGGCACGCCCTACGTCATCGACCTGGGCGGCTCGCCGCAGCTGGCGCCAGAAAAGACCATCAACCCAGAAGAAAAGTCCGAGCCGACCCCTGACACCAGCATTCAGTTGGACAAGGACCAGGTCGAGACCATGGCCGAGCAGGTCGAGAAGGAGCGTTTGAACCTGCTCCTGCAAGAGTTGCAGAACAAGGTCGAGGAAAACCCGCAGCTGCAGAAGTTCAAGGACCAGATCCTGTTCGAGATCACCCAGGACGGCCTGCGCATCCAGATCATGGATGCCGAGAACCGGCCGATGTTCGATATCGGCAGCGCACGCTTGCAGCCGTACTTCGAAGACATCCTGCTGGCCATGGCCGACACCATCAAGGCGGTGCCGAACAAGATCAGCGTCAGCGGCCACACCGATGCCAAACCGTATGCCGGCGCTGGGGAGTTCGGTAACTGGGAGCTGTCGGCCAACCGTGCCAACGCTGCGCGGCGGGCACTGGTGGCGGGTGGTTATCCGGATGATCAGGTGGCGCGCGTGGTCGGTTATGCCTCGTCGTCGCTGTTCGATCGCAAGGATCCGTTCAACCCGGTCAACCGGCGCATCGATATCATCGTCTTGACCAAGAAGGCCCAGCGTAACATCGAAGGCGAGCAGGGTACGCCTGAGGCACCACCGGCAGCGCCAGCCGCCCCGGGCGCTGCGGCGCCAGCAGCGCCTGGAGCAGCCGCCGAGCTGATGCAGCCTCGCGAGTTGCGCCAGAAGCTGAACATCTTCGAAGATGGCACATTGAAGATGGATGAGCCCAAGGAATAAGGGCAAGTGGGGCGCTAAGCGCCCCACTTCATTCAAAAGCCCCGCCGAATCTTGGCCTTGAGATCGGCATGAAAGAAATCCGCATTACTCCGGTCGACACTGTGCAAACGCACCGGTGGCAGCGACATCGCCCGCTCAAAGGTCCGTTCATCATGGTAGGCGCGCACAAACAGCTCGATGTGCTCACGGCTGCGCATAACCGGCCACTTACCTAGATGTTCTGGCAATGACTGCGCGCCACTCTGGTACAGGCTGACCCGCCGACTGGCCATGACCGCTGCGCCCATCAACCATGCCGTCCACCATTGCTGCGCGCCCTCGCTGGAGAGCACGCCAATCAGATGGGTGGCATCACTGAGTTGCTGGCAAAGGCCGCCGCAAAGGTCTTCGGTGGTTTGCCCGGTACTGTCGAATTGCACCAGTTGAGCTGGAACATCCTCAAGCAGCAAGCGCTCATTGAGAATGAAGGCGTCGAGCCGTTCATTGTGGCGGTAGCAGATGACGACGGGCATCAGCTAGGCCCTCCTTGATGGAGGGCGGGGCGCTTTGCGAATGTTGCGGGTGTGGAGGTCATAGTCGGCTCTTCCCTGATGAGGCTTGAGCCATGACCATCAAGGAAAGACCGGGGCGGAACAATAGCTGACGATTAAACGAGAGCCGTCCTACTTGCGTCGGTAGTTTTTCCTACGGAAATCTAGTAGGTATCTTCACTCAAGCTGGCGATGATCGAGCGATAGCTGTGCATCCGCTGCGGCTTGATCCGCCCTTCGTCCAACGCCTTGAGCAGTGCGCAGCCAGGCTCGCGGTCGTGTTTGCAGTCGCGGAAGCGGCAGTTGCCGAGCAGGTCGCTGAATTCGATGAAGCCTGCTTCGACATCATCGCGGCTGACGTGCACTAGGCCGAACTCACGGATGCCCGGTGAGTCGATCAGGTCGCCGCCATTGGGAAAGTGATAGAGGCGGGCGGTGGTGGTGGTGTGCGTGCCTTGTCCGGACCACTCGGAAAGATCGCCCACGCGGGTTTGGGCGGCGGGCAACAGGCTGTTGACCAGCGAGGACTTACCCACGCCAGACTGGCCGACGAACACACTGATGTGGCCATCGAGCAGCTCTTGCAGGCGCTGCATGCCATCGCCTTGATGCGCGGAAACTTCTAGCAGTGGATAACCCAGGTCGCGATAGACCTCAAGCAGGGCGTTCAGCCCTGGGCCGTTTTCCTCGTTGACCAGGTCGGCCTTGTTCAGCAGCAGCAAGGGGCGGATGCCGGCATGCTCGGCGGCTACCAAGTAGCGGTCGATCAGGTTGGCGTGGGGCTCGGGGGCCGGGGCGAAGACGATTACGATCAGGTCGACGTTGGCCGCCACCGGCTTGAGCTGGCCGTGGTTGTTTGGCCGACACAGCTCGGTGCTGCGCGGCAACTGCGCGACGATGACGCCAATTCCTTGGTTGCCCGCGCGCCAAACCACTCGGTCACCGGTGACCAGTGCCGGCAGGTTGGCCCGCAGGTGGCAGCGGAAGATCTGCCCGGCGACTTCGCCGTCCTGCGCCTCGACCTCGACCTGTACGCCAAAGTGGGCGATTACCAGGCCAAATTGCTCGGGCCCCAGGTCGCCACCCTCCAGTTCCTGCAAGGCATGTTGCTCGCGTTTGGCTGCGCGTGCGGCGCGCTCGCCCTGGATTTTTTCGATGCGCCAGTTCTGGCGGCGATTGAGCTGGCGTTTGGCCATGAAGGTTCCGTGTTGGCGGGGCAGAAAGAAAACGGCTGGCAGTTTAGCACGCTCCACCTGTGTGCCATCCGGTTACCTTTTTGCTCGCGACTGCATCGACATTGGCCGCTAGGGTAAGATGATGGCCTATTCGAGGAGCGCCTTCATGGACAACACACAGAACCTGATCTGGATCGATCTGGAAATGACCGGTCTGGATCCGGACAACGACGTCATCATCGAGATGGCCACCATCGTCACCGACAGCAACCTCAATACCTTGGCCGAAGGCCCGGTGATCGCCATCCACCACAGCGATGAAGTGCTGGCGCGCATGGATGAGTGGAACACCCGCACCCACGGCGCCTCCGGTCTGACCCAGCGCGTGCGCGAAAGCCGCATCAGCATGGCCGAGGCCGAGGCTGAAACCGTCAAGTTCCTCGAACAATGGGTGCCTAAGGGCAAGTCGCCGATCTGTGGCAACAGCATCTGCCAGGACCGGCGCTTCCTGTATCGCCACATGAAAACCCTGGAAAGCTATTTCCACTACCGCAACCTCGACGTCTCCACACTCAAGGAGCTCGCCGCGCGCTGGGCGCCGGATGTGCGTGACAGCTTCAAGAAGGGCAGCACGCACCTGGCCCTGGACGATATTCGCGAGTCGATCGCCGAGCTGCGTCACTACCGCGAGCACTTCATCAAGGTCTGAGCATCGCGTGCGCCGATCAGACTCGGCGCGCCCTCTTTTGGTGCTCCGAACAACTGGGTAGACTGCGCGCCTTTCCTGCACGGACAGCCACCATGTTGTTGATGCTCTACCTCATCGCCATTACCGCCGAAGCCATGACCGGTGCCTTGTCTGCCGGTCGTCGCGGGATGGACTGGTTTGGAGTGGTGCTAATCGCGTGCGTGACTGCCCTGGGTGGCGGTTCGGTGCGCGATGTGCTGCTCGGGCACTACCCGTTGACCTGGGTGAAGCACCCCGAGTACCTGGTACTGACCAGCTTCGCCGCGCTGCTGACCATCTTCATCGCGCCGTTGATGCGCCACCTGCGTTCGCTGTTCCTGGTACTCGATGCGCTGGGGCTGGTGGCCTTTACCCTGATTGGCTGCATGACCGCGCTGGAAATGGGTCAGGGCATGCTGGTGGCCTCGATCAGCGGGGTGATCACTGGGGTGTTTGGCGGCATCCTGCGGGATATCTTCTGTAACGACATTCCCTTGGTGTTCCGCCGAGAGCTGTATGCCAGCGTGTCGTTTGCCGCTGCGTGGTTCTACCTGGGCTGCGTGCACTTCCAGGTGCCAGCGGAGCAGGCGATGCTGCTGACCTTGTTTGGCGGGTTTCTGGTGCGTTTGCTGGCGATTCGTTTCCATTGGGAAATGCCCAAGTTCCACTACAACGACCAGCAGTGATTTCGTCAGTGCCGATTCTATCGCGGGGCGAGCCCGCTCCCGCGTGAGTTCAGAGCGGGGCTGTGCGCGCCTCATGCTGGGCCAGCGCCCACTCCACATGCTCCCTGACCAGCTCCGACGGATACTCGCGGCGCGCCTGTAAGGCTTCCAGCACCGGGATCGTCGAAGGCGCATTGCCCAGCCCCACCGCGAGGTTGCGCAACCAGCGCTCATAACCGGCCCGGCGCAGCGGCGAGCCCTCGGTGTTGCCCAGGAAGGTCGCCTCGTCCCAGAGAAACAGCGCAGCCAACTCAGCATTATCCAGGCCATGACGCGGCTTGAAGTCGTTCTCCTGGGTTGGCCGGGCAAAGCGATTCCACGGGCAGACGATCTGGCAATCATCGCAGCCAAACACCCGATTACCGATCAGTGGTCGCAGCTCGACCGGTATCGCCTGCTTCAATTCGATGGTCAGGTACGAGATGCAGCGCCGCGCATCGAGCACGTAGGGCCCGACAAACGCCTGGGTCGGGCACACGTCCAGACATGCCTGGCAACGCCCACAGTGCTCACTGACCTGCGCGTCATCTACCGGCAGTGGCAGGTCGACGAACAGTTCGGCAAGAAAGAAGTAGCTGCCCGCCTTGCGGTTGAGCAGCAGGGTGTTCTTGCCGATCCAGCCTAGCCCGGCTTGCTCGGCAATGGCTTTCTCCAGCACCGGGGCACTGTCGACAAAGGCGCGAAAGCCAAACGGGCCAATGGCTTGCTGCACCCGATCGGCCAGATGCTGCACGCGCTTGCGCACCAGCTTGTGGTAGTCGCGACCCAGGGCATAGCGCGATATATAGGCTTTGTCTGGTTGCGCCAGCAACTGCGCCATGCGCGTGTCGCCGGGCAGGTAGTCCATGCGCAGCGAGACCACGCGCAAGGTTCCGGGCACCAGTTGGTCGGGATGGGCGCGTTTGCTGCCGTGCGCAGCCATGTAGTCCATCTCGCCCTGATAGCCCGCGTCGAGCCAGCGTTGCAGGTGCAGCTCATGCTCGCCAAGGTCTACACCAGCGATACCGACATGGGCGAAGCCGAGTTCACGGCCCCAATCCTTGATCGATTGGGCCAGCGCGGCGAGGTCAGGAGTACAAGCGGACATGGATGACAGGCATTACAGGCTCAGGTGCGTATAATTCTGCCAGACATCGGAGCCTTTGACCCCATGCCCCAGACCAAACACCCTGCCAACCCGGTAAAACTGCTCAGCCGTGCCAGCTTGGCCAGCCTGCCGCCGCGCCGTCCAGACGCCCAAAAAGGTGACTTTGGCCACGTGTTGGTGGTCGGAGGCGACCTGGGTACCGGCGGTGCGGTGTTGCTCAGTAGCGAAGCAGCGCTGCGTTGTGGGGCTGGGCTGGTGAGCATTGCCACGCGGCCCGAACACGTGCCCGCAGCGCTTGCTCGTCTACCTGAAGCCATGTGCCTGGGGGTGAATTCGGCCAATCAGCTGATGACCCTGCTGGAACGGGCATCGGTGCTGGTGGTAGGCCCTGGCCTGGGCCAGGCGGCTTGGGGGCGCAGCTTGTTGTCGGCAGTTGCCAATGCCGAGCGCCCCCAAGTGTGGGACGCCGATGCCCTTAACCTGCTGGCCCGCACGCCCTTGGCCCTGCCCAGCGCTAGCATTCTTACCCCGCACCCGGGCGAGGCAGCGCGGTTGCTTGGGGTGTCGACCGAAGCCGTGCAGGCCGACCGGCCCGGCGCTGCGCGCAAGCTGGCGCGCAAATATGCCAGCGTCTGTGTGCTCAAGGGCGCTGGCACCCTGGTCGCTGACCCGGCGGGGCAGTTGGCGCTGTGCGGGCGAGGTCATCCTGCGATGGCCGGCGCAGGCCTTGGCGATGTGCTTACCGGGGTGCTGGCGGCGCTGCTGGCGCAAGGCCTGGACGCCTGGTCGGCGGCTTGCCTGGGCGTCTGGCTGCATGCCTGTGCGGGCGAGCGCTTGGGGGTAAAAGGCAGAGGCCTGGCAGCCAGTGATCTGCTGCCGATCATTCGTGAATTATTGGAGGAGCATTCAGCGTGTCAGGTGTAACCCTGTTTCTGGCCGACGAAGAGGCCACCGTGGCCTTCGGCAGGCAATTGGCCCAGGTGACCGGCGGTCATGGCGTGATATTTCTCGAGGGCGACCTGGGGGCCGGTAAAACCACATTGTCGCGCGGCCTGATTCGCGGCTTGGGCCATGTTGGCCCGGTCAAGAGCCCGACCTTCACCGTGGTTGAACCCTACGAGATTGGCGCGGTGCGCGCTTTCCACTTCGACCTGTATCGGCTGGTCGACCCGGAAGAATTGGAGTTCATGGGGATCCGCGATTACTTCGAGGATGATGCCTTGTGCCTGTTCGAATGGCCCCAGAAAGGTGCGGGCGTTTTGCCAAAGCCT
Source organism: Pseudomonas sp. Je.1.5.c (assembly GCF_051129895.1). Taxonomy (NCBI): domain Bacteria; kingdom Pseudomonadati; phylum Pseudomonadota; class Gammaproteobacteria; order Pseudomonadales; family Pseudomonadaceae; genus Pseudomonas; species Pseudomonas sp. Je.1.5.c. Next base: position 46,761 of record NZ_JBCPSP010000019.1, read on the forward strand.
GACCTGACCATTACCATAAGCCCGCAAGCGGGCGGACGCTCGCTGTATCTGTCGCCGCAGGGGCCTCGCGGCGAAGCCTGGTGCACCGCGCTGGCCGAACAATTCAAACAGTAAATGGGGATAGGTATGCGCATACGCGCACTGGTCGCCGTTGTCGGTCTGCTGCTCACAGCGGTCACCGTCAACGCTCTGGCCGCCACGCAAGTCAAGAGCATGCGTCTGTGGCGCGCGCCAGATAACACACGGCTGGTCTTCGACCTGTCCGGCCCGGTGCAGCACAGCGTGTTCACCCTGAGCGCGCCGGATCGGCTGGTCATCGATATCAACGGTGCGACCTTGGCCGCGCCGCTCAACGTCTCCACATCCAATACACCGATCAGCAGTGTGCGTTCGGCCCAGCGTACGCCTACCGATCTGCGCGTGGTGGTCGACCTGAAAAAAGCGGTCACGCCGAAAAGCTTCACCCTGGCTCCCAATGCCCAATACGGCAACCGCCTGGTGGTCGATTTGTACGACCAGGAAGCCGATGCCATTGCGGCCAGCACGCCGACGCCGCCACCGGCACAAACCCCGGCTACCACTCCGGCTGTCCCGGTAACGCCGACCCAGCCTGCGATCAAGCTGCCACCGGCGCCAAGCGGCAAGCGCGATATCGTGGTCGCCATCGACGCCGGGCACGGCGGTGAAGACCCGGGCGCCTCGGGTTCGCGTGGCCAGCACGAGAAAGACATCGTGTTGCAGATCGCCAAGGAGCTGCAACGCCAGATCAACAGTGAGAAGGGTTATCGGGCCGAACTGACGCGCACTGGTGACTACTTCATTCCGCTGCGCAAGCGCACCGAGATCGCCCGCAAGAAGGGCGCCGACCTGTTCGTCTCGATCCACGCCGACGCCGCACCCTCCAAGGCTGCTTTCGGCGCCTCGGTGTTCGCCCTGTCTGACCGGGGTGCTACGTCCGAGACTGCGCGCTGGCTGGCAGACACCGAAAACCGTTCCGACCTGATCGGTGGCGCGGGCAACGTCAGCCTGGACGACAAGGACCGTATGCTCGCGGGCGTGCTGCTCGACCTGTCGATGACCGCCACCCTCAGCTCCAGCCTCGATGTGGGGCAGAAGGTGCTGGGCAACATGGGGCGCATCACTTCGCTGCACAAGCGACGCGTGGAGCAGGCAGGCTTCATGGTGTTGAAGTCGCCGGATATTCCCTCGATCCTGGTCGAGACCGGCTTCATTTCCAACGCCAACGAAGCCGCCAAGCTGGCGACCAGGAGCCATCAGCAGGCCTTGGCCCGCTCGATCCATACCGGCGTACGCCAGTACTTCCAGCAAAGCCCGCCACCTGGCACCTACATTGCCTGGTTGCGTGACAGCGGCAAGATCGCCCAAGGCCCGCGCGACCACACTGTGCGTCCAGGCGAAACCCTGGCGATGATCGCCGTGCGTTACCAGGTCAGCGTGGCCAGCCTGCGCAGCAGCAACAGCCTCAAGACTGATGAGCTGAAGGTGGGCCAGCACCTGGATATTCCGGGCACGACCCTGGCGTCGCAACAATGAGTGGTGGTTCGCGCATCCAGTTGCTCAGCCCGCGACTGGCCAACCAGATCGCCGCCGGCGAAGTGGTCGAACGGCCCGCCTCGGTGGCCAAGGAGCTGCTGGAAAACAGCCTCGACTCTGGCGCCAAGCGCATTGAGGTCGAGGTCGAGCAGGGCGGCGTCAAGCTGCTGCGCGTGCGTGACAACGGCAGCGGCATCTCGCCTGATGACTTGCCGCTGGCCCTGGCACGCCATGCCACCAGCAAGATCCGCGAGCTGGAAGACCTCGAAGGGGTGTTGAGCCTGGGCTTTCGCGGTGAGGCGCTGGCGTCGATCAGCTCGGTGGCGCGCCTGACCCTGACCTCGCGCACGGCCGATGCCAGCGAGGCCTGGCAGGTCGAGACCGAAGGCCGCGACATGACCCCGCGGGTGCAGCCTGCGGCGCACCCGGTGGGCACCTCGGTCGAGGTTCGCGACCTGTTCTTCAATACGCCGGCTCGACGCAAGTTCCTCAAGGCCGAGAAGACCGAGTTCGACCATCTTCAGGAAGTTATCCGGCGTCTGGCCCTGGCTCGATTCGATGTCGGCTTCCACCTGCGCCACAACGGCAAGACCATTCTCAGCCTGCACGATGCCCCCGACGAGATTGCGCGGGCGCGGCGGGTCGGTGCGATCTGTGGCCCGGGCTTTCTTGAGCAGGCGCTGCCGATCGATGTCGAGCGCAATGGCTTGCGCTTGTGGGGTTGGGTTGGCCTGCCGACGTTCTCGCGCAGCCAGGCCGACTTGCAGTACTTCTTCGTCAACGGCCGCGCCGTGCGCGACAAGCTGGTCGCCCACGCGGTGCGCCAGGCCTACCGCGATGTGCTGTTCAATGGCCGCCACCCGACCTTCGTGTTGTTCCTTGAGCTTGAGCCCAACGGCGTCGACGTCAACGTTCACCCGACCAAGCATGAGGTGCGCTTTCGCGAAGGCCGCACAGTGCACGATTTCCTCTACGGCACCTTGCACCGGGCTTTGGCCGATGTACGGCCGGAAGACCAGCTGGCGGCCCCGGCGGCGGCCAGTGAGATGGTCCGGCCCAGTGGTCAGCAGGCTGGCGAATTTGGCCCGCAAGGTGAAATGCGCCTGGCCTCACCGGTATTGGAACAGCCGCAGGCACAACCGCAGCAGTTTTCCAGCTCCGGTGCTGGCGCCGGGTATCAGTATCAGTACACGCCGCGCCCATCGCAGCCGTTGCCCGTTGCCGAAGCCCAGGCAGCCTACCGCGAGTTCTTCGCGCCACTGCCTGGCGGTGCACCGTCATCCTTGCCCGAAAGCCAGGGTGATGTACCGCCACTGGGCTATGCCCTGGCTCAGCTCAAAGGCATCTACATCCTGGCCGAAAACGCCGTCGGTCTGGTGCTGGTGGACATGCATGCCGCCCACGAGCGGATCATGTACGAGCGGCTCAAGGTGGCCATGGCCAGCGAAGGCTTGAGCGGCCAGCCACTGTTGGTGCCGGAGTGTCTGGCACTGAGCCAGCGCGAGGCCGATTGCGCCGAAGAGCATGCGCAGTGGTTCCAGCGCTTGGGCTTCGAGTTGCAGCGCCTGGGGCCGGAAAGCGTGGCTATCCGCCAGATTCCGGCACTGCTCAAGCAGGCCGAAGCCAATCGCCTGGTCCAGGACGTATTGGCAGACCTGATGGAATACGGCACCAGCGACCGCATCCAGGCGCACCTCAACGAGCTGCTCGGCACCATGGCCTGTCACGGCGCCGTGCGCGCCAACCGGCGCTTGGCCATTCCCGAGATGAATGCGCTGCTGCGTGACATGGAAAACACCGAACGCAGCGGCCAGTGCAACCATGGTCGACCGACCTGGACCCAGATGGGCCTGGACGATCTGGACAAACTCTTCCTGCGCGGTCGATGAAATGAGCGGTAAACCCCCAGCAATATTCCTCATGGGCCCGACAGCGGCCGGCAAGACCGACCTTGCTATCGAACTGACCAAGGTCTTGCCGTGCGAGTTGATCAGTGTCGACTCGGCGCTGGTCTACCGCGACATGGATATCGGCACCGCCAAGCCTTCCAAGGCGCTATTGGCCGCCTATCCGCACCGCTTGATCGACATCATCGACCCGGCTCAGAGCTACTCCGCCGCACAATTTTGCACCGATGCCCTGGCCGCCATGGCCGAGATCACCGCGCGCGGCAAGATCCCGCTATTGGTCGGCGGCACCATGCTTTATTACAAGGCGTTGATCGATGGCTTGGCTGACATGCCTGCTGCCGACCCTGCAGTACGCGCCGAGCTTGAGGCCCAGGCCAGTGCGTTGGGCCTGGCTGAGCTGCACCGGCAGTTGGCTGAGGTCGACCCCGAGTCGGCTGCACGCATCCACCCCAATGACCCGCAACGGCTGATCCGAGCGCTGGAAGTGTATCGGGTCAGCGGCGAGAGCATGACGGCCCATCGCCAGCGGCAATTGGCCGAAAGTAGCGGCGCAGACGCAGGCGCGGGCGGACATTTGCCCTATACTGTCGCCAGCCTGGCGATTGCTCCTACAGATCGTCACATTTTGCATCAGCGAATTGCGCTACGATTTTCGCAGATGCTGGAACAGGGCTTCGTCGACGAGGTCCGAAAGCTGCGCGCCAGAAGTGACTTGCACGCGGGGCTGCCGTCTATACGGGCAGTGGGGTATCGGCAGGTCTGGGATTACCTGGATGGCAAGCTAGATGAGAATGAGATGCGCGAACGCGGTATCATTGCCACTCGCCAGCTGGCCAAACGGCAGTTCACCTGGTTGCGCGGCTGGTCCGACGTACACTGGCTGGATAGCCTGGCCTGCGACAATCTGTCCCGCACCTTGAAATACCTTGGGTCCGTCTCCATATTGAGCTGAGTCCCTGCAATTGCCGTCTACTCTTGCGAATGGGCGGCGTAATTATCGAATTTTCGTGTTTTTTACTATTGATCCTTACAGGAGTGCGGCATATGTCAAAAGGGCATTCGCTACAAGACCCTTACTTGAACACCTTGAGAAAAGAAAAGGTCCCGGTTTCGATCTATCTGGTCAACGGGATCAAGCTGCAGGGCTCGATCGAATCTTTCGACCAGTTCGTGGTACTGCTGAAGAACACCGTCAGCCAGATGGTCTACAAGCACGCTATCTCGACCGTGGTCCCAGCTCGTCCGGTTCGCCTGCCAAGCCCGTCCGATTCCGAGAGCGGCGACAGCGAGCCAGGCAACGCCTGATAGGAGCCTGCATTGTTCTTTGAGCGCCACGGTGGTGGTGAGCGAGCGCTGCTCGTTCACTTGGAAGGTCAGAACCCTGAGGCGCGCGAAGACCCGCAGGAGTTTCAGGAACTGGCACTGTCGGCCGGAGCTGAGATCGTTTCGCTGTCTACAGTGACGCGGCACCAGCCTACCGCCAAATACCTGATTGGCAGCGGCAAGGTCGAAGAGTTACGCGACCTGGTCAAAGCCGAACAGGTAGATCTGGTGATTTTCAATCACACCCTCACGCCCAGTCAGGAGCGCAACCTCGAACGAGTCTTCGAGTGTCGCGTGCTCGACCGTACCGGGCTGATTCTCGACATCTTCGCCCAACGGGCGCGTACCCATGAAGGCAAGCTGCAGGTCGAACTGGCCCAGCTGGAGCACATGAGCACGCGGCTGGTGCGCGGCTGGACCCACCTTGAGCGGCAGAAGGGTGGTATCGGCCTGCGCGGTCCGGGTGAAACCCAGCTTGAGACTGACCGGCGCTTGCTGCGGGTACGCCTGCGGCAGATCAAGGCACGCCTGGAGAAGGTTCGCAGTCAGCGTGAGCAGGCGCGGCGCGGGCGTAAGCGCGCGGATATCCCGTCGGTGTCGCTGGTGGGCTATACCAACGCCGGCAAGTCGACCTTGTTCAACGCCCTCACCGAATCCGACGTCTACGCCGCCGACCAACTGTTCGCCACCCTCGATCCGACCCTGCGCCGTTTGCAGCTCGATGACCTGGGGCCGATCGTGCTGGCCGACACTGTGGGCTTCATTCGCCACTTGCCGCACAAGCTGGTCGAGGCATTTCGGGCTACGCTCGAAGAGTCGAGCAACTCCGACCTGCTGCTGCATGTGATCGACGCCCATGAGCCTGAGCGCATGGAGCAGATCGAGCAAGTGTTGGCAGTATTGGGCGAGATCGGTGCTGAAGGCTTGCCGATCCTTGAGGTCTATAACAAACTCGACCTGCTCGAAGATGTCGAGCCGCAGATCCAGCGCGATGCCGATGGCAAGCCGGAGCGGGTCTGGGTATCGGCACGTGATGGACGTGGCCTGGAGTTGGTAGGCCAGGCGATTGCCGAATTGCTGGGGGATGATCTGTTTGTCGGAACCCTGCGCCTCGAACAGCGTTTTGCTCGCTTGCGCGCGCAATTCTTTGAACTGGGGGCAGTGCAAGGCGAGGAACACGACGATGAAGGCAGCAGCTTGTTGAGCGTGCGCCTGCCCATGGTCGAGCTCAATCGCCTGGTCAGCCGCGAAGGCATGGAGCCGCAAGCGTTCATTGCGCAACACACTTTGCAATAAATGCCCGTCGAGGTCGCCGGGCAGCCGTGACAGGCATTCTGTAGCATTGGACGGCGCGCCGTGGGCGCGTCTTTGCTTTATCAGATGGAGAGCGCTATGGCTTGGAACGAGCCGGGTGGCAACTCGAACAATCAGGATCCCTGGGGCGGCCGCCGTGGCGGCGGCGGTGGTGGCGACAAGAAAGGACCACCGGATCTCGACGAGGCCTTCCGCAAGCTGCAGGACAGCCTGAACGGCATGTTCGGCGGCAGCAAAAAACGCGGCGGTGGTGACCGCAATATCGGCAAGGGTGGCGGCTACGGGCTGCTGGGCATAGGCCTGGCGGTGTTGGCTGCGATCTGGCTGTACAGTGCCGTGTACGTGGTCGACGAGCAGGAGCAGGCCGTCGTGCTGCGCTTCGGCAAGTACTATGAGACCGTGGGTCCAGGCCTGAACATCTATTTCCCGCCGATCGACCGCAAGTACATGGAGAACGTCACGCGTGAGCGTGCGTACACCAAGCAGGGGCAGATGCTCACCGAAGACGAGAACATCGTCGAGGTGCCGCTGACCGTGCAGTACAAGATCACCAACCTGCAGGACTTCGTGCTTAACGTCGACCAGCCGGAAGTGAGCTTGCAGCATGCGACCGACAGCGCCCTGCGCCACGTGGTGGGTTCCACCTCGATGGATCAGGTGCTGACCGAAGGCCGTGAGCAGATGGCCGTGGATATCCGCGAACGCCTGCAACGCTTCCTCGACACCTACCGTACCGGTATCACCGTCACCCAGGTCAACGTACAGAGCGCGGCAGCCCCGCGTGAAGTGCAGGAAGCCTTCGACGACGTGATCCGTGCCCGGGAAGACGAGCAACGTGCCCGCAACCAGGCTGAGTCCTACGCCAATGGCGTGGTGCCGGAAGCCCGTGGTCAGGCCCAGCGCATCATCGAGGATGCCAACGGCTACCGCGATGAAGTGATTGCCCGCGCCAAGGGTGAGGCCGACCGCTTCACCAAGCTGGTCAGCGAGTACCGCAAGGCGCCGGACGTCACCCGTCAGCGTCTGTACCTGGAGACCATGCAAGAGGTCTACAGCAACTCGAGCAAGGTCATGGTGGCAACCAAGGACGGGCAGAACAACCTGCTCTACCTGCCACTGGACAAGATGGTCGAAGGCAGCCGCAACACGTCCGCCGCGGCCGGCAGCAGCGCGTCGCCATCGGTCAACGATGCGGCCGTGCGTGCAGCGCAGGACCTGCAACAGCAACAACAGTCGCTGCGTACTAGGGAGAGCCGCTGATGAGCAATAAATCGCTGATCGCCCTGATCGCCGCAGTTGTGCTGGCTATCGTGGCCTGGAACAGCTTCTACATCGTGGCCCAGACCGAGCGTGCGGTATTGCTGCAATTCGGTCGTGTGGTTCAGGCCGATGTTCAGCCTGGTCTGCATGTGAAGATCCCGTACGTCAACCAGGTGCGCAAGTTCGACGCCCGCCTGATGACCCTGGATGCTCCGACCCAGCGCTTCCTGACCCTTGAGAAGAAAGCGGTAATGGTCGACGCCTACGCCAAATGGCGCGTGAAGGACTCCGATCGCTTCTACACCGCGACTTCGGGCCTCAAGCAGATCGCTGATGAGCGTCTGTCGCGTCGTCTGGAAAGCGGTCTGCGTGACCAGTTCGGTAAACGCACCCTGCACGAGGTGGTTTCCGGTGAACGTGACGCGCTGATGGCTGACATCACCGCTTCGCTGAACCGCATGGCTAACAAAGAGCTGGGTATCGAGGTGGTCGACGTGCGCGTCAAGGCCATCGACCTGCCGAAGGAAGTTAACCGCAGCGTGTTCGATCGTATGAGCACTGAGCGTGAGCGTGAAGCGCGTGAGCATCGCGCCAAGGGTAACGAGCTGGCTGAAGGTATCCGCGCCGATGCCGACCGTCAGCGTCGCGTACTGCTCGCCGAAGCGTATCGTGAGTCCGAAGAAACCCGCGGTGATGGTGACGCCCAGGCGGCTGCCATCTATGCCAAGGCCTACAGCCAGGACGCTGATTTCTATGCGTTCCACCGTAGTCTGCAGGCCTACCGCGCAAGCTTCTCGAACAAGAGCGATGTGCTGGTCCTGGATCCGAAGAACGAGTTCTTCCGCTACCTGGACAAGAGCAAGCCCTGACTCGGGTAAACCCCGCCTGGCAGCTAAAACTGCCGGCGGGGTGCATCCTGACAGAAAAGGGGTGTATGATGAGTCAGCCGGGAAATTTCCCGGCTTTTTTGCGTCTGCAAGGTTGATTGCCCATTAGGGATCAGCCAGCGCGCTAGTAATTCGAGGGTAATTGGCACGGCGGTAGCGCTGGGATTAGTGCTGCCTGCTGCTGTGGGCCAATGCCTGCTTCACTGACGGCTCGCCCATTGGCAGGCCGCCCGGACCAGAGGGGAAATGGCGTAATGGCAACGGTAGACCGCTGGCTGCTGCCAGATGGCATCGAGGAAGTACTGCCACCTGAAGCCGCGCGCATCGAGATCGCGCGTCGCCAGGTGTTGGACCTGTTCCAGAGTTGGGGTTACGAACTGGTCGTTACCCCGCATATCGAGTACCTGGAATCGCTGCTCACCGGTGCCAGCCAGGACCTGGACCTGCATACCTTCAAGGTGGTCGACCCGCAGTCTGGCCGCCTGATGGGCTTCCGTGCCGACTTCACTCCACAGGTCGCGCGCATCGATGCGCACACCCTGCGCCGTGAAGGCCCGAGCCGCCTGTGCTATGCCGGTAGCGTGCTGCACGCCCAGCCACGCCAGTTGTCCACCTCGCGCAGCCCGATCCAGTTGGGCGCCGAGCTGTACGGCGATGCCAGCCCAACCAGCGACGTCGAGGTCATCAGCCTGATGTTGGCGATGCTGCAGCTGGCCGACGTGCCGGATGTGCACATGGACCTGGGCCACGTCGGTATCTACCGCGGCCTGTCGCGCGCCGCCAACCTGTCGGGCGATGCCGAGCAGCAGCTGTTCGATGCCCTGCAGCGCAAGGCGGTCGATGAAGTCAACGCGTTGACTGCCGACCTGCCCAAGGACGTCGGCAATATGCTGCGCGCCCTCACCGAGCTGTGCGGTGGTCGCGAAGTGCTGGCCGAGGCCCGTGTACGCCTGGGCCGTGCGCCGGCCAGTGTGCTGGCTGCCCTGGATGACCTGCTGGCGATCGCTGATCGCCTGGCAGCGCGTTATCCGGACCTGCCGCTGTACTTCGACCTTGGCGAGCTACGCGGTTACAACTATCACACCGGCGTGGTGTTCGCCGTGTTCGTACCGGGGGTCGGTCAGTCGATCGCCCAGGGCGGACGCTACGACGACATCGGCGCCGACTTTGGCCGGGCACGCCCGGCCACCGGTTTCTCCACGGATTTGAAGACCCTGGTCACACTGGGGCGAGCGGAGGTCGTATTGCCGTCTGGCGGGATCTGGATGCCCGACAGCGGTGACGCGGCCCTCTGGCAGATGGTCTGCCAGTTGCGCAACGAGGGCCAGCGTGTGGTCCAGGCTCTGCCTGGGCAACCGCTGAGTGCTGCCCTTGAGGCGGATTGTGATCGGCAATTGATTCAGCAAGACGGGCGCTGGCAGGTTCTGCCGCTGACCCATTGAGATTTTTCGGTCGGCAGTAGGCCGGCAACCAAGTTTGCGTGAATGAGGACAAGTGTTATGGGTAAGAATGTCGTCGTCCTGGGCACCCAATGGGGTGATGAGGGCAAAGGCAAGATCGTTGATCTGCTGACCGAACATGCTGCCGCCGTAGTGCGCTACCAGGGCGGTCACAACGCGGGCCACACCCTGGTGATCAACGGTGAGAAAACCGTTCTGCACCTGATTCCTTCCGGCATCCTGCGTGAAGGCGTGCAGTGCCTGATCGGCAACGGCGTAGTCGTTGCTCCCGATGCCTTGATGCGTGAAATCACCAAGCTCGAAGAGAAGGGTGTACCGGTACGTGAGCGCCTGCGCATCAGCCCGGCTGCGCCGCTGATCCTGTCCTACCACGTAGCACTGGACCAGGCCCGTGAAAAGGCCCGTGGCGAAGCCAAGATCGGCACCACCGGTCGTGGTATCGGCCCAGCTTACGAAGACAAAGTGGCCCGTCGCGGCCTGCGCGTGGGCGACCTGTTCCACCGCGAGCGTTTCGCTGCCAAGCTCGGTGAGCTGCTGGACTACCACAACTTCCAGCTGGTCAATTACTACAAAGAGCCGGCCATCGACTTCCAGCAGACCCTGGACGAGTGCATGGCCTACGCCGAGCAGCTCAAGCCGATGATGCTCGACGTCACCGCCGAGTTGCACAACCTGCGTCGCGCCGGCAAGGACATCATGTTCGAAGGTGCCCAGGGCTCGCTGCTGGATATCGACCACGGTACCTACCCGTACGTCACCAGCTCCAACACCACTGCTGGTGGCATTTCCACCGGTTCCGGCGTTGGCCCGATGTACCTGGACTACATCCTCGGTATTACCAAGGCCTACACCACTCGTGTCGGTTCCGGTCCGTTCCCGACCGAGCTGTTCGACGAGACTGGCGCCACCCTGGCCAAGCGCGGCCATGAGTTCGGCTCCACCACCGGTCGTGCCCGTCGTTGCGGCTGGTTCGATGCCGTCATCCTGCGTCGCGCCATCGACGTCAACAGCATCTCGGGCATCTGCCTGACCAAGCTGGACGTACTCGACGGCCTGGAAACCATCAACATCTGTGTTGGCTACAAGAACGAGAATGGTGCAGTGATCGATGCGCCTTCCGATGCTGACAGCTACATCGGCCTGGAGCCAGTGTACGAAGAGATGCCAGGCTGGAGCGAGTCGACCCTCGGTGCCAAGACCCTGGAAGAGCTGCCAGCCGCTGCTCGCGCCTACATCAAGCGCATCGAAGAGCTGACCGGCGCGCCGATCGACATCATTTCGACCGGCCCGGATCGCAACGAGACTATCGTTCTGCGTCATCCGTTCGCCTGATTCGCCGTCTAGGCTGATCGAACGCCGCGTTCCCGCAAGGGGCGCGGCGTTTTTTTTGATCTTCACGTAATCCGTGTAGTAGCTGGCTTGCCTGCGATAGAGCGCGCAGCGCTCCCAAAAAGCGCAGCGCCAATTAGACCAGCATAAACTTGGCGTTTATGCCTGCTGCCTCCGGCACAACCCTTGCTGTAAAAACGCTCTGTAGATGCCATCAAAATAATGGCGCCAGAAGCACGAGGGTTTCACCGTGTCTGCCATCCTCTCACTGTTACGAAGCCGCCTTTTGCGGCCTGTGTTTGTTGCCTTGGGTATCGCTCTTTTGGTGCAGGTGCTGGTCGCCGTTGCGCTGACCCGGAGCACGGTCACCGCCTTGGAAGCCGATCTTGGCGAGCGCCTGGGTGCCGACAGCCGCAAGCTGGCCAACGAGCTGGAGCTGGCTGGCCAGGATGTGCGCAGTGGGCTCGACAACCTCTCCTCCAGCACCCGTCAGCGCCTGAGCAGTGGCCTGTCCACGCGCTTGGAAAGCGAGCAGCAACAACTGCGCGCGACCTTGGAGAAAAACCTCAAGGACTCGGCCAACGACATGGCCGAGCTGCTTGCCTCGGTCGCCCCGCGGGCGATTTGGGACAACGACGTGCCAGTGCTCTCCGACTTCGCTCGGCGTGCCCAGCGCAATCCCAACGTGTTGTTCGTGATCTATGACGACGCTCAGGGCCAGCACCTGACGCGCTATCTGAACCGGCAAAACCCGATCAACCAGGCGCTGATGGACAAAGGGCAGGGCGAGCGGGCGCTGGACAAAGTGCTGGACGCTGCGCGTAAAGACCCGTCGGTGTACTACGTCGAGGCCTCGATCAACCCTAACGGGGCAGAGATTGGCAAGGTCTTGATGGGTGTTTCCACTGCGGGTGTCGAGCAGGAGCTCAAGGCGCTGGATGAGCGTTTCGCAGCGCTGATCGGCAGTGGTGAGCAACTGGTCGGCGATAGCCTGGGCGCTGCGGCGGCAGACAGCGGCAAGGCCCTGCGCGCACGTCTGGAGACAGCGCAGAACAGCGCTACTGCCATGCAGGCCAATACTGCGCAGACCGTACGGGATGCTGCGGGTGAGTTGCGTTGGCGCATTGGCCTTGGCCTGGTGCTGGTCGGCCTCGGTGTGTTGCTGGTGGTGGCCGTGGTGCTCGGCAGGCGTGTAGTCAACAAGCTGCGCCTGCTGATCGCTGCCTTGAATGATCTGGCTGCCGGCGAAGGCGACCTGACCAAGCGGGTAACCCTCGACAGCCGGGACGAGATTGGTGACATGGCTTCGGCAGTCAACCGCTTTGTCGACAAGCTCCAGCCGATCGTGCGAGAAGCAGGCGAAGTGGCCCAGCGTACCGGCGTGGAAATCGGCGCCATGACCCAGCGCAGCGCAGGTGCTGACGCTGCCGCCGCGCTGCAACGCGATGAGGTGGCGGCGAGCCTGCGCGATCTATCGAGCATGGCCGATGAGGCTCAAGCCGAAAGCCATGCGATGCAGGCGGCCTTGCAGCAGGTGGTGGACATCCGCCAGGCCACTGACGAAAACAGTCGGACCTCGACCCAGCTGGCCGGCCTGATCGAGAACCTCGCCGGCCAGGTCGATGCGGGCTCGCAGGTGATCGAGCGGCTGGCCAAGCAGAGCGAGCAGATCGAGGTGGTGCTGACCGTGATCCATGGCATCGCCGAGCAGACCAACCTGCTGGCCCTCAATGCCGCTATCGAGGCGGCGCGTGCGGGTGAGACTGGCCGCGGCTTCGCCGTGGTGGCTGATGAGGTGCGGGCGCTGGCAAGCAAGACCCAGAGCTCGACGGGCGATATTCAGGCGCATATCGTAGCCCTGCAGCAGGGGGCCAAGGAGGCCGTGGCGACCATTAGCCAGGCGGGACGCCAAGCCAGCGAAGGGCTGCTGGTGCTGCGCGATAACGAGCGTCGACAGCAGTCGGTGCAGGCGGCGGTCGAGCAGGTGCACGCGGCGATTGGCCTGGCTACGCGCGCGGCCGAGCAGCAGGCGCATGGCGCGCAGGCGGTCAGGGGAAGGGTCGAGACCATTCATGCGCAGGCGGAGCAGTCGGCGCAGGTAGTGATGCAGACCACCGCCAGCGGTAAGGTCTTGGATGACTTGGCTGCGCAGTTGCGCGCGAGCCTTGGGCAGTTCAGGGCCTGAGCGAATTTGGGGCTGCGCAGCGGCCCCAAACGCTCAAGCGCAAGACATACCTGGTTATGCCTTGTTCAAATACATCCGTGTAGTCAGCAAATAAACCGGCAATCCCGAAACCACAATCAGCAGCGCCGCATAAGGCGCGGCCGCCGCGAACTCGACATTGGCGGTATGCGCCCACACCTCGGTCGCCAAGGTGGTCATCCCGGTCGGGCTAAGCAGCAGGGTCGCTGTCAGCTCCTTCATCGCATCCAGGAATACCAACGCAAACGCCGCCGCCAGCGCCGGGAAGATAATCGGCAAGGTCACCCGGCAGAACGCGCTGAAGCTGCTCGCGCCCAGCGTGCGAGCGGCTTCTTCCAGGGTCGGCGACGCCTTGTTCAGCGCCGTGCGCACCGGTGCCTGGGCCAGCGGCAGGAACAACAGCGCATACGCCAGGATCAGCAATGCGGTGGTCTGGTACAGCGCCGGCACATAATGCAGGGCGAAGAACACCAGGGTCAGGGCAATCACCAGCCCGGGCAGGGCATGCAGCAGGTAGGGCAGGCGTTCGGCCCAGATCGCCAGGCGACCTTTATAACGCACCACCAGGAAGCTGATCGGCAACGCCAGCAGCACGCAGAAACCAGCGCCGCCCAATGACACCGACAGGGACGTGAACAGCGCTTTGCTGATCTCACCCACCGGGAACGCCGCCGACGAGCCGACGCTCAACCAGTAGCCGAGCATGGCCAGGGGAATCCCGCTGCCTAGAATCGCCAGGGCCAGGCAAAACAGCTGCGCCAACGGCATCCAGCCACGCAACTTCACCGGCTGCGCACGACGCGCAACGCCCTGGCCGATCCGCACATGCCGCGCCTTGCCGCGTACGCGCAGCTCCAGGGTCAGCATCACCAGGCACAGCGCCAGCAACACCGCCGATAGCATGGCGGCGTTGGCGTTGCTGAACTCCAGCTCGAACTGCTGATAGATCGCCGTGGTGAACGTCTGCAAGCCAAGGATCGACAGGGCGCCGAACTCCACCAGCATGTGCAGCGCGATCAGCAACGCGCCGCCGAGCATCGACGGCCACAGCAGCGGCAGTGTGACCTTGAAGAACACCCCCCAACGGCTGCAACCCAGGGTGCGCGCCGACTCTTCCAGGGAGGTGTCGACATTGCGCAGGGTGGCGGCCACTGGCAGGAATACCAGCGGGTACTTGGATAGCGCCATGACCAGGATCGCCCCACCCAGCCCTTCGAAGTCCGAGCTCAGCGACACCCAGGTGAAGCTGCTGACGAACGACGGCACGGCAAATGGCAGGCACAGCACCACGCCCCACAAGCGCCGCCCTGGCAGGTCGCTGCGCTCGAGCAGCCAGGCCAAAGCCAGGCCGACCACCATGCACACCAAGGTGACACCCACCATCAACAGCATCGTGTTGCGCATCAGGCCCCAGACGAAGGGTCGCCAGAGCAGATGCAACGCTTCCCGCCAGCCTGCCTCCCAGGCCTTGAGCGCGACGTACAGCAACGGCAGCAAGCTCATCGTCACCAGGAATAGGACAGGCAGCACCACCCAGATCGAGGGGCGCTTGCGGCGCGGCACGAAACGCGCCTGGGCCGAGAGGGGCAGGGCGGCAGTCATTAGAGCAGACCGACCTCGCGCTCAAGCTCCAGGGCTTCCTCGGCGTTACCAAGGTCGGCTGGGGTGATCTGCGGCGGACGCAGCTCTTCGAACGGCTTCAGGCCCTGGTCAGAGACCATGCCTTTATGCAGCGGGTATTCAGCGGTGGTCTGGGTGATCACGCGCTGGCCTTCCTCGCTGGCCATCCAGTTGAGCAGGGCCTGGGCTTCTTTCGGGTGCTTGCTGGCCTTGACTGCGGCGGCGCCGGAGATGGTCACCAGGCCGCCGGCGTCGCCGTCTGCCAGGTAGTACAGCTGCGAATCCAGCTGGCCGCGCTCACGCTTGAGGGCATACCAGTAGTAGTTGTTGACCAGCACGGCATCGACTTCGCCTTTTTCCACGGCCTTCAGGGCGACCATGTTGTTGGTGTAGGTCTTGCCGAAGGCTTTCAGGCCAGTCAGCCACTCTTCGGCGGCATCGCGACCGTGCATCTTGAGGATGGCCACGGCTTGCTCCTGGAAGGCGCCGCTGGTCGGCACGAAGCCCACGCGGCCATCCCATTCAGGGTTGGCGAAGTCCATCACCGATTGCGGCAGGTCTTTCTGGTCGATCTTCTTCGGGTTGAACACCACCACGCGGGTGCGCGCGGTCACGCCCATCCAGCTGCCGTTGGCGGCAACGTATTCCTTGGGCAGCATGTTCAGGGTGGCGTCGTCGATCTTGGCCAGCAGGCCCAGCTCGCCGAGGTTGTTCAGCGGCGGCGACTCTTCGGTATAGATGACGTCGGCAGGCGAGCGCTCGCCTTCTTCGATGATCTGGCTGGCCAGCTGGTTGCTGCTGCCTTTGCGGATATTGATATGAATGCCGGTCTTGGCCTCGTAGGCCTTGGCGATGGCCTCGCCGATTTCCTTGTGCTGACCGTTGTACAAAGTCAGGCTGACCGGGTCGTCTGCCATGGCGGCCGGAGCGCCGATCACCAGGCTCAGAACAGCGGCGGCCAGGGTGCGCATCAGCGGTTGCGGACGGATCGTCATGCGGGTACTTCCTCGCTTACGGCTACATATTTGGAAACAATGGTAAACGAAATTGTTTCTCAAGTGGCCGGGTGACGAGAAATTCATGAGCAGACTATCGTTCAATTTCCCCCCAGATGCTTGCGCATAGGCAGGTAGCAGGGTGGGGGACAAAAAACGCAGACAAGAAAAAACCCACTAGCAAGCTAGTGGGTTTTTATATGGTGCCCAGGAGAAGACTCGAACTTCCACGATCTTGCGATCACTGATACCTGAAACCAGCGCGTCTACCAATTCCGCCACCTGGGCAAATCTTTACATCTACAGCGTACTGCGATGAATCTCTTGCTGACTGACAGATAAGCCTGTTATCTATCACTCGAAATATTTGGTGCCCAGGAGAAGACTCGAACTTCCACGACCTTGCGGTCACTGATACCTGAAACCAGCGCGTCTACCAATTCCGCCACCTGGGCACACTCGTTGAAATCACATGATGCTTTACAACATCGTTCATCTCAACTACAACGTCGGGTGTCCGTCGTTGTGGTGCGCACTATACGGACGCCCTATGAGGCTGTAAACCCCCCGAATCAAAAAAAATTCAAAAAATTCAACTTGTTGATTCCATAGGCCTTACCCAGCGCACAAGACCCTCAGACGGGGGCTGTCCAAGGCCGACATTTCCGGTTTCAATACGCCTATGCCAAACTTCTACTCTATATACCCCAAGGTGAACCCCTTCTGATGGCCGATTGGCAATCCCTCGATCCCGAGGCCGCCCGCGAAGCGGATAAATACGAGAATCCTATTCCCAGCCGTGAGCTGATCCTGCAACACCTTGCCGACCGCGGCGAACCGGCTGCGCGAGAGCAGTTGGCGGCGGAATTCGGTCTGCACGAGGAAGACCAGATCGAAGCCCTGCGCCGCCGTCTGCGTGCCATGGAGCGTGACGGTCAGCTGATCTATACCCGGCGCGGCACCTATGCCCCGGTAGACAAGCTGGACCTGATCTGCGGACGCATCTCTGGCCACCGCGATGGTTTCGGCTTCCTCATCCCTGACGATGGCAGTGACGATCTGTTCCTCAGCCCGTCGCAGATGCGCCTGGCGTTCGACGGTGACCGTGGCCTTGCCCGTGTCTCCGGTACCGACCGCCGTGGCCGCCGTGAAGGCGTGCTGGTCGAAATCATCTCCCGCGCCCACGAAAGCGTGGTCGGCCGTTACTTCGAAGAAGGCGGCATCGGCTACGTGACCCCGGATAACCCGAAGATCCAGCAGGAAGTGCTGGTGACTGCCGGGCGTAACGGCGGCGCCAAGATCGGTCAGTTCGTCGAAATCAAGATTACCCACTGGCCCACCCCGCGCTTCCAGGCGCAAGGTGATGTGGTCGAGGTTATCGGCAACTACATGGCTCCAGGGATGGAAATCGACGTTGCCCTGCGCAGCTACGACATCCCGCATGTCTGGCCGCAAGAGGTGATCAAGGAAGCGCGCAAGTTCCGCTCCGAAGTCGAAGAGAAGGACAAAGAGAAGCGCATCGACCTGCGCCATCTGCCGTTCGTCACCATCGACGGCGAAGATGCCCGCGACTTCGACGACGCGGTCTACTGCGAGCCACAGGGCAAGCTGCGCCTGTTCTCCGGCGGCTGGCGCCTGTATGTCGCGATCGCCGACGTTTCCAGCTACGTACGCCTGGGCTCGGCCCTGGACATCGAAGCGCAGCAGCGCGGTAATTCGGTGTACTTCCCTGAGCGGGTAGTGCCGATGCTTCCTGAAGAGCTGTCCAACGGCCTGTGCTCGCTGAACCCGCACGTCGATCGCCTGGCGATGGTCTGTGAAATGACCATCAACAAGTCTGGCCAGATGGTCGACTACCAGTTCTACGAAGCGGTGATCCACTCGCACGCGCGCCTGACCTACAACAAGGTCAGCAGCATGCTCGAGCACGCCCGTACCCGCGAAGGCAAGGCTCTGCGCGAGGAATACAAAGAGGTTGTCCCGGATCTGAAGCACCTGTATGCCCTGTACAAGGCATTGCTGGCGGCGCGCCATACCCGTGGCGCGATCGACTTCGAGACCCAGGAAACCCGGATCATCTTCGGTGATAACCGCAAGATCGACGAAATTCGTCCGACCGTGCGTAACGAAGCCCACAAGCTGATCGAGGAATGCATGCTGGCGGCCAACGTTGCCACCGCCGAATTCCTGCAAAAGCATGGCGTGCCTTCGCTGTACCGCGTGCACGATGGTCCGCCACCGGAGCGTCTGGAAAAACTGCGCGCCTTCCTCGGTGAGCTTGGCCTGTCCCTGCACAAGGGCAAAGAGCCTTCGCCGAAGGACTATCAGGCGCTGCTGGCGAGCATCGCCGGCCGGCCGGATTTCCACCTGATCCAGACCGTCATGCTGCGCTCGCTGAGCCAGGCGGTGTACAGCACCGAGAACAACGGCCACTTCGGCCTGAACTACGAGGCGTATACCCACTTCACCTCGCCGATCCGTCGTTACCCCGACCTGCTGGTGCACCGCGCCATTCGCAGCGTGATCCGTTCCAAGGTCGATACCCCGCACGTCAAGCGTGCCGGTGCGATGAGCATCCCCAAGGCGCGCATCTACCCGTACGACGAGCCGACCCTGGAACAGATGGGCGAGCAGTGCTCGATGACCGAGCGCCGTGCCGACGAGGCCACTCGCGACGTGGTCAACTGGCTCAAGTGCGAGTACATGAAAGACCGCGTGGGCGAGATCTTCCCGGGCGTGATCACTGCCGTTACCGGCTTTGGCCTGTTCGTCGAGCTGACTGATATCTACGTCGAAGGCCTGGTGCACGTCAGTGCCCTGCCAGGCGACTACTACCACTTCGATGCGGTGCATCACCGCCTGTCGGGTGAGCGCAGCGGTCGAAGCTTCCGCCTGGGCGACACCATCGAGGTCAAGGTCATGCGCGTCGACCTCGACGAGCGCAAGATCGATTTCGAAGTCTCTCAGGCAAGCGCCAGTGCAGCCGTTGGCCGCAAGCGTGCTGCTGCTGATGGCGCAGCGCCTGCCAGCAAGGCCAAGCCGGGCGAGCAGCGTGAAGCCAAGGTCGAAGCGAAAATCGATCCGGCGCCACGTCGTCGCAAGAGCGAAGCCGCTGATGCCTATTTCCCCAAGGACGCGGTGCAGCGCAACGCCGAGGTGCGCAAGAGTCGCGAGATGAAGAAGGCGCTGATGGGCGAGGCGCGCAACGCCCCGTCCTCGAGCAAGTCGGACAAGGGCGGCAAGTCGGCCTCCGGCAAGCCCACCAAGCACCGCAAGGGGCCGCCAAAATCGGGCGCGCCACGTAAGAGCAAGAGCAAGTCATGAGTCAGCTGGAAAAAATCTACGGCGTTCATGCCGTGCAGGCGCTGTTGCAGCACCACCCCAAGCGGGTCAAGCAGATCTGGCTGTCCGAAGGCCGTAGCGAGCCGCGCGTTCAAGCGCTGCTCGCCCTGGCTGCAGAAAACCGCGTGCCGGTTGGCCAGGCCGAGCGCCGCGAGATGGACACCTGGGTCGATGGCGTGCACCAAGGTGTGGTTGCCGAGGTGAGCCCGAGCCAGGTGTGGGGCGAGCTGATGCTCGAAGAGTTGCTAGAGCGTACCGAGACGCCGCCGCTGATTCTGGTGCTCGACGGCGTCACTGATCCGCACAACCTTGGCGCCTGCCTGCGTACTGCCGATGCTGCCGGCGCTACGGCGGTTGTGGTGCCCAAGGACAAGTCGGCGACCTTGACCCCGGTCGTGCGTAAAGTGGCCTGCGGCGCCGCCGAGGTGATTCCGCTGGTGGCTGTGACCAACCTGGCGCGCACCCTGGAAAAACTGCAGAAGCGTGGCCTGTGGGTAGTTGGCACGGCGGGGGAGGCTGAGCAGGAGATCTATCAGCAGGACCTGACCGGTCCGCTGGTGATGATCATGGGCGCTGAAGGCAAAGGCATGCGCCGGCTCACCCGCGACCATTGCGATTTTCTGGTGAAGCTGCCGATGAGCGGCAGTGTCAGCAGCCTGAACGTTTCTGTCGCGACAGGCGTTTGCCTGTTCGAGGCCGTGCGCCAGCGCCAGATCAAGCGCTGATCGAGAGGGGGCGCGCATGCGCGCCCCAGTGGTTGATGGCACTTGGGTATGTTTGCGGTTGTTCAAATAATCGCCAATTACCTTGCTTGTGCGTCCGGCCTTCTCTACAATTGCGCCCCTTGCCCAGCAGGCAGGCGCGCATGTGCCTACTGTCCACGGCAAGACATACAGTGTCATTCACTCCTTGTCTGACCAGATTCGCTGGCAGACTACTAACCCGTAAGGAGCATTCATGCGTCATTACGAAATCATCTTCCTGGTCCACCCGGATCAGAGCGAGCAAGTCGGCGGCATGGTTGAGCGTTACACCAAGCTGATCGAAGAAGATGGTGGCAAGATCCACCGCCTGGAAGACTGGGGCCGTCGTCAACTGGCCTACGCAATCAACAATGTTCACAAGGCTCACTACGTGATGCTGAACGTTGAGTGCACCGGCAAGGCCCTGGCCGAGCTGGAAGACAACTTCCGCTACAACGATGCCGTGATCCGTAACCTGGTCATCCGTCGTGACGAAGCCGTTACTGGCCCGTCCGAGATGCTCAAGGCCGAAGAGAACCGCAGCGAGCGCCGTGAGCGTCGTGAACGTCCTGAATCTGCTGATGGCGCCGAAGGCGATGACAGCAATGACAGCGACAACAGCGATAACGCTGACGAGTAATCCACGGACCTTTTGAGGAGCCTATTACATGGCACGTTTCTTCCGTCGTCGTAAATTCTGCCGCTTCACTGCTGAAGACGTGAAAGAGATCGACTTCAAAGATCTCAACACCCTGAAAGCTTACGTATCCGAAACCGGCAAGATCGTTCCAAGCCGTATCACCGGTACCAAAGCTCGTTATCAGCGTCAGCTGGCTACCGCTATCAAGCGCGCCCGCTTCCTGGCCCTGCTGCCCTACACCGACAGCCACGGCCGCTGAGACCGGGTTTTCGACAAGTAGCAAGGGATAAGCATGCGAGCGTTAGCTGATTTCATCATGCGCGGTCGCGTGCAGGCCACTGTAGTGGTGGCCGGTAGTGCGGCATTGCCGCTGTTGTTCTGGTTGTGTGCCGCCGCTGGGAGCCTGGTGTTCCTGCGGCGCGGTTTCAAGGACGCTTCCTCGGTCATCGTCTGGGGCATTTTACCGGCGTTGGCCTGGTGGGTCTTCGGCGAGCCGCGCACCTTGATGGTGCTGCTGGGGACGCTGGGGCTGGCTGCGCTGTTGCGCGCTGGGCATTCCTGGAACCGGGTGCTGTTATCCAGCATCGCCTTGGGCCTGTTGTACGGTGTCATTCTGGGTTCAGCGTTCCGTGAACCGATTGAAGCTCTGGCGCGAGCGCTTGAAAAAGCCCTGCCGCAGATGCTCGACGGTCTCTACCAGCAGTTATCGGTGGAGGAGCAGGCGCAACTTGGGAAGCTCATCGTACCGGTGCTTAACGGCCTGATGGCGGCTGGGCTGCAGGTTGTCAGTGTGTTGGCCCTGATGTTGGGTCGCTACTGGCAGGCCGCGTTGTACAACCCGGGAGGTTTTGGCCGCGAGTTTCAAGCGGTGCGAATTCCCCTGCTGCCGGCGCTGGTGCTGTTGGGGTGCATGCTGTTCGGGCCGAACCTCGGTTCTGCCTTGGCATTGCTCACGCCGCTGTGCAGCGTGCCGCTCATGTTTGCCGGGCTTGCCCTGCTGCATGGGTTGGTGGCTCAGAAACGTCTGGCCAAGTTTTGGCTGGTCGGGTTGTACGTGACGCTGGTCCTGTTCATGCAACTGACTTATCCGTTGCTCGTGGTTTTGGCCATTGTCGATAGCCTGATTGATTTTCGCGGTCGCAAGTCACCTCAGGGTGATGATTCCGCGAACGGTGAAGGTTAAAAGTTAAGAGGTTTTACCAAATGGAACTGATCCTGCTGGAAAAAGTCGCTAACCTGGGCAACCTGGGCGACAAAGTTAAAGTTAAAGCCGGTTACGGCCGTAACTTCCTGCTGCCATTCGGCAAGGCCACCGTTGCCAACGCCGCCAACCTGGCTGCGTTCGAAGAACGTCGCGCCGAGCTGGAAAAGGCTGCTGCTGACAAGAAAGCTTCGGCTGAAAGCCGCGCTGCCCAACTGGCAGAGCTGGAAGTCACCATCACCGCCACCGCTGGCGATGAAGGCAAGCTGTTCGGTTCGATCGGCACCCACGACATCGCTGACGCCCTGACCGCCTCCGGCGTTGAAGTGGCTAAAGCTGAAGTTCGTCTGCCGAACGGCACCATCCGTCACGTTGGCGAATACGACGTAGCCGTGCACCTGCACAGCGACGTTGAAGCCACCGTACGCGTGGTCGTCGTTGCAGCCTAAGCTGTAGCAACTGGCTGGCTCCTCCTGAGCTAGCCGGTTAACATCGGGCACGGCTCTGCCTTCGCAGACCGTGCCCTTTGTTTTTCTCCTCACCCAGAATTCTTTCGTGGCCATGAACGAGATCACCAACCCCGAACAACTCGACCTGCAGACCGCAGCCCTGAAGGTGCCGCCGCATTCCATCGAAGCCGAACAGGCTGTGATCGGTGGTCTGATGCTGGACAACAACGCCTGGGAAAAGGTACTGGACCAAGTTTCGGACGGTGACTTCTATCGGCATGACCACCGCCTGATCTTCCGCGCCATCCACAAGCTGGTCGACCTCAACCAGCCGTTCGACGTGGTCACCCTGCACGAGCAGCTGGACAAGGAAGGCGTGTCGAGCCAGGTCGGCGGCTTGGCCTACCTGGCCGAGCTGGCCAAGAACACCCCGTCGGTCGCCAACATCAAGGCGTATGCGGCGATCATCCGCGAGCGCGCCACGCTGCGCCAGCTGATCAGCATCAGCACCGATATCGCTGACAACGCCTTCAATCCGCAGGGGCGCAATGCCGAGGAAATCCTCGACGATGCCGAACGGCAGATTTTCCAGATCGCCGAGGCGCGGCCCAAGACCGGCGGCCCGGTGGGCGTCAACGAGCTGTTGACCAAGGCCATCGACCGCATCGACACGCTGTTCAACTCCGACAGCGACATCACCGGTATCTCCACCGGCTATACCGACCTGGACGAGAAAACCAGCGGCCTGCAAGCGGCTGACTTGATCATCGTCGCCGGCCGTCCGTCGATGGGTAAGACCACCTTCGCCATGAACCTGGTCGAGAACGCAGTGCTGCGCAGCGACAAGGCAGTGCTGGTGTTCTCCCTCGAGATGCCAGGCGAATCGCTGATCATGCGGATGCTTTCCTCGCTTGGCCGGATCGACCAGACCAAGGTCCGTTCCGGTCAACTGGACGATGACGACTGGCCGCGCCTGACGTCGGCGGTCAACTTGCTCAACGATCGCAAGCTGTTCATCGACGACACCGCCGGCATCAGCCCTTCGGAGATGCGTGCGCGGACCCGGCGTCTGGCGCGTGAGCATGGCGAGATCGCCATGATCATGGTCGACTACCTGCAGCTGATGCAGATCCCAGGCTCGGCCGGTGATAACCGGACCAACGAAATCTCCGAGATTTCCCGATCCCTCAAGGCCCTGGCCAAAGAGTTCAACTGCCCGGTGATCGCCCTGTCCCAGCTCAACCGCTCTCTTGAGCAGCGGCCGAACAAGCGTCCGGTCAACTCCGACTTGCGTGAGTCCGGTGCAATCGAGCAGGACGCCGACGTGATCATGTTCGTTTACCGGGATGAGGTATATCACCCCGAGACCGAGCACAAGGGCGTTGCCGAGATCATCATCGGTAAGCAGCGGAACGGCCCTATTGGCTTCATTCGTCTGGCGTTCATCGGCAAATACACCCGCTTCGAGAACCTCGCGCCGGGCATGTACAACTTCGACGACGACGAGTAATCGTATCCCGTCCCCTTGTGGAAGCGGGATCACCGGCCAGGGCGATGCTGGAAGTCAGGCTGCGCTCGCGGGTCCCTGAGGGGATGGCCAGGTATTGCACGGCATATCATGAATCCGACCATTATCGTCGGACTTGATCAAAATTTGTGCTATATTCCGCGCCCGCGATTTCCCTGCACACCAAGAACCGGTCACTGACATGCAAGCAGCCAAACCACTCTACGACTATCCCAAGTACTGGGCCGAATGCTTCGGGCCAGCGCCTTTCCTGCCGATGAGCAGGGAGGAGATGGATCAGCTCGGCTGGGATTCCTGCGACATCATCATCGTGACCGGTGATGCCTACGTCGACCATCCGTCGTTTGGCATGGCGATCATCGGCCGTTTGCTCGAAGCCCAGGGTTTCCGCGTGGGGATCATTGCCCAGCCGAACTGGCAGTCCAAAGACGACTTCATGAAGCTCGGCGAGCCAAACCTGTTCTTTGGCGTTGCCGCAGGCAACATGGACTCGATGATCAACCGCTACACCGCCGACAAGAAGATTCGCTCCGACGACGCCTACACCCCCGGCGGCATGGCCGGCAAGCGCCCAGACCGTGCCAGCCTGGTCTATAGCCAGCGTTGCAAGGAAGCCTACAAGCACGTGCCGATCGTGCTGGGCGGCATCGAGGCCTCGCTGCGGCGTATCGCTCACTACGACTACTGGCAGGACAAGGTGCGCCACTCGATCCTGATCGATGCCTGCGCCGATATCCTGCTGTTCGGTAACGCCGAGCGCGCCGTGGTCGAGGTGGCCCAGCGCCTGTCCAATGGCGAGACCATCGAGAACATCACCGACGTGCGTGGCACCGCGTTCGTGCGCCGTGACACGCCCAAGGGCTGGTTCGAAATCGACTCCACCCGGATCGACCGTCCGGGCAAGGTCGACAAGATCATCAACCCCTACGTCAACACCCAGGACACCCAGGCCTGCGCGATCGAACAGGCCAAGGGCGAGGTCGAAGACCCCAACGAAGCCAAGGTGGTGCAGATTCTCGACAGCCCGGGCATGACCCGCGACAAGACGGTGATCCGCCTGCCGTCGTTCGAGAAGGTGCGTAACGACTCGGTGCTGTACGCCCACGCCAACCGTGTGCTGCACCTGGAGACCAACCCAGGCAACGCTCGCGCCTTGGTGCAGAAGCATGGTGAAGTAGATGTGTGGTTCAACCCGCCGCCCATTCCGATGAGTACTGAGGAAATGGACTACGTGTTCGGCATGCCCTACGCACGTGTCCCGCACCCTGCCTATGGCAAGGAGCGCATCCCGGCCTACGAGATGATCCGCTTCTCGGTCAACATCATGCGTGGCTGCTTTGGTGGCTGCACCTTCTGCTCGATCACCGAGCACGAAGGGCGGATCATCCAGAACCGTTCGCACGAGTCGATCCTGCACGAGATCGAGGAGATGCGCGACAAGGTGCCGGGCTTCACCGGCGTGGTTTCCGACCTGGGCGGGCCGACCGCCAACATGTACCGCATCGCCTGCAAGAGCCCCGACATCGAGAAGCACTGCCGCAAGCCGTCCTGCGTATTCCCAGGCATCTGCGAGAACCTCAACACCGACCACAGCTCGTTGATCGAGCTGTACCGCAAGGCCCGTGCCTTGCCGGGGGTGAAGAAGATCCTGATCGCCTCGGGTCTGCGCTACGACCTGGCGGTAGAGTCGCCGGAGTACGTCAAGGAGCTGGTCACCCACCACGTCGGCGGCTACCTGAAGATTGCCCCCGAGCACACCGAGCGTGGCCCGCTGGACAAGATGATGAAGCCGGGCATCGGCAGCTATGACCGCTTCAAGCGCATGTTCGAGAAGTACTCCAAAGAGGCAGGTAAAGAGCAGTACCTGATTCCGTACTTCATCGCTGCCCACCCCGGTACTACCGACGAAGACATGATGAACCTTGCCCTGTGGCTCAAGGGCAATGGCTTCCGCGCTGACCAGGTGCAGGCGTTCTACCCATCGCCGATGGCCTCGGCCACGGCCATGTACCACTCGGGCAAGAACCCACTGCGCAAGGTCACCTACAAGAGTGAAGGGGTCGATATCGTCAAGAGCGATGAGCAGCGCCGCTTGCACAAGGCGTTCTTGCGCTATCACGACCCCAAAGGCTGGCCGATGCTGCGTGAAGCGCTGGAGCGCATGGGCCGTGCCGACCTGATTGGCCCGGGCAAGCACCAGTTGATCCCGCTGCATCAGCCGCAGACCGACAGCTACCAGAGCGCTCGGCGCAAGAACTCGACGCCGACCGGCAGCCACAAGGTGGGCAAGGATCAGAAGATCCTCACCCAGCACACTGGCCTGCCGCCGCGTGCCAGCGATGGCAGCAAGCCGTGGGATAAACGTGAGAAGGCCAAGGCCGAGGCATTTGCGCGTAACCAGCAGGCAGCTAAAGAGCGTAAGGAAGCGGCCAAGGGCGGCGGCAAGAAGAAGCCGCGTCAGCCAGTCCTGCCGCGCTGAACGGGTAACATCTAAACTCGTGGGGGCGGGCTTGCCCCGCGATAGCGATGGTCAATCCACCAACGCTATCGCGGGGCAAGTCCACATTTTTCGTCAAGCGTCATAGGATCAATCAGGCTTCTTGTCGACCCACTTGGGCAACACCGGCGCCTCGAACTCATCCATCCCATCGAGCAGCTCATCCGGCTGCTTGCCCAGCAGCAACATCGCCCGATGCTGCGGCCGCACGAAGCCTTCCTCGACGATATGGTCGAGGAAGCCGCCGAGTTTTTCATAGAAACCGTTGACGTCCAGCAGGCCCAGCGGCTTGGCGTGATAGCCCAACTGCCCCCAGGTCCATACCTCGAACAACTCCTCAAGCGTACCCAGGCCACCCGGCAGGGCGATGAAGGCATCGCTCAACTCGGCCATGCGCGCTTTACGCGCGTGCATGCCGTCGACGACCTCCAGGCGGGTCAGGCCCTTGTGGCCGATTTCAGCGTCCATCAGGCTTTGCGGGATGATCCCGACCACTTCACCACCCGCAGCCATGGCCGCATCGGCCACGGTGCCCATCAGGCCCACTGCGCCGCCGCCATACACCAGGGTCAGGCCGCGGCCAGCGATGGCCTTGCCAAGGGCAACCGCCGCTTCGCGGTAGGCCGGGTTGCTGCCGATGCTGGCACCACAGAAGACACATACGGAACGTACAGGCATTGCTTCTCTCCCTTCAAATGCGTGCACAGGGTAAGGCGCAAGCCGCTCGCTTCCAAGGCGCGATTCACTCCGGACGGGAGAATTCGCAGGCGGCGCCAGCGGCGCCTTGGGCGTAGGCTGCCAGCAGGCTGTTCATGAAACTACCAAGGGACATGTCATTTGCTCCTAAATGAGAGGTTGTCCCATCGTCTACTTAGAGGGCATGATGTGCACTTAGATTGGTTGTATACAATCCATAGAACAAATCAACTGGCTGGCCATTGGACACCCCCTTGATGCACATCAGGGACGTTCGTTCCGGGTTCAGGCAGTCTCGCAATTGATAAACCCCTGCCAAGGAGATTCACGATGTTTGCGAAAGCTGTAGCGGTATCCCTGCTGACCCTCGCCAGCGCTTCTGTGTTCGCGGCCGAGTGCTCTGTGACGGTCGAGTCGACCGACCAGATGTCCTACACCAGCAAGGAATTCACCGTCGACAAGAGCTGCAAAGAGTTCACCGTCAAGCTGACCCACTCGGGCAACCTGCCAAAGAACGTCATGGGCCACAACCTGGTGATCAGCAAGACCGCTGACATGCAGGCCATCGCCTCTGAAGGCATGACCCAGGGCATCGACAAGGGTTACCTGAAGGAAGACAACGCCAATATCATCGCCCACACCGCGATGATTGGTGCGCCGGAGAAGGAAACCGAAGTCAAGTTCGACACTTCCAAGCTGGAAGCTGGCGGCGACTACAGCTTCTTCTGCACCTTCCCAGGCCACATCTCGATGATGAAAGGCAAAGTCATCGTCAAGTAAGCCTGATGCTTGCTGCGTGACCTAATGGGGGAGCGGGCTTGCCCCGCGATAGTGTGGGTGAATCCACCCTCGCTAACGCGGGACAAGCCCGCTCTCACGTCAGGAATTGCAGTTCGCGTGTTACGGCGCGAACGGCAACTCGCGCTTGTGCTGGGTCTTGCGGTAGGTGTTGACGATGATGTCGAACGCCTCCTGGCTGACCGGCTCGCCATGCAGGAACGCATCGATCTGCTGGTAGGTCACGCCATGTGACGCCTCATCCGGCTTGCCCGGTTCGAGGTCTTCCAGATCCGCCGTCGGCACTTTCTCTACCAACGATTCCGGCGCCCCGAAGCTACGGGCGATGGCGCGTACCTGGTTTTTCACCAGGCCGCTCAACGGCGCCAGGTCGCAGGCGCCATCACCGAACTTGGTGAAGAAGCCCATCACCGCTTCGGCTGCGTGATCGGTGCCGATCACCAGGCCCGCGCGTGCGCCGGCGATGGTGTACTGGGCGACCATGCGCATCCGCGCCTTGGTGTTGCCGACGACGAAGTCGACCAGGGTCGGCGAGCCGCCTTCCAGCGCTTTGACTTCCAGCGCCAAGGCCCGCACCGCAGGGGCGATGTCGACGGTATGCACCTCATCGGCCTTGATCACGTCCAGGCACGCTTGGGCATCGTGCTCGTCATGCTGCACCTGATACGGCAGGCGTACGGCGATGAAGCGATAGCCTTGATCGCCAGTTTCGGCGCGCAGTTCGGTGACAGTGCGCTGGGCGAGCAGGGCAGCGGTCAGCGAGTCGACCCCACCACTGATGCCCAGGACCAGGGTCTTGAGCCGGGCATTGGCCAGGCAATCCTTGATGAAGGCCACGCGCCGGGCAACTTCGGCCTCGAGCGCGGCGGCGTCGGCGAACGGCGGCTGCACCTTGAGCTGCTGGGCAATCTCTCGCTGGACGGCTTGCATGGATTACTCCTTGTGGGGGACTTTGAAAACGTGGCGCATGTAGGCGACGAAGTTCTCGTCACGGCATTGGGTCTTGGCGGCTTCGTCGGAGATCTTCGCCACCGGCGAGCCATTGCAGTCGGTCATTTTAAGCACGATGTTCATCGGCGCCACTCCAGGTAGGTCGCAGGTCAGGTTGGTGCCGATACCAAAACTGACGTTGATGCGCCCGCGCAAGGCGCGGAAGATCTCCAGCGAGCGGGTCAGGTTGAGGCCATCGGAGAACACCAGGGTCTTGGTCATCGGGTCGATACCCAGTTGCTGGTAATGGGCGATGGCTTTTTCCGCCCAGGCCACGGGTTCACCCGAGTCGTGGCGCAGGCCATCGAACAGCTTGGCAAAGTACAGGTCGAAATCGCGCAGGAAGGCATCCATGGTGATGCAATCGGTCAGGGCGATGCCGAGCAATCCGCGGTACTCGCGAACCCAGCAGTCCAGCGCGGCGATCTGGCTGTCGATCAGCCGTGGGCCGAGCTGCTGGTGGGCCATGATCCACTCGTGGGCCATGGTGCCCAACGGCTTGATATCCAGTTTCCATGCCAGGTTGACGTTGCTGGTGCCGACGAAGCGTGCCGGGAAATCATCGCGCAGCACCCGTACCACCTCTTCCTGGACGCGGCTGGAGAAGCGCCGGCGGGTGCCGAAATCGGCTACCTGCAGCTCGGCCAGTTCATCGGCGCTGGCATGCGCTTGCAGCCAGTCGAACTTGCGATAGAGCTGATCGCGGGCATCGCTCAGGCGCATGCGTGGGTGCAGGTGGCGGTTGCGCACCTCGCTGATGATCGCCAGTAGAGGCACTTCGAACAGCATCACATGCAGCCAAGGGCCGCGCAGGCGCAGGCTCAGCTGGTCGTTCTCGATGCCCAGGCGCAGGTAGCGCAGGTTGAAGCGGAACAGCCGCAGAAAGCGCAAAAAATCCGGTTTGAGGAAGCTGATGCGCTCAAGAAACTCGGCCTGGCCATCATCCAGGGTCATCTCGCTGAGCAGCTCGATCTGATTGCGGATCTCATCCAGATAGGGGCGCAGGTCTTCGCCGTTGCGGCAGCGAAACTCCCATTCGACGTCGGCATCCGGATAGTTGTGCAGCACCGCCTGCATCATCGTCAGCTTGTAGAAGTCGGTGTCGAGCAGGTTGTGCACGATGCGCTCGGCGAATGCGCTCTCGCTCATGGAAGGCTCCAGGTCGGCGGCGCTCGCTGAAAACGGCGCAAGCGCGCGGGAATGGCGGCCATTGTGCCAGCCTTTGCGCGCAAAGTGAGTAACCGCAGCCCTATCGCGGAGCAAGCCCGCACCCGGCAATAGGCCAAAAAGCATTGCGCGTGGGAGCGGGCTGGCCCCGCGATAGGGCTGTAAATGCCAAAAGCCGGATGATTCTGCCAGCACCAGCTAGCCTTGAAACAGTGCCCCCCGTAGCAGTCGCGCACCAGCTGTGTGCACTTCGGTGACGTCTGCTGTTACAGGCTGGTTGCACGTTAACACTTGTCGAGGTTGCAATGATGGCACTCGATGGTTGCTCCTTTCGTGATCGCGTGGTGGCGCCTTACCTATGCCAGACGGTTGCACGCTCAATAACGAAAGCCCGCCGGTCGCCTCTAACCAGCCTGCCCAGTGTGTTTGCTCGAAATCCAAAACCAATGGCACGGCCCTTGCTCGGAGCAAGGCGCTGAAAGTTGTAGTGCCAACTAAAAAAAACTCTAGGAGCACCACCTCATGTCGCAGACGTTTTACAAGAAAGGTTTCCTGGCTCTGGCCGTAGCTACGGCACTGGGTGTTTCTTCGTATGTTCAGGCCGACATCAAGATCGGCGTCGCAGGCCCAATGACTGGTGCCAACGCAGCGTTTGGCGAGCAATACATGAAAGGTGCGCAAGCAGCGGCTGACAAGATCAACGCCGCAGGTGGCGTCAATGGCGAGAAAATCCAACTGGTAAAAGGCGACGACGCCTGCGAGCCGAAACAGGCCGTGGCCGTGGCCAACCGCCTGGTCGACCAGGACAAGGTGGTCGGTGTGGTCGGACACTTCTGCTCGTCCAACACCATTCCGGCATCGGAGGTGTATGACGAAGCCGGTGTCATCGCCATCACCCCAGGTTCGACCAACCCGCAGGTCACCGAGCGCGGCCTGTCGGCGATGTTCCGCATGTGTGGCCGTGACGACCAGCAGGGTATCGTTGCCGGTGACTACATCGTCGACGTGCTCAAGGGCAAGAAAGTCGTAGTCCTGCACGACAAGGACACCTACGGCCAAGGCCTGGCCGACGCAACCAAGGCGCAGCTGGAGAAGCGTGGCGTCAAGCCGGTGCTGTACGAAGGCCTGACCCGTGGCGAGAAAGACTTCAGCGCAGTGGTCACCAAGATCCGCGGCGCTGGCGCCGATGTCGTCTACTTCGGTGGCCTGCACCCGGAAGCCGGTCCACTGGTGCGCCAACTGCGTGAAGCAGGCCTGAAGGATGTGGCGTTCATGTCCGATGACGGCATCGTCACCGACGAACTGGTGTCCACCGCAGGTGGCGCTCAATACACCAATGGCGTGTACATGACCTTCGGCGCCGACCCGCGTCTGCTGCCAGACAGCAAGGCGGTGGTGGAAGAGTTCCGCAAAGCCGGCACCGAGCCTGAAGGCTACACCCTGTACGCCTACGCCTCGGTCCAGGCGCTCGCCGCCGCGTTCAACGGCGCCAAGTCAAACAAGGGTGAAGACGCTGCCAAGTGGCTCAAGGCCAACCCGGTGCAGACCGTCATGGGCGAGAAGAAGTGGGACAGCAAGGGTGACCTGACCGTCTCTGACTACGTGGTCTACCAGTGGGATGCCAACGGCAAGTACCACCAGCTGGATAAACAAAAATAATAAAGGCCCAAGGCCCGGACAGCCGTCCGGGCCGACGCCCCGCGGTACCTGTCTTTATCCGTAGATGTGCACCAGTTCTGCGCTGCGAGGGCCGCTGTATGCCAGGCCCGCCGTGGTCGGCGCTCGTGCAATCTCACTCAGCGAGATTGCGTTATGGATGGTATTTTCCTGCAGCAACTGGTCAATGGTCTGACCCTCGGGTCGGTCTATGGCCTGATCGCCATCGGCTACACAATGGTCTATGGCATTATCGGCATGATCAACTTCGCGCACGGCGAGGTGTACATGATCTCCGCGTACCTCGCGGCGATCAGCCTGGCATTGCTGGCTTATTTCGGTATCGAGTCCTTCCCGCTGCTGATGCTCGGCACGCTGTTGTTCACCGTGGTGGTCACCGGCGTCTACGGCTTCACCATCGAGCGCATCGCCTACAAACCCCTGCGTAACTCCACCCGCCTGGCGCCGCTGATCAGCGCCATCGGGATCTCGCTGATTCTGCAGAACTACGCGCAGATCAGCCAGGGCGCTCGCCAGCAAGGCGTGCCAACCCTGCTTGAAGGCGCCTGGCGCGTCGAAGTCGGCACCGGCTTCGTGCAGCTGACCTACACCAAGATCTTCATCCTCATCGCCGCCTTCGCCGGCATGGCCCTGCTGACCTACGTGATCAAGTACACCAAGCTTGGGCGTATGTGCCGCGCCACTCAGCAAGACCGCAAGATGGCCTCGATCCTGGGCATCAACACCGACCGGGTGATCTCCTATGTGTTCGTCATCGGTGCGGTGATGGCCGCCCTGGCCGGCGTGCTGATCACCATGAACTACGGCACCTTCGACTTCTATGCCGGCTTCATCATCGGCATCAAGGCCTTCACCGCCGCCGTACTCGGTGGGATCGGCTCGCTGCCCGGCGCCATGCTCGGCGGGATCATCCTGGGGATCTCCGAGTCGCTGTTCTCCGGCCTGATCAACTCCGACTACAAGGACGTGTTCAGCTTCTCGCTGCTGGTGCTGATCCTCATCTTCCGTCCCCAAGGCCTGCTGGGTCGCCCGCTCGTGGCTAAGGTGTGAACATGTCCACTGCCAATACTGCTTCTTCCGGTTTCGATATCAAACGCAGCCTGCTGGAGACCATCGTCGCGGGCTTGCTGGCACTGATCGTGTTCGGCCCGGTGGTCGGCGTGGTGCTCGATGGCTACACCTTCAATGCCGAGCCAAGCCGCGTGGCCTGGCTGGTCGGCGGGGTGATGGCGGGGCGCTTCCTGCTTAGCGTGTTCTTCCAGAGCGGCACCGGCCAGCGCATGCTGCAAGGCTTTGAAAGTGGCGGCTCGGGCGTGCATGTGCTGGCGCCCGACTACAAGTCGCGGCTGCGCTACGTCATCCCGGCGCTGATCGTGATCGCGATCGTGTTCCCGATCTTCGCCAACAAATATCTGCTGACTGTGGTCATCCTCGGCCTGATCTACGTGTTGCTGGGTTTGGGCTTGAACATCGTGGTCGGTCTGGCCGGTCTGCTCGACCTGGGCTATGTGGCGTTCTATGCCATCGGCGCTTATGGCCTGGCGCTGGGCTACCAGTACCTGGGCCTGGGCTTCTGGAGCGTGCTGCCGCTGGCGGCCATCGCAGCGGCGCTCGCCGGCTGCATATTGGGCTTCCCGGTGCTGCGCATGCACGGTGACTACCTGGCCATCGTGACCCTGGGCTTTGGCGAGATCATCCGGCTGGTGCTGAACAACTGGCTGTCATTCACCGGTGGGCCGAACGGCATGCCGGCGCCGTCGCCAACGTTCCTGGGCCTTGAGTTCGGTCGCCGGGCCAAGGACGGCGGGGTGCCGTTTCACGAGTTCTTCGGGATCGACTACAACCCCAACATCAAATTCCTGTTCATCTACATCGTGCTGTTCCTGGTGGTGCTGGCGGTGCTGTACATCAAGCATCGACTGACCCGCATGCCGGTCGGGCGCGCCTGGGAGGCGCTGCGCGAAGACGAGATCGCCTGCCGCTCGATGGGGCTGAACCACGTGCTGGTCAAGCTTTCGGCGTTCACCATCGGTGCGTCCACGGCTGGCCTTGCCGGGGTGTTCTTCGCCACCTACCAAGGCTTCGTCAACCCGTCCTCGTTCACCTTCTTCGAGTCGGCGCTGATCCTGGCGATCGTCGTACTCGGCGGCATGGGTTCGACCGTTGGCGTGGTCATCGCCGCATTCGTGCTGACCGTGGCACCTGAGCTGCTGCGCAGTTTCTCCGAATACCGGGTACTGCTGTTCGGCGTGCTGATGGTGCTGATGATGATCTGGCGACCGCGTGGGCTGATCCGCATCAGCCGCACCGGGGTAGTCCCGCGTAAAGGAGTGGCGCCATGAGCGACGAAATCATTCTTTCGGTCGAACACCTGATGATGCAGTTCGGCGGCATCAAGGCGCTCAGCGATGTCAGCCTGCAGGTCAAGCGCAACCAGATCTTCGCCTTGATCGGCCCCAACGGCGCTGGCAAGACCACCGTGTTCAACTGCCTGACCGGCTTCTACAAGGCCAGTGGCGGACGCATCGAGCTGAATGTGCGGGGTAACCGCACCGACGTGATCCAGCTGCTCGGCGAGCGCTTCCAACCAACCGACTTCGTCTCGCCTGCGCGCTTTGCCAACCGCCTGTACTACAAGATGTTCGGCGGCACCCATCTGGTCAATCGCGCAGGCTTGGCGCGGACCTTCCAGAACATTCGCCTGTTCAAGGAAATGTCGGTGGTGGAGAACCTGTTGGTGGCCCAGCACATGTGGGTCAACCGCAATCTGCTGGCCGGGGTGCTCAACACCAAGAGTTATCGCAAGGCCGAAAGCGATGCTCTGGATCACGCCTTCTACTGGCTGGAAGTGGTCGATCTGGTCGACTGCGC
This sequence comes from Pseudomonas sp. Je.1.5.c, assembly GCF_051129895.1. Classification (NCBI taxonomy): domain Bacteria; kingdom Pseudomonadati; phylum Pseudomonadota; class Gammaproteobacteria; order Pseudomonadales; family Pseudomonadaceae; genus Pseudomonas; species Pseudomonas sp. Je.1.5.c. The sequence continues at coordinate 81,215 of NZ_JBCPSP010000019.1, forward strand.
CAACCGCCTGGCGGGCGAACTGTCCTACGGTCAACAACGCCGCCTGGAGATCGCCCGGGCCATGTGCACGCGGCCGAAGATCATCTGCCTGGACGAACCCGCCGCCGGCCTCAACCCGCAGGAGACCGAGGCGCTCAGCCGCATGATCCGCGTGCTGCGTGATGAGCACGATATTACCGTGGTGCTGATCGAGCATGACATGGGCATGGTCATGAGTATCTCCGACCACATCGTGGTACTCGACCACGGCAACGTCATCGCCGAAGGCGCCCCGCAGGAAATCCGCCACAACCCGACTGTGATCGCCGCCTACCTGGGTGCAGACGAAGAGGAACTGGTATGAGTGCACCCATTCTCGAACTGAAGGACCTGGACGTGTTCTACGGGCCAATCCAGGCGCTGAAGAAAGTCTCGATGCACATCAACGAGGGCGAGACGGTCAGCCTGATCGGCGCCAACGGCGCGGGCAAGTCGACCTTGCTGATGTCGATCTTCGGCCAGCCGCGCGCGGCGTCTGGGCAGATCGTCTACCGTGGCACCGATATCACCCGCAAGTCGTCGCACTACATCGCCTCCAACGGCATTGCCCAGTCGCCGGAAGGGCGGCGGGTGTTCCCCGACATGACCGTCGAGGAAAACCTGATGATGGGCACCATTCCCATTGGGGATAAGTATGCCGCCGAGGATATGCAGCGCATGTACGAGCTGTTTCCACGCTTGAAAGAGCGGCGGACCCAACGCGCCATGACCATGTCCGGTGGTGAACAGCAGATGTTGGCGATTGCCCGAGCGTTGATGAGCCGGCCCAAGTTGCTGTTGCTCGATGAGCCGTCTTTGGGGTTGGCGCCGATCGTGGTCAAGCAGATCTTTGCCACCTTGCGTGAGCTGGCCAAGACCGGCATGACCATCTTTCTGGTCGAGCAGAACGCCAACCATGCGCTGAAGCTGTCGGACCGCGCCTATGTGATGGTCAACGGGCAGATTCGCATGACCGGCACGGGGCAGGAGTTGTTGGTCAACGAAGAGGTGCGTAACGCTTATCTGGGCGGGCACTGAGGTTTGGGGCCGCTTGCGGCCCCATTCCAACGCCCATGTGGACAACTTGTCGCATATCTCGCCAGAGCCACCTCAGAACCCCGCTCCAAGTCATTGTTTCCACAGGCACAAAACTGTCCCCGGATAATGTGGAACCGCCTGTGGAAAACATGGTGGCACTCCGCTGTGAGCCACGATTATCAAGGCCTGCAAAGATCTGTTCGTTTTTTGATCAAGCGCTGCTTGTGCTTGATTTTCATGGGATAACTTACCCCTTCGCGGGCTCTCACCAAACGCCAAATATCTGTGGATAACTCTGTGCAAAAGCCTTGGACAGACTGCTGCAAGCGGCACTGCTGAAAGCCTTGCGCCATCAGCGATGAGATATCCCCAGGGCGCTTGCTTGAAAATCCATTCAATCCCCTGACAAGTTGCCCCCATTCTGTGGGGAAAGCCCTGTGGATAACATGCGCATAGCCCGCGCGGTCCCCTCTGCTACAAGGCTTTGCCAGGTTTGGATGTTTTTTGAGCAGGGTGCAAAACGGCTTGCTGGCGTCGCCAGTGGCGGGCATGCTTCAAGGCCTGTCGACGACCCCCTTATTGCGAAGGAGAACAGCATGACGTCCACCGTATTCATCACAGGCGCCACTTCCGGTTTTGGCGAGGCGACGGCCCGCCTGTTTGCCGATGCCGGCTGGAAACTGGTCCTGACTGGCCGTCGTAAAGAGCGCCTGGACGCGCTGTGTGCCGAACTCTCGGCCAAGACCGAAGTGCATGGCATCGTTGTCGACGTGCGTGATCGCGCGGCCATGGAGCAAGCCATCGCAAACCTGCCGCCGGCCTTCGACAAGCTGCGCGGGCTGGTCAACAACGCAGGCCTGGCGCTGGGCGCGGACCCGGCGCAGAAGTGCGACCTGGACGATTGGGAAACCATGGTCGACACCAACATCAAAGGCCTGATGTACACCACCCGCTTGCTGCTGCCACGGCTGATCGCCCATGGTCGCGGTGCGTCGATCCTCAACGTCGGCTCGGTGGCTGGCAACTATCCGTATCCGGGCAGCCACGTGTATGGCGGCACCAAGGCTTTCGTCGGCCAGTTCTCGCTGAGCCTGCGCTGCGACCTGCGCGGCACGGGCGTGCGCGTCAGCAACATCGAGCCGGGGCTGTGCGAAAGTGAGTTCTCGCTGGTACGTTTTGGTGGCGACCAGGCCAAGTACGACGCCACCTACGCTGGCGCCGAAGCGATCCAGCCGCAGGACATCGCCGAGACCATCTTCTGGATTCTCAATCAGCCGGCGCACATCAACATCAACAGCCTGGAGTTGATGCCAGTGAGCCAGGATTGGGCCGGGTTCTCGATCGATCGTTCGGCCAAGGGCTGATCTTAAGGCCATCGCGGGGCAAGCCCGCTCCGACAGGGATAGCGACACCCTGGAGCGGACTTGCCCCGCGATGGCTTCAGCTCAACCGCTGCAAGCCTTCCAGGCAAGTGGCCAAGTGATAAGGCGTAGTCGACGGCATGTCATGCCGGCTGACGGTGCCGCTGGCATCCAGGCATTCGTTCCAGCCACCGGCGTGCAGGAATTGCTCTTCCAGCGCGACCAACTGCTCCAGCAACTTGCCATCACTGTCTGCACGCAAGGCCAATGCCCGCAGATATTCCGCCTTGGCCCAAATGCGTTGGGTTGGGTCGATGACCTTGCCCTCGACATCCAGCATCGCCAGTACCGCTGAATCCTTCACCCCATGCTGCTCGGCATAGCCGAATGCCCGGCTGATGGACGCGTGCAGCGGGCTGTCACGCAGCAGTGGCGAGGTATCGAGCAGGTAGAACCATTCGAACTGATGGCCCGGCTCGAACCAGTTATCCACAGCGCCGCGCGGTTTTTCCAGCATCAGGCCCTGTTCAGGCTCGATGAAGTGCGTTTGCAGCGCCTCGCACAGCTGCAGCAAGGCCTGCTGAACAGCTGGGTCGTCACGTACTTGCAAGGTCTGCAGGAAGGCTTCGGCCAAGTGCATCTGTGGATTTTGCAATGGGCCGCTGCCCAGGTCCGACCAGTCTTCGGCAAGGCTCGCTTCATACAAGCCGTCGTCGCGAGCGAAGCGCTCGGCGACGATTTCCAGCGCGGCGTTGAGCGTGGACTCGACCAGACTCTCGCGCACCTTGCCCCAGTAATGGGCACAGGCGAAGACGATGAAGGCGTGGGTGTACAAGTCTTTGCGGCGGTCCAGTGGCTGGCCGGCGGCGTCGATGCTGTAGAACCATCCGCCGTGTTCGGCGTCGTGAAAGTGCCGTTGCAGGGAACGCAACAGGGTTGCGGCCCGCTCGGCCGCGCCCGGTTGCTCGATGCGGCTGCTGAACAGGTACAGCTGACGAGCGACGGCCATGGCGCGGTAGCGCTGTACCGGCAGCGGCTGGTGCTGTGCGTCGAGCGCCTCAAAGGGCAGCGCCAGCTCGGCATTCCACCCCGGACCTTGCCACAGCGGCACGATGCGCTCGGCAAAATGCTGGCGGAAGCGGGCCAGGCGGGTGGTCAGCTCGGGCAGGGTGGGGCGGGGGTCGGACATGGAAGCGCTCGTCGCAATCGGGCAGTGCGCCATGGTAGCAGAACTGGTGAATGACTCTTGATTCTCAGGCGCATGCAAGGGGCGAAGATGTCTGCTTCAAGGCGAAGGGCTAAGTCCCTGCCAATGGCGCGCACCGACAAAGATGAAGCGCAGCTGTTGAGTGATCTTTTCCTGCGCGGTCAGCGGCTGCGGGTCCAGCGGGTCGGGGCTGTCGATCAGTTCGGGCAGGGTGGCGAACACGGTCTTGACCACCAGATCGGCCATCACGCTCAGCGCGGCTGCGTCCAGATGCTTCCAGCGTGGCATCAGGCCGAGGTCGGTGGCCAGGTCCGAGCTGATGTCCTGGCGCAACCTGGCGATGGCCTGGCGCACCGGCTGCGAACCGCCGTATTGCTCGCGGGCGAGGAACAGGAACTGGGCGCGGTGGGCAGCAACCATGTCGAGGAAGATCCGCACCGAGGCATCGGTAATGCCACCCAGCTCGAATTCGTTTTGTCGCACCAGGCGGATGGCGTGGCGGAAGGTAGCGTCGACCTCTTCGACCAGCGCCAGACCGAGGGCGTCCATGTCCGGGAAGTGTCGATAGAAGCCAGTTGGCACGATGCCAGCGGTCTTGGCCACTTCGCGCAGGCTGATGCTGCCGAACCCGCGGCCACTTTCCATCAACTGGCAGGCGGCATCGAGCAGGGCCTGGCGGGTCTGGAGCTTCTGTTCGGCGCGCGGCAGCATGGGCAGGATTCTGTGACTGTACGGCTGGGCATTCTGGATAAAAAAACAAAGCCCGGTCAATGGACCGGGCTTGGAGGATAGCAGGCGCAGTGTCGAGGGTTGTTCTTTTCGGCCATGGTGATCAGCTCATGCGGCTGATTTCGACCAGACGATCCGAGCCACCTTCGGCAACCCGGCCAGTGCGTTCGATCAGGCGATCCGAACCACCCTCGGCAACCCGGCCAGTGCGTTCGATCAGACGATCCGAGCCACCTTCGGCAAACCGGCCAGTGCGTTCGATCAGGCGATCCGAACCACCTTCGGCAACCCGGCCAGTGCGTTCGATCAGGCGATCCGAGCCACCTTCGGCAACCCGGCCAGTGCGTTCGATCAGGCGATCCGAACCACCTTCGGCAACCCGGCCAGTGCGTTCGATCAGACGATCCGAACCACCTTCGGCAACCCGGCCAGTGCGTTCGATCAGGCGATCCGAACCACCTTCGGCAACGCGCGCTGCACGTTCCTGCAAGCGTTCAGCGCCACCTTCGGCCAAGGTGTTCAGCGGTTGCGCAACTGTAGCCGAGCTCGAACGCGATTCGGCGGTCAGGTGTTGATCCTGAGCGGGCAGGGCGAAGGCGTTGGCGGCGGCGATGGAAAGGGTCAGGCTCAGCAGCAGATGGCGTTTCATGATTTCGGTGCTCCTCTGGGGGGCTGGAAAGTGGGTACGAAGCCAATGCTACTCCCGGTAACTCCAGAGAAAAGTTCATAAGGCTAATGGTAACAATCGACGGTATTGATACTCAGTTGCGACCCTTCTATCTCGCGTGTTTCTGAGGCCGAGGTGGCAATTTGATGGTTGGCCCGATGGGTAACAGCCGAGCCGGGAACAGACCAAAAGCTGAGAGGGGTGTCAGGAAATTCTTGGTTATCATGGGTTGTTCGATTAAACCCCGCAGCTTTTCATCAGTCCGACATACTAAGTGCCATCGTCGTGCCCGCCTTGTGCCATGCAGTCAGGAGAATTACGCAATGACGCGCCCTGCCAGAATCTTCACCTGGATCTTCACCAGCCTGATCACCGTGCTGGCGATACTGGTGGTGGTCATCGCCACGTTCGATTGGAATCGCGCCAAGCCGCTGCTCAACGAGAAGGTTTCCGAGGCCCTGCACCGGCCCTTCGCGATCAACGGCAACCTCGCTGTGCAGTGGCGCACCGAGCCTGAAGAGGGCGGTTGGCGAGCCTGGGTGCCCTGGCCGCACTTCATCGCCGAAGACCTGACCCTGGGCAACCCCGACTGGCTCAAGGAGCCCACCATGGTCGGCTTGGAGAAGGTCGAATTCCGTCTCTCGCCGTTACCGCTGATGTTCCAGCAGATCGTCATTCCGCGCATCGACCTGACCAAGCCCACAGCCAGCCTCAATCGGCTGGCCGATGGCCGTGCTAATTGGACCTTCGATTTCGGCCCGAAAGATGAAAACGCCGAGCCGTCGAAATGGGTACTGGACATCGGCGCCATCGGTTTCGACCAGGGCAACGTCAGCTTCGATGACCAGACCCTGAAAACCAGCATGAAGGTGCAGATCGATCCACTGGGCAAGCCAATCCCGTTCAGCGAGATCGTTGGCAAGGCCAGCGCCGAGAAAGCCGGTGGCGCCCAGGACTATGCCTTCGGCCTCAAGGCGCAAGGCCGCTACAAGGGCCAGCCGGTGTCCGGTACCGGCAAGATCGGTGGCCTGCTGGCCCTGCAGGACGCCAGCCAGCCGTTCCCGCTGCAAGCGGATGTGCGCATTGCCGACACCCATGTAGTGCTCGCCGGTACCCTCACCGACCCGCGCAACCTGGGCGCGCTCGACCTGCGCCTGCGCCTGGCGGGCAGCAGCCTGGGCAATCTCTACCCGCTGACCGGCGTGACCCTGCCGGATACCCCGGCCTATTCCACCGACGGCCACTTGCTTGCCAACCTGCATGCGCCTGAAGGCGCGCGGTTCAGCTACGAAGGCTTCAACGGCAAGATCGGCGACAGTGACATCCATGGTGACCTGGCCTTCGTCGCCAGCCAACCGCGGCCGAAGTTGACTGGCAAGCTGGTCTCCAACCAACTGTTGTTCAAGGACCTGGCGCCGCTGATCGGCGCTGACTCCAACGCCGAGCAGAAGGCCCGTGGCGGAGCCAGCAAGCAGCCCACCGGCAAGGTGCTGCCGGTAGAAGAGTTTCGCACCGAACGCTGGCGCGCCATGGACGCTGACGTCAGCTTCAGCGGCAAGCGCATCGTGCACAGCGAGCAATTGCCCTTCAACGACCTCTCGGCCCATGTCCTGCTGGAAGACGGCGTGCTGCGCCTGGAGCCGCTGCGCTTTGGCGTGGCAGGTGGCAACCTGGCTTCTAACATCCGCCTGGACGGGCGCAGCGTGCCCTTGCAGGGCCGAGCCAAGCTCACTGCCCGGGGCTTCAAGCTCAAGCAATTGTTCCCCAGCTTTGCGCCGATGCAGACCAGCTTTGGTGAGCTCAATGGCGATGCCGACTTGAGTGGCCGGGGCAATTCGGTGGCGGCCCTGCTGGGTACTTCCAACGGCGATCTGCGCCTGCTGATCAACGATGGCGCGATCAGCCGCAGCCTGATGGAGATCGCCGGGCTGAACGTGGGTAACTATGTGGTCGACAAGTTGTTTGGCGACAAGGATGTGAAGATCAACTGCGCCGCGGCGGATGTCGGTATCAAGGATGGCCTGGCGACCACCCGGCTGTTCGTCTTCGATACCGAGAACGCGATCATCTACGTCAATGGCACGGCTAACTTTGCCAGCGAGCAGCTGGATCTGAAGATCACCCCGGAGTCGAAAGGGGTGCGCTTGTTCTCGCTGCGCTCGCCCTTGTACGTGCGCGGGCCGTTTGCCAAACCCAATGCTGGCGTGCAGGCGGTGCCGCTGGCATTGCGTGGAGTAGGGATGGTGGCGTTGGGGCTTGCTGTAGGGCCTGCGGCGGGGTTGCTGGCGCTGATTGCGCCGAGTGGCGATGTGCCCAATCAGTGTACGCCGCTACTGGAGCAGATGCGGGCTGGGAAGGCGCCGGCGGCGGTCAAAGCCAAGAAGTGAAGCGAATCTTACTCATACGTGAAAGCGGGCTTGCTCCGCGATAGCGATGGTGAACTCACCGACGCTATCGCGGGGCAAGCCCGCTCCCACGTAAGGGTTTGAATCAAAGGCCTTGGAGCAGATCCGCCATGTCATCAGCGTGCTCTTCTTCCTGCGCCAGGATGTCCTCGAAGATCCGCCGAGTAGTCGGGTCACTCTCACCAATGAACTGAATGATCTCGCGATAGCTATCGATCGCGATGCGTTCAGCCACCAGGTCTTCCAGCACCATTTCCTTCAGCGAGTTACCCGCCACGTACTGTGCATGGGAGTTCTTGCTCAGGTTATCCGGATTGAAGTCCGGCTCGCCGCCCAGCTGGACGATCCGCTCAGCCAGCTTGTCGGCATGCTCCGATTCTTGGTTGGCGTGCTCGAGAAACTCCGCGGCAGCAACGCTGGCCTTGATGCCACTGGCCATGAAGTAATGGCGCTTGTAGCGCAGGACACACACCAGCTCGGTTGCCAGTGACTCGTTGAGCACACGCAGGATCTTCTCGCGATCAGCGCTGTAGCCCTCGGTCACCGCCCCTTGCTCGACATGCTGGCGGGCACGCTCGCGCAGGGTTTTCACATCGGTCAGTTCAACGTTGCTCATGGTTATCTCCGAAGATTCAGGGTGGTCAGGGTGTCAGGAGGGCTTAGGCGCCGGGCACGGCTTCCTTGTCCTCTTCTCGTTGCTTGCAGGTCTTGAAGCCCTTCGCATCGACATGGCCAGTGGCATCGAAACGCACGTAGTAGGGCTGTTGGTGGCCGTCGCGGTTGAGGATGTAGTCGTTGCAGGTGCCGCCATGGGGCAGATCGATGACATTCGATGGGCTGCCGCCGATGGCAATCACCTTCTGCATGGTCATGCCGTGTTCCACCTGCTTGACCAGCGGTTCATCGCGGTAGGTGACGTAGTCGACCGGGTTCTCTGGGCGGCTGCCGCAGGCGGCCAGGGTGGCGCTGGCCAGAAGGATTGCCAGGGTCTGCTTGTACATGGTCCCGCTCCTTGCTCAGGGTCTGTTTGGTTTGGAACCGCACGACGCGCCAGGAGTTCGATTGCGATGTTCATCGACATGGCGCTAGTGTTGGCCGACTGACCATGGAGAGGGATGGGCGATGAACCAGGATCTGGCCACGCGTTACCCGTTGGTGCTGGTGCCGGGAATGCTCGGTTTTGTGCGGCTGCTGCTCTATCCCTATTGGTTTGGCATCGTCGCCGCGTTGCGCAAAGGTGGCGCGCAGGTGTTACCGGTGCAGGTGTCGCCGCTGCATTCGAGCGAAGTGCGCGGGGAGCAGTTGCTGGCGATCATCGAGGACATCTGCCAGCGCACCGGGGCTGAGCGGGTCAACTTGATCGGTCATAGTCAGGGTGCGCTCAGCGCCCGCTATGCGGCGGCCAAGCGGCCAGACCGGGTGGCTTCGGTAACCTCGGTCGCAGGCCCCAATCATGGCTCGGAGCTGGCCGACTATCTCGACCATAAGGCGCCTGGCGACTCACCCCATGGGCGCATTCTCAAGGCCGTGCTACATGGCCTGGCGGTGTTGCTGGTGTGGCTGGAGACCGGTTGGCGCCGCGATCCACTGCCAATCGATGTGCACGCCTCGCATCAATCGCTGACCCACCATGGCGTGGCCCGCTTCAACCAGGCTTATCCACAGGGCCTGCCAGAGGTGTGGGGTGGCGAGGGCGCATATGAAGTCAATGGCGTGCGCTACTACTCCTGGTCCGGCACCCTGCAACCAGGGCGCACTGATCAAGGACGTAATCGCTTCGATGGCAGTAACCGCTTCTGCCGCTTGTTCGCCCGCACCTTCGAGCGCGAGAAAGGCCAATGTGACGGCATGGTCGGGCGCAACAGCTCGCACCTGGGTCAGGTGATCGGCGATGACTATCCGCTGGATCACCTGGACATCGTCAACCAGTCACTGGGCGCGGTCGGCAAGGGCGCCGAGCCGGTGCGACTGTTCACCGAACACGCCGCTCGGCTCAAGGCTGCCGGGCTGTAGCGGCGCGGCGTACGGGGGTGGTCCAACGCTCGGCGAGCAGTACCCCGGCCAGGGTCAGCAGGCCGCCATACAGGTGATAGGCGGCCAGCTGCTCGTCCAGCACCCAGGCGGCGATCAGCGCCGTCACCACCGGCAGCAGGTTGAAGAACAAGGTCGTGCGGCTCGGCCCCAGGCGATGCACAGCCTGCATCCACAGTAGTGGGGCAATCATCGAGGCCAGTACGCAGGCGTACAGCACCAGGCTGAGGTTGTGTGGGTTGAGCCCGGTTTTCGCCGACAGCAGGAACAGCGGCAGCAGTACGATGATCGCCACCAGCACTTGCAGGTACAGCAACTGCAACGGCGGCAAACGCAATTGCCACTTCTTCAGCAAGAAGCTGTACAGGGCGTAGGCGAAGGTCGCCACCAGCATCAGCAAGTCGCCGCGATTCAAGCCCTGATCGAGCAACCCCAGCGGGTGGCCGGCCGACACCACTTCCAGGACCCCAACGAAGGACACCAGTGCCCCGAGCAGTGCGCCGAAGGTCAACCGCTGGCCGAGCCAGGCGATCGACAGGGCCAGGGACATCAACGGCATCAGCGAGAGAATGATGCCCATGTTGGTGGCGCTGGTGATCTCTGCGGCGAAGTAGGCCAGGCTCTGGTACAGGGCCATGCCGAGGATGCCGAGGATGAAGATCTTGCCCAGGTGCGGGCGGATTGCCGGCCAATTACGCCAGACCTTGGGCAGCAGGAACGGGGTGAACAACAGGCCAGCCAGCAGCCAGCGGTAGAAACCGATCTCGGCCGGGAAGATGGCGCCGGCCGAGAGTTTGGTGACTACTGTGTTGCCGGCCCAGATGAGGATGGCCATGAGGGGGAATGCGTAGTTCATGTAACTGGGGCTCTTTGGATAACGACGAGCGTGGGAGCAGGCTGCGGTGGTGAGTTCACTGCCGCTAGCGCGGGGCAAGCCCGCTCCCACGATGACCGTCATTATCCTTCTGTCTGTATGCAGACCTATACTTGCATCCAGACAACCTGCCCCTAGATCCAGACAATGACCGGCAAATACCTCGCCATCCCCCAGTTCGACCAGCTCCCCGCCCCGGTCTACTTTCGCTACGACGAATTCGGCGCCGACACCATCAGCGCGCCCCATCGCCACACCTGGGGCCAGCTCAACTACGCCGCCCACGGCGTGATGCACCTGGATGTCGACGGCCAGCGCTTCATCTCACCGCCGCATCTGGCGGTGTGGGTGCCACCCGGCTGTGAGCATGGTTGCTACAACCCCCAGGCCATCGTCTATCGCTCGGTCTATTTGCACCGCGACCTGTGCCACGACTTGCCGCAGCAGCCCTGTAGCCTGGTGATCAGCGACATTCTCAAGGCGATCCTCAGCGATTTTGCCCGTCGTGACCTCAAGGTCGCCCAGGATCAGTGCGACCTGCGCCTGACCCAAGTCCTGCTCGATCAGCTGCACCTGTCGCCGACCCAGGCCTGCTACCTGCCGTTCGCCCGCAGCGAAGGCTTGAGCCAGATTCTCGACGCCCTCAGCGCCGAGCCAGGCGACAACCGCCCCTTGGCCGACTGGGCCGCGCGTATCCATGTCAGCGAGCGCACCCTGGCCCGGCAGTTTCTGCGCGAGCTGGGCATGAGCTTTGGTGAATGGCGGCTGCGCTTGCGCTTCTTGCGCGCGATCGAGGCGCTGGAGGCCGGCACGCCGATCCAGTCGATCGCCTTCGATCTTGGCTACAGCAGCGCCTCGGCGTTCATCGCCATGTTCCAGCGCCAGGCGCACTGCACGCCGCAGCAGTATCGCCGGCAGGCGCGCGCGGCCTGAGCAGGGGGTGGGCATTGTTGGCTACACTCAGGCGCATGTCCGTGCATCGGGCGCGGAGACAAGGAGACCACTCCATGAAGATGCTGCAAGTGCCGTTGCTGGTGTTGGGTGTGTTGATCAGTGCACAGGGATTCGCCGCCACTGCCCAGCAGGAGAAAATGAAGACCTGCAATGCCGAGGCTACCGAGCAAACCCTCAAGGGCGATGAGCGCAAGGCGTTCATGAGCAAATGCCTGAAAGCCACCCAGCAGGAAAAGATGAAGAGCTGCAACGCCACCGCGACCGAAAAGGCGCTCAAGGGCGATGAGCGCAAGGCCTACATGAGCGACTGCCTGAAGAAGAAATGACCTGCGCCTATGTTTGCCGGGCGAAGGCTGGCAGACTGCGGATCTTTTCCGCTGTCTGCCCCTGAGGCTGTATGACTTTCACCCCTCGCCAAGTCACTCTGGCCAGCTGGATCATCGTGTTTGCCGGCCTGCTGCTGGCGCTGCCGCTGAAGTTGCTGCCGAGCCTGCTGGCCGGCCTGCTGGTCTTCGAATTGGTCAACATGCTCACCCCCAGGTTGCAGCCATTGATCGCCGGGCAGCGTGCGCGCTGGCTGGCCGTGGCGCTGCTCGGCACTCTGGTCGTCACTACCCTGACCCTGTTGATTGCCGGCGCTTTCAGCTTCCTGCTGCACGAAGCGGAGAATCCTGGCGCGTCGTTGGACAAGTTCATGGGTCTGGTCGAGCGCGCCCGTGGGCAGCTGCCGCCGTTCATCGAAGGCTACCTGCCGGCCAGTGCGGCCGAGTTCAAAGTGGCGATTGGTGACTGGCTCAAGAGCCATCTGGGTGAGCTGCAGCTGGTAGGCAAGGGCATGGCGCACATGTTCGTCACCTTGCTGATCGGCATGATTCTCGGCGCCATCGTTGCCTTGCAGCGCATCCCGGACATTTCCCGGCGCAAACCTCTGGCCGCCGCGCTGTTCGAGCGTCTGAGCCTGCTGGTCAAGGCGTTTCGCAATATCGTTTTCGCCCAGATCAAGATTTCCCTGCTCAACACCTTCTTCACCGGCATCTTCCTGGCGGTGGTGTTGCCGATGTTCGGCGTGCACCTGCCGCTGACCAAGACCCTGATCGTGTTGACCTTCCTGCTGGGGTTGCTGCCGGTAATCGGCAACTTGATGTCCAACACCTTGATCACCATCGTTGGTCTGTCGCTGTCGATCTGGGTGGCGGTGGCGGCGTTGGGTTATCTGATCGTGATCCACAAGGTCGAGTACTTCCTCAACGCGCGGATCGTAGGTGGGCAGATCAGTGCCAAGTCGTGGGAATTGCTCTTGGCCATGCTGGTGTTCGAGGCGGCGTTTGGTTTGCCGGGGGTGGTGGCGGGGCCGATCTACTACGCCTATTTGAAGAGTGAGTTGCGCCGGGCTGAGTTGGTCTGAGGGTTGAGTTCGTCAGTACCTGCCTCTTCGCGGGCAAGCCCGCTCCCACAGGGTTCAGTGCAACGGTTACTACGGTGCTGAGCCTGTGAAATTTGGCTCAGCGCAATCATCAGAACAACGCTGAACCTGTGAAATTTGGTTCAGCGCAATCATCAGAACAACGCTGAACCTGTGGGAGCGGGCTTGCCCGCGAAGAGGCCGGGACAGACTGGCGAAATGACTCAGACAGTTCCGTAGCGCTTGCGCGCCTCGATCGCCAGACCACTACCAATGCTGCCAAAGATATTGCCTTCGACATGCCGGGCATTGGGCAGCATCGCCGCCACGCTGTTGCGCAGCGCCGGGATCCCGCTCGAACCACCGGTAAAGAACACCGTATCCACCTGGCTCTCAGTGACCCCGGCCTTGTTCAGCAACTCGCTGACACTGCCGCGTACCCGCTCCAGCAGACCGTCGATGGCCTCCTCGAACACCGCCCGCGTCAGCTCCACACTCAGCTCTGGCTCGATCCGACGCATGTCGATGCGCCGGCTCGGCTGCTCGGTCAGTTCGATCTTGCTGGCTTCCACTTCCATGGCCAGCCAGTGCCCGGCACGCTGCTCGATGACCTTGAACAGGCGGTCGATACCCAGCGCGTCTTCGATGTCATAGCGCATGCTGCCCAACGCCAGCTGCGATTTCTGCGAGTACACCGAGTTGATGGTGTGCCAGGTCGCCAGGTTCAGGTGGTAGCTGGTCGGCATCAGGGCGCCGCTCTTCATCCGGCTGCCATAACCAAACAACGGCATCACGCCCTGCAGGCTGAGCTGTTTGTCGAAGTCGGTCCCGCCGATGTGCACACCGCCAGTGGCGAGGATGTCGCTCTGGCGCTCATCCAGCAGATGACGTTCCGGCGACAGGCGGATCAGCGAGAAGTCGGAAGTACCCCCGCCGATGTCGACGATCAGCACCAGCTCTTCGCGGTCGATGCCCGACTCATAGTCGAAGGCCGCGGCGATCGGCTCGTACTGGAACGACACGTCCTTGAAGCCGATCTTGCGCGCGACGTCGGCCAGGGTGTCCTCGGCCTCCTGGTCGGCAGCCGGGTCTTCATCGACGAAGAACACCGGACGGCCCAGTACCACCTGCTCGAACTCGCGGCCGGCAGCGGCCTCGGCACGCTTTTTCAGCTCGCCGATGAACATCCCCAGCAGGTCCTTGAACGGCAGCGCAGTGCCGAGCACGCTGGTGTCATGCTTGATCAGCTTGGAGCCGAGCAGGCTCTTGAGCGAGCGCATCAAGCGCCCTTCGTAGCCTTCCAGGTACTCGTGCAGGGCCAGGCGGCCGTATACCGGGCGACGCTCCTCGATATTGAAGAAGACCACCGAGGGCAAGGTGATCTTGCCTTTTTCCAGGGCGATCAGCGATTCGGCACCTGGGCGGTGCCAGCCGACCGTGGAGTTGGAGGTACCAAAGTCGATGCCCAGGGCGCGGGCCGGGGATACGTCGGACATGAAAAATAGCTTCCGGAGGCAAAACGGCCGCGCAGTTTATGCCAGTGGCCAGCAGAATCAAGACCAGTCGTCTGCTCTCGAGCAACCCCAAGCTGCCCTTGAAAGGCTATGCTTGACCCCTATCTTCAGAAGCAACGTGCAATTTCTCATTGGTGATCCATAGATGGACTTCAAAGACTATTACAAGATACTCGGCGTAGAGCCCACCGCGGACGACAAGGCGATCAAGGCCGCGTACCGCAAGCTGGCGCGCAAGTATCACCCCGATGTCAGCAAGGAGCGCGACGCCGAGGACAAGTTCAAAGAGGCCAACGAGGCCTACGAAGTGCTCGGCGACGCGCAGAAACGCGCCGAATTCGACGAGATCCGCAAGTATGGCGGCCAACATGGCCGGCCGTTCCAGGCACCCCCTGGCTGGCAGAGCCGGGGTGGTGCGGGTGCTGGCGGTGGCTTCGAAGGCGGCGATTTCTCGGATTTCTTCAGCTCGATCTTCGGCGCCCGGAGTGGCAGCCCGTTCGGTCGTGGCCAGCAGCAACAACAACGTAGCGCGGGCAGGCGAGGGCAGGACGTGGAACTGGAGCTGGCAGTCTTTCTTGAAGAGACGCTGAATAACGAGTCCAAGCAGATCAGCTTCCAGGTCCCGCAGACCAATGGCGCCGGCCAGCGTACCGGGTTCACCACCAAGACCCTCAACGTCAAGATTCCAGCTGGTGTTGCCGACGGCGAGCGTATCCGCCTCAAAGGCCAAGGCGCGCCCGGTGTCGGCGGCGGCGCCAATGGCGACTTGTTCCTGACCATTCGCATGGCACCGCACCCGCTGTTCGATGTCGAAGGTCATGACCTGATCATCACCGTGCCGCTGGCGCCGTGGGAGGCTGCGCTGGGTGCCAAGGTTGAAGTGCCGACCCTGAGCGGCAAGATCAACCTGACCATCCGCCCCGACAGCCAGAGCGGCCAGCGCCTGCGGATCAAGGGCCGGGGCCTGGCGACCAAGCACGGCGAGCGCGGTGACTTGTATGCCCAGCTCAAGGTGGTCATGCCGACCCAGTCGGATGCCGAGACCCGCGAATTGTGGAGCAAGCTGTCCGAGAAAGCCGCGTTCAATCCGAGGACACAATGGAGTAGTTGATCATGAGCAGCACCCTGATCGTTCAACTGGACATGCGTACCCTCTGTCAGGAAGCCAACCTTTCGGCCGACTGTGTGATCGAAATCGTCGAACATGGGATTGTTGAACCTTCAGGGCGAACGCCTGAAGACTGGCTGTTCGACGACCGCGCGCCGGTGACGGTCAAGCGTGCGGTGAAGCTGCATGATCAGCTTGAGCTGGAGTGGGAAGGCGTAGCGCTGGCGCTGGAGCTGCTTGAAGAAGTGCAGCATCTGCGCAGTGAGAACAGCATGCTCCGGCAGCGCCTGGGGCGTTTCACCCAGCTGTAGAAACAGCTGGTATCACGTGGGAGCG